>CAZZAO010000003.1:15045-88696 GCA_964652205.1 uncultured Anaerolineaceae bacterium | reverse complement strand
CGGCTAGTCTGGCATTGTGGGGATGTGAACAGAGAGAAGCCGGAAGGCTGTTACATTCAAGTCCTTTTCCGCCGGTGGGAGAGGGGCGCTAAATTCCGGCTAGTCTGGCATTGTGGGGATGTGAACAGAGAGAAGCCGGAAGGCTGTTACAGCCAAGTCCTTTTCCGCCGGTGGGAGAGGGATTCAAGATGGAATCAAAAGGGCCTGTCCAGCGCAGACAGGCCCTTCTCGTTAGCAGCGCTAACGCTAGGCCTCAGGCTCGTCACCGTCGGCTTCCAGCTCGCGGATCGCCTGATCCTCGACCGGACGTTCATTCGACAGGTTGGCGTTCTCGCCGTCGAGTTCAGCTTCGAGCGGCGTAAGCTGCCTGAAATCCACGCTGTCGCTCCAGTTCGGCATATCGGACGGAAATTTGGGGCTGGCGTCGAAGGCGTCATCTTCGAGCACGTCGAAGCCGCTGGCTTCCAGTTCTTCCATCACCTCGTCACGACTCATGCCTTCGGGGCCGATGCCTTCGATCCAACCGGCAGCGTGGCGCATCGGGTTGGGGTCCTCTTCGAGCGCGTTATCTTTCCGCGCGTCTTCTTCGGCATCGTTATCGGCAGCCTGCGATTCATTGCTCCACATCGGCTTTGCTCCTAGCGGTCGCCGTGCTTGACGTGCTTGTTGCGCTTCGGCTCGACGATCATATCGTCGGGTTCGTCAGTCAGCGGCTCATAATCGCCTTCCTGCGCTTCGCCTTTAGCGATGGCGTCGGCTTCTGCTTCCTCAAGCAGTTCACGCTGATGATCTTCAGCGAGGTCTTTATCCAGTTTTCCATTGCCGGTCAGTAGGAACATGATGTGCTCCTTGTCTCGACGATACACCCTGATTATACAATGCAAATCGTAATGTTATCTGAGCTTTCGTAGAGAAGATGCCAACGCTAGCGCGAAAGATTGGCGGGCTGACCTTCGACCATCTCGAAATCGAAGATTGCGCCGAAGCAGACCGCGAATCGGCGGCGGAAGTCTGCCTCATCGACTGGCTGACCGAGCTGCGCTGCCAGACTGGTCACGCCTTTATCGCGGATGCCGCAGGGGATAATGCCGCGAAAGTAGTCGAGGTCGGCGTTGAGGTTGAGGGCGAAGCCATGCTTGGTCACGGCCTTGACTGTGACCTTGACGCCGATGGCCGCGATCTTTTCCTCGCCGCGCGGCGTATCGACCCAGACGCCGGTCAGGCCGGGGATCGGGTAGGCCGGGACGCTGTAATCCGCCAGCGTGCGAATGAGCGCCTGCTCCAGACGGCGCAGATAGGCGATAAAGTCGGTACGCAGCTCGCCGCGCGCGAGCCTGACAATCGGGTAGCCGACCAACTGGCCGGGGCCGTGATAGGTGATGTCGCCGCCCCGGTCGACGCGCAGGACTTCGACGCCGCGCCGCTCACGCTCCTCGGCGCTCATCAGCAGGTGTTCTTCGCGGCCCGCCGAGCCGAGCGTGTAGGTAGGCGGATGTTCGAGCAGCAGCAGTCGGTCGGGCGCTTCGTCGCGTCCGCGTGCCTCGACCAGCCGATCCTGCAAGGCCCACGCCTCTCGATAGGGGACGCGGCCCAGCCAGAACGCTTCACAGGGAGTCATCGATGCCCTCAGGTTGCTGCCCTCGCGTTGCTGCCCTCACCCCCGGCGACCTCACCCCCGGCCCCTTTCCGCAAGCAGAGAGGGGAGAAAGATCAGAGCCGCGATGGTTCGCGCCTGCCGACCTTACCCCCGGCCCCTCTCCGCAAGCAGAGAGGGGAGAAAGATCAGAGCCGCGATGGTTTGCGCCTGCCGACCTCACCCCCGGCCCCTCTCCGCAAGCAGAGAGGGGAGGAAGATCAGAGCCGCGATGGTTCGCGCCCGGCTCCCTCACCCCCGGCCCCTCTCCCACCGGGAGAGGGGAGGAAGATCGGACGGGGAATTTCGTCGGGGCATGAGGCATGATGCCCGGATTCACGGGCTGCTGTCGGATGGATCACCCGACCCTCGGAGCGTCTGCAAATGGCGATCTAAAAAGTGGACGATGGTCGGCCAGACGATCTTACTTTGCGCGCCATCGAAGAAATCGCGCGCCGCGCCGTCAATCGTGACGACCTCATGGCCGAGCGACGAAGCGGCTAGCTCAGTCCGCAGCCGCTCGCGGGCTGCGGGCGGGACGAGCGTTTCGCCGCTGCCATAGAGCGCAAGGATCGGCGCTTTGGCCCCGGCAAAATGGCCGAAGTGCCGCTGCGGAAAGCCATAGCAGGCGACCGCCGCTTCGAGGTCATGGCGGTGGAGCGCGGCCTCAAAGGCCATTGTCCCACCCATGCCGAGGCCGATGGCGGCGACGCGGGCGTTACAGCGGTGATGGGTTTCCAGCGCCTGTAACGCGCTATCGACCTGCCGATAGCTGCCGGAGCCGCCGTAAGTTTCGACCAGCATCAGCGCGTCCTGCGGCGTCGTGGCCGTATGGCTGTCGAACAGGTCGGGGACGATGACGTAATAGCCGATCTGGGCGAAGCGCTGTGCCAGCCGCCGCTCGACCTCGGTGATGCCCCACCAGTCATGAATCAGCACCACGCCGGGGAACCTGCCGCCCGATTCAGGCTGCGACCAGTAGGCGGGAAACGCGCCGCTGGCAGTCGCAACCTGAATTCGCCCGCTGATCGTCATCCGCTCGACGTGGTCAGGCTGGTAAGTCAACGAACTGTCCTCATGTGCCGGTTATCGCTCAGAACTTGCAGATGGGCTGGTATCCCACTCGCCATGAAGCTTATCATCAGCGACACCCTGCTCTGAAGATGGGCGGTGTGAGCGACGGTTTCGGCGATCACCACGATCAAGTCAGGGCTGCGTTTCTGGAGGCGCGTTTTCATGGCGTTTAAGCCTCTCGTCGCCGACGTGATGACTCGAATCGATTGTATCACGGCGGGGAGTCGACAGGTTCGGCGCGGCTGGATAAGATCGTTCCACCCTGTCCGACCATGAACCGTCAGGATTTCTGATGCCCGCAGACAGCGCCTCATTGATTCAGCAGATGACCCTCGAAGAGAAGGCGGCGCTCTGCACGGGCGCGACGCCGTGGCAAACGCTGGAAGTCGAGCGGCTCGGCCTGCGCCACATCACCGTTTCTGACGGCCCACACGGCGTCCGCCGCAGCAATGACGCCGCGTCGCTGATTGACGCCAGCAAGCCAGCCACCTGTTTCCCGGTCGCGGCGGCGCTCTCCGCCACATGGGACGTCGATCTGCTCTACGAGCTGGGGCAGGCGCTCGGCGACGAGTGTATCGCCCTCGACGTGGACGTGCTGCTGGGGCCGGGCATCAATATCAAGCGCTCGCCGCTGTGCGGGCGTAACTTCGAGTATTTTTCCGAAGACCCGCTGATCGCGGGCGAATTGAGCGCCGCCTTGATTCGCGGCGTGCAGAGCAAGGGCGTCGGCACGTCACTCAAGCATTTCGCCGTCAACAATCAGGAAGCGGCGCGCTTTACCGTCAGCGCCGAAATCGACGAGCGGACGCTGCATGAAATCTACCTGCGCGGCTTCGAGATCGCCGTCGAAAAAGCGCAGCCGTGGACGGTCATGTGCGCCTACAACCGCGTCAACGGCGAATACTGCTCGCAGCACGAGTATCTGCTGACGAAAGTGCTGCGCGATCAGTGGGGCTATGAAGGCTTCGTCATGTCCGACTGGGGCGCGGTGCGCGACCGCGTGGCGGCCCTGCGCGCCGGGCTGGAGCTGCAAATGCCGGGGCCAGTCAGCGCCAGCACGGGCGAGCTGATCGCGGCGGTGCAGAGCGGCGCGCTGGACGAGGCGATTCTCGACCGCGCTGCCGAGCGTCTGCTCAGGATCATTCTGCGGGCGCAGCAGACGCCGAAGAACGTCGGCGCGGTCGATGTCGATGGGCATCACGCGCTGGCGCGGCGGATCGCCTCGGAAGCGATGGTGCTGCTCAAGAATGAGGACGGCCTGCTGCCGCTGACCGGCGACGAATCGCTTGCCGTCATCGGTACGGCGGCGCGCAAGCCGAGCTTTCAGGGCGGCGGCAGCTCGCACGTCAACAGCACCCGCGTCGACGTCGCGCTCGACCTGCTGCGGGCGCAGACCGAAGTCGCCTATGCGTCGGGCGATGGCCCGGTGGATACGGTCGATCAGACCTTAATCCATGAGGCGGTGACGATTGCCCGCAGCGCCGACGTTGCTCTGCTGTATCTCGCGCTGCCGTCGGTGATCGAGTCAGAAGGCTACGACCGGCGCGACCTGAACCTGACGCCGCATCAGAGCGCGCTGATTCAGGCGGTTGCGGCGGTACAGCCGCGCACGGTCGTCATCCTCAGCAGCGGCTCGGCGGTTAACATGCGTCCGTGGATCGACGACGTTCCGGCGGTGCTCGAAACGTGGCTGCCCGGCCAGGCGGGGGCGGGCGCGATCATGGATGTGCTGCTCGGCGTGGTCAATCCATCGGGCAAGCTGGCCGAGACTTTTCCCCTCGATATCAAGGACACGCCTGCTTACCTGAACTTCCCCGGCGAAAATGGAACCGTGCGCTATGGCGAAGGGCTGCACGTCGGCTATCGCTATTACGACGCGCTCGAAAAGCCGGTACTGTTCCCCTTCGGCTATGGCTTGAGCTACACCACGTTCAGCTACAGTCACCTGACGCTGTCCCCGGCCAGCGCCGCCGATCACGCGATTGAAGTTAGCTGCGACGTCACCAATGAGGGGATGCGCGCCGGGAAAGAGATCGTTCAGCTTTACGTCCGCGACGTGGCTTCGCGGCTTCAGCGCCCGCCGAAGGAGCTGAAGGCGTTCGCTAAAATTGCCCTTGAACCGGGCGAAACCCGGCCCGTCCGCTTCACGCTCGACCGGCGCGCTTTCGCCTACTACGACCCGGCCTATGGTCAATGGCTGGTCGAGGCGGGCGAGTTTGAGCTTCTGGTTGGCAGTTCGTCGGCGGACATTCGCCTGCGCCAGTCGGTCACGCTGGCCGGGACGGTGCTGCCGTCGCGTCTGAATGCCAACAGCACGCTCGGCGACTGGCTCGACGACCCGCGCGGGGCAGCGCTGGTCAGGTCGATTGTTGACGAGTTCATGGCCGGGGATGACACTGCCGAGACGCTCGGCGCGGACAAGCTCGCCTTCTTCCGCGACCTGCCGCTGGTGACGCTGCTGACCTTCGAGCGCCCGTCAGCGGACGTGCCGCCCGCGAAGGTCGTGGCCGATCTGCTGGCGCAGGTCTGAATCCTCACCGGCTTCATGTCCGGCTCACTGGATTCTCAAGTGGGCCGGTTTTGTTTCCCGCTGCTGCTCGCCGTACCTTAGGGTTTGATTGGAGCCGGGGCGGTTGGCTGCCCTGACACGTTACAGTAGCTATGTCGGTCAGTTTGAAAAGGACAGACGGATGAACAAACACCCGCTTATGATGCCTTTGATGGCGCTTGCCACCAGCCTGCTGCTGGCGGCGCATTTCGGGCCGGTACAGGCGCAGGACGCGACGGCGACCGCTGGCGCGAGCGTGCCGGTGACGGTGACGGTCCCTGCCGGGATGGACAGCGGCCCATTCGACGGCGCGCGCGCGCTGAACGTGCCGCCGGACTTCCAGATCGCCGTCTATGCCCGCGTGCCGAACGCCCGCTTCATGGCTGTCACGCCGGATGGCAGCCTGCTGGTCTCACAGCCGCAGGACGGCAGCGTTGCGCTGGTCAAGCCGGACGGCACGGTATCGAGCTTCGCCAGCGGCCTGAATATGCCGCACGACATGGTATTTCACACCATCGGCGCGACGACCTATCTCTACCTGTCGGAAACCGATCAGGTCAGCCGCGCCGTCTACACTGAGGGCGATATGACCTTCAAGCAGCCGGAAGTCGTCGTCAGCGGCCTGCCGACTGGCGGCAATCATCCGCTCAAGAACATCGCCCTCGACACGCACGACAGGCTGTACGTCGCGCTCGGCTCAAGCTGTAACGCCTGTAGCGAAGACAGCCAGAGCGACCCGCAGCGCGCGGCCATTTATCAGTACAACGCCGATGGCAGCGGCGGACGGTTGTTCGCGCAGGGGCTGCGTAACGCCGAAGGTCTGGCCTTCGTGCCGGGAACCGACGACCTGTGGGTGGTCGTCAACAACCGCGACAATATCATTTACCCGCTGAACGACTCGACCGGCAATTACGGCAAGGTCGTGCCGCAGTATGTCGATAATCACCCGCCGGATGAGTTGATTCAGGTGCGCGACGGCGGCAACTACGGCTGGCCGTTCTGCAACCCGAACCCGGATACCGAGGCGGGGCTGACCGACATGCCGTTCGACCTCGACTATGAGCTGAACGCCGACGGCCATATCGACTGCAAGACGATGGACGCGGTCAGCAAGGGCATTCAGGCGCACTCCGCGCCGCTCGGCCTGACCTTCCTTCAGGATACGCAGTTTCCCGAAGCCTATCGCAGCGGCGCGGTCGTCGGCCTTCACGGCTCATGGAACCGCAGCGAGCCGACTGGCTACAAGGTGATCTATTACCCGTGGGTTGATGGCAGGCCGGGTGACGCGGTCGATCTGGTCACGGGCTGGATCGAAAACGGCGACGTCTGGGGCCGTCCGGTCGATACGGCAGTCGCGCCTGACGGCGGCCTGTATATCTCCGACGACCAGAGCGGGACGATTTACAAACTCTCGGCTGCGGCCTGAGGCTGGCGCAGAATTAGACTCCCCTCGCTGCTTGCGGCGTAGCGTGCCGAACATCTCTTTGTTCGGCAGGAGCCGCAGGCCGCGAAGGGGTTGAGGGGTGAGGCCAGCAGTCCCGGACAAGCCTTTAAAGTCCCGGACTACGAAACTTCTCGAAAGCTGGCTTCAGCCAGCCCGTAATCTCATTCGTCGAGGTTGAAGCCGGGCAGCGGCCCAACGAAATTGTTCTGCGGGCCGCTGGCGCGCGGAGCCTGACGGAATGTGCCATAAGCAGGCGGCATATCGACTTTCCTGCCTGCCAGCAGATCGGCAACCGTCAAAATTTGAATTCGCGGGTGCTGGGTTCCCCAACCCGGCGACTGATAAAAGCCCGCGCTGACGGCCTCGGTGTTCATGTCGCGTGACGGTGGTTCGAGCGTCAGAAACACGCCGATGGCGGCTTTTTCGCGCTCGACCGTACCGACCAGATCGCGGATCAGTCCGCTGTTGACGTGGCCGCTCTTGACCTGCACCAATGCCCGCTTGAGCGTCTGGCTGTTATCGTCGATGAAGTTGATGACGCCGTCAATGCCTTTATCGCTGCCCTTCTTGCCCTCTTTGCTGGTCTTGCCGACGCCGAGCGGCTTGGCCTGAATCAATGAGAGCGCCCACCACTGGAACTGATAACGGTCGTCGCTGGCAAGCTGGCGCGCCGAGCCGATGTCTTCCGGCTCGCCGATGATGGCATAGCCTTTGCCCGGTTCGAGGCCGAACATATCTTTCAGCCGGTACTTTTGCAGCGCAATGCTGAGGTGGGTGATGTCGATGCCGATCCAGCGCCGACCGAGGGTTTGCGCGGCGGCAATCGCCGTGCCGCAGCCGCAGAACGGATCGAGGACGACGTCGCCGGGATTGCTGCTCGCGCTGACGATTCGCTCAAGCAGGGCGAGCGGCTTCTGCGTCGGGTAGCCGAGACGTTCTGCTGCTTGCGCTTGTACAGGCGGAATATCTATCCATACATCATCAAGGGCAATACCTTCCTGTTCATCCAAATAACGCTTTAATCTTGGAACGCTTCCGGGTTGCGACTGAATAACGATGCCGTCCTGATAAGCCTTAAGCATCCTGTCCTTTGTCCAACGCCAGACGCGAGTTACACCCAAAAATTCATACGTTAGATTCGGGCGATTTTTGTTAGGGTTTGTCAAATTATCAAGCGTGTAACGTCGTCCTGTTTCCTGCTCAACGAAACGGTAAAACCTTTCTACATATTCAGGATCATGTGCCTTATATAATGGATTCCATGACCATTTACCTGATTTTGTAAAACACAGGATAACGTCGTGATTAGTCGCAAATCGGGTAAAAGCTAAACCTTTGGCGTTAGTTCGTTTCCAGATAATTTCGTTTCTGAAGCCCCCGCCGCCCCCCCCGAATATTGTATCCAATATTACTTTCAGGTAATGGCTGGCGGTAGGATCGCAGTGGAGATAGAGCGAACCGGTCGGTTTGAGGACGCGGTGTAGCTCGACCAGCCGCGCGGTCATCATCGTCAGGTAGGCCATCATCTCGTTCGTGCCGATCAGGTCGCGCAGCGCGGCAATGGCGCGGCCCACCCGCTCCGGCGCGTCTGTGACCAGTTCGGAAAAGGTTTCTTCGGCGGCGCGGCCCCAGTGCCACGTATCCTCGAAAGCGGTAATCTGCGCGTCGGCGTGGTGGCCGCTTTCGTCCTTGAACAGCAGATTGTAGCTGCGGGCGCTGTTGAAGGGCGGGTCAAGGTAAATCAGATCGACTGATTCATCGGCGATGTGCTGGCGCAGAATGTCGAGATTGTCGCCGTAGTACAGGGCGTTTTCAGGTGTCATGATTTCCTTAAAGACCTTCGAGCGACGTGATGACGTCCTGCGCCAGATTGAGCGCAATGGCGCAGATACCAGCGCGCTTTATTGAAAGCAGCGTAATAAGCGCGGCTGATGGATGAGCGGAGCAGGGCCTCTGGCGGTACAGGCGTCTTGCCCTGTCCTGCCAGACGCTGTGCAAGGATTAGATAACCCGACCAATCAAAATCGGCCACGTTAGACCAACTCGACGGTGATGGTGATCTTTCGCTTTGCCCGGTCGAGATTCTTGAGCCACCACTGCTGGTCAAATCGTTTGAGCGCCTGCAAGGTTTCTTCGGCGCCGAAGGTTGTTCCGATGGAAACCATCAGGCGTGGATTGGCAGGCGTATCAGGATCATCTTCAACTTCCACGAAAATGACCGCATCTGGAAATAATGCCCTGATCTCTTCGCGTGCTTCGAGGAGCAAACCGAGGAATGCTGGCTCTGTCTCGATGAAGGCGAGGACAGCTTCAGCGTCGCGCAGTTGAAAATCAGGCTCGAATGCGCTCAGGTTAAGGGATGACTCGCCGTATTGCCTGTTCATCGAATGCTCCAGGGATGTCCGAACTTTACGCCGTGACGGTGCTGATTTCCTGCGTGAAGCCGTCTGGCTCGGCTTCTGCGCCGAGCGTCTTGACCGTGTCATCGCCGACGACCAGGCTGAGGCCGCGATAGCCCTGCCGGTGCGTCCAGTCGCGGATGGCGGAGAGGAGTTGATTGGTCAGCGCTTTCGGCGACCAGCAGTAGATGTCGGCGCTGCGCGGGTCGTATAACTGCTGCTGCACACAGAGCAGCGCTTCCTGCCCGGCGCAGTTGATCTTCAGCCGGTGCGTCTGGCGGGCGCGAATTTCGGGGATGGCGTCCCAGGTGCGCCACCAGCGTTCTTCCCACTGCTGGCGGGCGCTGGTCAGCCGACCGATGGGCATCATCCAGCCCGCAATCTGCGCCGCGTCGCTGCTGACGTGTTCGCTCGACTGGTAGAAAATCTGCCCCTGGCGCGCGGGCAGGCTGAAACGGCGGACGCGCGCCAGCGGCGTCAGGTGAAAATAGCCGCTGAACAGTTCGGCGTCGGCGTCGCCGAGTCGGCTGACTGTGACCTGCTGTACCTTGAGCGCTCTGGCCTGCTCCAGCACGCGGGCGATCAGCGCGGCCTGCGCGCTGACCGGCGTTCCAGCGGCGACGGCCAGCGTCGAGAGGTGAATGTGATTGCCGAACGGCGGCGCTTCGTTACTCTGATAGGCTTCAAGGTAGGCGCTCGGCGCGCCTTCGCTCTCGGCGACGAAGGCCAGCCCCGCGCCCGATAACAGGTGGCTGAGGTGGATCGCGCCGGTCTCGATGCTCATCCACGCGCCGCCATGCAGCCAGCGTTCGTAGATCGTCAGCGACTCGTGCGGCACGGTCTGGACGCGATTCTGCTCGTCCAGCCGCTGCCAGACCTGAATCTGCGACCGGAACAACCGGCTGATTGCATCGGTATCGTCGAGCGTTGCCTGTCTGACCTGAAGTTCTGCCATCACACCCGTCGCCGTGGTGTACGCCGCCAATTACTTCTATTGTAACACCGGGGCGCGAGTTCGGCAGGCGATCTCATCGTCGCAGCGGCTGGCGGGTGCGGTCGAGCGCGTCGAGCAGCGATTCCTTCACAGGACAGCGACTCTGTTTCACGGATTTCGAGTACACTGAGCAGCGATTGATGAGCGTGAATGGAAGGCAGGAGCAGGTTGTGAAGGGACTACTGGAACGCAGTCGTTACGTTCTGTTCATCGCTGTGGCCGCGTTGTTCGCGGCGGCGCTGACCGCCCTGATTCTCGGCGCGGTCAGGACGATCAACACCATCGTCACGCTGGTCACGCAGGCCAACACCATGCCGGGAGTCACAGTCTCGTTCATCGAGCTGATGGACATCTTCCTCGTGGCGGCGGTTCTTTATATCTTCGCCATCGCGCTGTACGAGCTGTTCATCGAAGACCTCACGCTGCCTGAATGGCTGGTGATCCACAGCCTCGAGGAGCTGAAAGCCAAACTCAGCGGCATCCTCGTGCTGGTGATCGTGATTAAGTTCGCCGAATACTTCATCGAGTGGGAGCATCCCGATGAGATGCTCGTCAGCGGGATCGGCGGGGCGGCGATCATCACCGCGCTGACGCTCTACAATCGCTACGGCGCAAATCATAAGTAGGCGCTACATTCCGTCAACTTTCTTTTGCAGCGCGTCGAGCAGATTGTAGATGATCGGACACATCCCCGCCCCGGCAATCGTGTATTCCAGCGTCCAGCGAAAGTCGGGCGTGAACCACGAGTCGGGTCGATGCGCGTAGACGGTGCAGAGACGGCCATCGAAGAAGGCGCACGGCTTCTGCCGAAAGACGCCCCATTCGTCCATCTCGCGCCCGCGTTCCAGATCGACGTATTCGCTGATGATGGCGTCAACGGGAATCTGGATTCCCGCCGAGAGTCGGTCGATGTCGCTCGGCGTCAGGCCGACGTCGAGCGAGCGGCAGCAGTTGCCGCAGGCGGTACAGTCGATGCCCGCGATGATCGGCGCAGCCAGTTCATCGACCAGCGTATCGACCTCAGCATCGGTCAGTTCGATCTGATCTTCGATCAGATAGCGCATGACTTCGAACTCGTCGCGGCGCTCGACGGCGCGGCGCTTGATCTCGTTCAGGTCGGTGATGAGTTCCACCGTGATGATCCTTTCTACTCGGATGCTGATTCTAAGGCCGTTGACCGGCTCGCTTCAAGGGCGTAGAAAAAGTGAGGAGTGATGAAGTGAGGAGTGAGGAGTGAGGAGTGATGAGTGACGAGTGATGAGTAAGGAGTAAAGAGGGAGGAGTAAGGAGTTAAAAGCAAGAATCAACCAGCTTGTTGTTCGTCCTATCTTTTACTCATCACTCATCACTTCATCACTCATCACTTTCTTCTGGAGTTGACCATGTCTGACTCGGCTTCTATCGGCATTGCGATTGTCGGCGCGGGCGTCGCCGGGCAGCTTCATGCCGCCGGGGTGCGCGCCTGCTCGGCGGCGACTCTGATCGGTATTTTCGACGCGCGGCCCGAACAGGCCGAGACACTGGCGCGCCAGTTCGAGACGAAGGCGGCGCGGTCGCTCGACGAACTGCTCGGCGATCCGGCGGTCGATGCCGTGATCGTGGCGACGCCGATGGAGTTTCACCGCGACCCGGCGCTGCGGGCAATGGACGCGGGCAAGGCCGTGCTGGTCGAAAAGCCGGTCGGCGCGTCGGTGGCGGACGTGCAGGCGATCCTCGACGCGGCGCAGGCGAGCGGCCAGTTGTGCGTCCCCGGCCATAACGTCGTCTACACCCCCGGCGTTCGCCAGATCAAGCAGCACATCGACGCGGGCGACTACGGGCAGATCGTCGCCGCGTGGATTCTGTACGCTATCCATCATCCGCCCGTTGTCGCCGCGCGCTATCCCGGCATTCTGCGCCAGATCGCCACTCATCATCTGTACTCGCTGCTCTATCTGCTCGGCACGCCGAAACGGCTGGTGACGATAGTGACGGAAACGCGCCCAGTCTCGCTCGACCGCGAGGATCAGTACGCGCTGGTGGCCGAGATGCCCAACGGCGCGCTGGCGACGCTGTTCGCCACCTTTGCCGCCAATGACCAGACCAACGACCCGTTCACTTTCCGTTATAAAGTCCTCGGCACCGAAGGCGGTGGAACCTTTAGCTGGCGCGACTCGATATCGACCCGGCAGGGCGTGGGCATGGACTGGCGCTATACGTCCTACGAGGAAAGCTTCGTCTACGAGATCGACTATTTCGTGCGCCAGTGTCTGCTCAACGGGCAACCGCCGTTATCGACGCTGGAAGACGCGGTCATGGCGCAAAGGCTGATTGAGGCGGCTGAGGCGTCGATTCGGGGCGGGCAGGTGGTCGATTTCGCGCCCTGAGACGGCTTAAGTCGCCGACTCGGCGGCGCGCATCGTCTGCTGAATCACCGCGAGCAGGGTTTCGAGCTTGAACGGCTTGACCAGATAGCCCGCCGCGCCGCGCCGCAGGCTTTCTTCCTGATCGACCGGATCGGCCTTGCCGGTCGCCACGATGATCGGGATGCGGGCGGTTTGCGGCGTTTTCTTCAGCTCGGCGATCAGCGTATAGCCGTCCATTTCCGGCATCATCAGGTCGGTCAGGATCAGCCGGAAGGGCTGTTCAGCGGTCAGTTGCAAGCCAAGCGCGGCGCTCGACGCGCCGATGGCGTGGAATCCGGCAAATTCGAGCATCTGAACAACGGTCGTGCGCAGCGCTTCGTCGTCGTCAATCAGCAGAATGCTGCTGCCCATAAATTCAGGATCGACCATCATCATAGCGATGTTCTCCATCAGACTTCAAGGGCAGAGGGCTTCCCTGTGACGTTGACAGCGATGAGGGGGAACAGCGACGCATCATGCCAGCATAATACTCATTTAACGACGAAGTATAACAGGTTCTGCTGTTCCCATGATGACCACGGCAATTGTCCTGTTATTTCAGGGATAACTGAACAGGGGAGCGATGGATGATGATCCTGAACAAGCAATTTTACCTGATGGGCGCGACCAATCGCGCCCCGACGGAAGACGACCTCACCCCCTGGCCCCCTCTCCGTTTACGGAGAGGGGGAGCGGATACGAACCGTCGCGGCTTTGTCCTTTCTCCCCTCTCCCACCGGGAGAGGGGCCGGGAGTGAGGGAGCCGAGGGTGAGGGGGCCGGGGGTGAGGGAGCCGGGGGTGAGGGAGCCGGGGGTGAGGTCAGCGGGCGCGACCAATCGCGCCCTATAATAGACAACGCGCGTTCTCTCGCCTTAAGCAGGCGCTGAGTACCGGCGGTCGAAAGCGACAGGGCTGGTCAGGAAAGGAACCCGATAGTGATGGAGCGAACTGAACTGATCGAGCGATTGGGGGCGCACGCCACGCCGACGCTGTTTGAGGTTTCCGACGCGGTGCGGGCGCTCGCGCCGGGGATCGCGCCGCTCTACCGACCGGCTGCGCTGGTCGGAACGGCCTACACCGTTATGACCGCGCCGGGGGATAATCTGCCGGTGCATCGGGCGCTCGAACTCGTCCCGCCCGGCTCGGTGCTGGTCGTCTCGACCGGCGGCTGCGTCGATAGAGGCTTCTGGGGCGAGATTCTGGCGACGGCGGCGCAGGCGCGCGGCGTGCGCGGCCTCGTCACCGACGGCGCAGTGCGCGATGTCGCGGCGGTGCGGGCGCTCGGTTTCCCGATCTACTGCGCGGGCGTCGCCATTGCCGGGACGGTCAAGCAGTGGCCGGGCATTCTTGGAGAGCCGCTGACGCTCGGCGGCGCGTTGATCCGCTCCGGCGATCTTCTGCTAGGCGACGACGACGGCGTGGTTGTGATTCAGGCCGACGCCGCTGAATCGGTGCTGGCGGGCGCGGACGCCCGGCTCGCCCGCGAGACGGCCATGCTGGCGCAGCTTCGCGCCGGAGCGCTGACCCTCGATCTTCTCAATCTGCGCGGTAAATCATGAAAGGGAACTGTCATGAGCACTTCAAGCGAAGCGATTCATCTACTCGAACAGGCGCGGACGGCGACCGTCGCCGCGCAGAAGGTCGTCGATAACCTGATCGTCGAGCATGATTATCAGGACGTGGCCTCGCTGATAACACAGGCCACGGCGGCGCTGCTCGACGCGGCGATGCTGCTGCTGCAATCGAACGACGAGGGCGCGCTCGACATGCTCGAAAACGCTGACGACCTGCTCGACGCGGTTTATGACATCATCAACTCGGAGACGGACGAAGACTAGCCCCGGTCAGCGTGGTACTACGGATAAGGACAGAACTGGCGCTTTTCCCAGACCACGAATGGCCGTATGCTAGACTCACACCGACTGAGTTAGAGGAGAGTAGAGACATGAAAGCGCGACTCGATTATTCCGCCATTGCCCCCGGCGCGATGAAGGCGATGAGCGGCCTCGGAGCCTACATCCGCACAACTAATCTGGAACCGGCGCTGCTGGAACTGGTGCGCCTGCGTTCCTCGCAGCTCAATGGCTGCGCCTACTGCGTCGATATGCACACCAAAGACGCGCGTCTCGCTGGCGAAACCGAGCAGCGGCTGTACGCCGTCAGTGTCTGGGAAGAGACGCCGTTCTACACCGAACGCGAGCGCGCCGCCCTGCTCTGGACGGAAGCGCTGACGCTGCTGCCGGAGTCGCGCGCCTCGGACGAGGTCTATGAGCAGGTGCGCCAGCAGTTCAATGACAAGGACCTGGTCGATCTGACGCTGGCGATCACCATTATCAATAGCTGGAATCGCTTCGGCGTCGGCTTCCGCAGCGTCCCCGGCAGCTATGAGCCAGAGCCGCGCGCCGAGCGTCAGCCCGCCGCGACCTGATCTCCACGCGCGCAGTTTTCCGCAGGGGCATGAGGCATCATGCCCCTTTTTTGTTGGGTGGGCGCTGAACGCTGGCGCGGACATGACAGGTAAAAGCAGCTCACGCCAACTCGGCGAGCGCCGCCGCGAGACGCTGCGCCGCGCTGGAGATTTCGGCTTCATCGACCGCCGCGTAGCCGAGGATCAGACCGGCGCGGGTCGGTTCCAGCGCGAAGCGCGAGACGGGCAGCGTCGCCACCTGATGCGCCGCCGCGTGCGTGAAGGCGCGTTCATCGTCCAGAGCCGCTGGCAGCCAGCCGACCAGATGCATCCCGGCCTGAGGCGCGTCAATTTCCAGCGGCAGTGCGCGGGCGGCGTCGAGCAGGGCCGCGCGGCGCTGGCTGTAGAGCGTCCGCATCCGGCGGATGTGGCGGGCGAAGTGGCCCTCGGCGATGAAGTCGGCGACGACGGCCTGTTCGAGATAGGGCAGGTGATAGTTCGTCGCGCGGCGCATGGCGACGAAGGCGTCGGCCAGCTCCGGCGGCACGATCAAGTAGCCGATTCGCAGCGCCGGGAACAGCACCTTGCTGAACGTGCCGACGTAGATCACGCGCTCGCCGCCGTCCAGCCCTTGCAGCGACGCGACGGGCCGACCGGCGAAGCGATACTCGCTGTCGTAATCATCTTCGAGGAGATAGGCTCCGGCGTGGCGCGCCCAGTCGAGCAGCGCCAGCCGACGGCGCAGACTGAGCGTGACACCGAGCGGGAACTGGTGCGACGGCGTCAGGTAGGCGACGCGGGCGCGCGGCGCGCGCTCGATTCCGGCGCTGACGATCAGGCCGTCGCGGTCGACCGGAACCGGGATCAGCCGCGCGCCGGCGGCCAGCAGCGCGTTACGCCCGCCGAGATAGCCGGGGTCTTCGATCCACGCGGCGTCGCCCGGATCGAGCAGGACGCGCGCCGCCACGTCGAGTCCGCCCTGCGAGCCGCTGACGATCAGCACCTGTTCCGGCACGCAGCGCACCTGCCGGGCGACGATCACATGGCGGGCAATCGCCTCGCGCAGCGGTCGATAACCCGCCACGTCCTGATAGTTCATGGCCTGCGGCGTCAGCCGATGGGCATGGCGCGCGACCAGCTTGCCCCACAGGTCGAACGGGAACTGCTCAAGCGCGGGCAGCCCGGTCTGAAAGGCGTTGAGCGCGCGGCGTTCCTGACGCGGCTCGGACATCGACGGCGCATCGACGACCGCCTGCGCTCGCCGCGAGATGCGATGCGCGGTTGGCGCGGGGCGGCGGGCGCGAGGCTCGCGCGGCCCACCGTCGAGGTACTGCTCTGGCAGCACACGGGTGACGAAGGTTCCGCGCCCCTCGATGGATTCGAGATAGCCCTCGGCCAGCAGTTGATCGTAAGCGCCGAGGACGGTATTGCGCGAGATGCCCAGCTCGTCGGCCAGCATCCGCGTTGATGGCACTTTCATCCCCTGCGCCAGTTGGCCGGAGAGGATGGCCGCGCGCAGGTAGTTGTACAACTGCTGGTAGAGCGGCGTCGATTGTTCAGGTTGAAGTGCTGCATCGCGGAAGATGGACAAAGGTTGAGCCTCTCCGCTCGTTACAGGCCGGGGGTCAGAAGCCACCCGGCAGCCTCAACAGTCCGGCAGAAACGCTTCAACCGGATGACTTGTGAGCTGGCTTTCAGGCTCCGGCAACAGCGACCGGATTCAGTCAGAAAGTCGCGCTAGCTCACCTGATAAGCAAGTTTCTCACGGATGCCGAGGGCCATGAGCGCCGCGCGGACGCGGGCGACGTCCGCGCCGTCGTCAGCGTCGTAGGTGACGACGTGGATTTCGCGCTCGTCGGCCTGACCGCTGCGCGAGGCGGTCGTGACCTTCGCCTTATAGCCGAGCAGCCCGGCTTCGGTCGCGGCCTTGATGCGCGCCCAGAGCAGATCGACCTCGGCTGCCGTGGTGACGATGCGCCAGTGACCGGCGCGCGGCGTCGGGCCGGGGCCAGCCGCCTGCCGTTTAGCCTCGATCCAGTAGACTCCCGCCGCCTGCGAGGGGACAGCTTCGGCGTCGTGCGCCATGCGCGCCTGCTGGACGCGGTTAATCAGTTCCATATCCGGCGAGTTGTCGGTCATGTCGGCGTTTCCTCAATCGGCGCTGTCTCTGGCCCGGCGAGCGGCAGTTGGAAACCAAACAGGCTGCCTTTGCCATGCTCCGACTCGAACAGCATCGTGCCATTATGCCGCTCGATGATTCCCTTGACCAGATACAGCCCCAGCCCGGTTCCGTCGATGTCCTTCGTCTCCTGCGTCTTGACGCGGTAGAACGGGCGGAACAGCCCGGCGCGATATTCTTCCGGCACGCCCATGCCGGTATCCCGGACGGCGAAGATGGCGTTTTGTCCATCCTCGAACAGGCGCACGGTCACTGTGCCGCCTTTAGGCGTGTACTTGATCGCGTTGTTAATCAGGTTGGTCACGGCCTCGTAAAGCTGCACCGGGTCGGCGCGCAGCACGATGTCGTCGGTCGGCATCTCAACGCGCATCTCTAATTCGGCGCTGGTACTCTGGTCGCGCTGATCGAGTACCGCCCGCTCGACCAGATCACGCAGGCTCATGTCCTGCCAGTCACGCGCCTGCGCGGCGTGGATTCGCTCCAGCGACAGCACATCGGTCGTCATGCGCTGCATCCGGTTGATGGCGCGGTGGATCGGGCCGAAGTAGGCGCGGTGCTGCTCGATCAGGTCGCTGCCGAGTTCTTCTTCGAGCAGCGAAATGTAGCCGCTGACGACGCCGAGCGGGCTGCGCAGGTCGTGGGCGGCGATGCGGATCATCTGCGTTTTGAGCTGCTCCAGTTCGCTGACCTGATTGTAGAGGTCTTTCAACTGGGTTAGCTGCGTCTGCGAGACCTGATAGAGCCGCGCGTTGTCGATGGCGACGGCAATCCGCGCGGTCAGCAGCTCAAGGAACTTGAACAGCTCAGCGTTGAAGCGCCCGATCTGGTTGGTTTCCAGATTGAGCACGCCAACCAGCCTATCGTGCGAGACGAGCGGGATGACCATCTGCGCGCGCGTCGTCGGCAGGACGGGGATGTAATCGCCGTCCTCGAAGACGTCGGGGATCAGGGCGGCGCGGCGGGTACGGACGACTCGACCGACGATCCCTTCGCGCAGGCGCAGCGGGTCGGACTTGTCCGGTTCGAGCGGGTAGCGGCCAATCGCCTGCGCCACCTGAATCTGCTCGCCTTCGACCAGCGCGATGAAGCCTGCGTTGGCGTTACTCAGGCGCAGCGTGGCGTCGAGCGCGACCGCCAGCACGTAATCGATATTGAGCGTCTGCGTCACCTCGGCGTCGACCTGCTGGAGCGCAGCCAGCACGTCGAGTCGCTTATTCAATTCAATCTCGGCGGAGCGCTGGTCGGTGACGTCGCGGATGATGCACAGCGCTTCCTCGCCGTTCAGGGCGACCATGCGCGCTTCATAATGGCCGTTGGTCGCGGGCTGCTCGTAGATGAAGGTTTCCAGCTTGCCGGAAACCAGCGTGCGCTCCAGATGATTTTGGAGCAGCCGGTTGACATCCGCGCCAAGCGGGAAGTCGTGGAGATGCTGGCCGATAAGCTGGTCAGGCGGAGCGATCAGCGTCCCCGCGTCGTCGGGCTTGCATTCGACGCAGACGCCCGCGCGTGTCAGCACCAGAATGATGTCGGGAATGGCTTCGAGCAGGGCGATATTGCGCCGCTCGCTGCGGCGCAGGGCATCGTCGGCCTGTCGGCTCTCGGTGATGTCCGAGAACGAGGTCACGACTGAGCGCAGCGCCGGGTCATCGGCATCGGATACCAACTGCGAATTGACCGAGATCCACGACACCGGCCCTTCGGGGGGATGAATGCCCATAACGACGTTGGACTGCGGCTTGCCGGTACGCAGCGTCACCGAGGCCGGGTGTTCCGCGCCGGGGAAGGCCGAGCCATCTTCACGGATGTAATACGGTCTCGGGTCGTCCGGCGTCTGGCCGAGCAGTTCACTATCGCTCATGCCGAGCAGCCGCTGCGCTGTCTCATTCGAGGCGGTGATTCGTCCGCGCAGGTCGTAGAGCAGCACGCCTTCCGCCATCGCGGCGATCATCGAGCGATAGCGGGCTTCACTGCTGCGCAGGGCTTCTTCGGTGCGGCGGCGTTCGGCGATCTCGCCCTGAGCCGAGGCGTAGAGCCGGGCATTGTCGATGGCAATCGCCGCCAGCTCGGCGAACTGCGCCAGCGCCTTCAGATCGTTTTCGTCGAAAGACTGACTGGAGTCCGCATAGGCGACGCCAATCGCGCCGGTCACTTCTTCGCCCGACTTGAGCGGGACTGCCGCGACGCTGTGGAACAGCCCGCGCGGCCAGTTGGGCGAGCGCCCGTCCCAGGTCTCGTAATCCGGCACGACGAGCGGCTGGCCGCTGGCGCAGACCTTGCCGCCGATGCCTTCGCCGATCTGCATCTGGAAGCCGATGGAATTCTGAAACAGCCCGCAGCCGAACTGGGAAGTGATCGTCTGCCCGCCGGGATCGACCACATAGATGTAGCCATGCTCGCTGCCGACTATCGCGGCGGCGCGGATGACGATCCCTTCAAGCACGTCGCGCAGGTCGAGGCGGTTGACGAGCGTGAGCGTCGTTTCGTGGAGCATCGCCAGGTAGCTGTTCTGCCGCCGGAGCGATTCTTCCATCAGCTTGTGTTCGGTGATGTCGTGGACGACGCCGAGCAGGCGCGTGACCACGCCGCTGTCATCGCGGAAGGGAGTGACGCGCACATCGTAGGCGCGGCGCTTGAATTCGACGATCAGGCTGGTATCCCGCCCGGCAAAGGCATTCAGGATTCGCTCGCCGACTCGGGACGGCGCGGCCCGAAGAATTTCGTAGAGCGGCGGATCGTCGGCAGCTTGATCGTCGCCGGGCCGGGCGTCGAGCGCAAAGACGATCATCGGCGCATGGTCGAGCGCGCTGCTGAGAGGGTTCAGCCGGGCCGGGTCGAGGCGGTCATCGGTTTCCTGAAGCAGCCAGAGCGCGCCGAGCGTCACCTGATCGGACGTGACCGGCTGATACTGCGCTCGCGCTAACCGGCCCCCGGTCAGCGTAAATTCCAGCGCATCGACCGGCTGCTGCGCCGATTGAATGTCGGCGATCTGCGCTGCAAGCATGGAAGGCCGCCCGACTGCGCCACGACTGGCGGCGATCAGGTCGGTCAGGCGCTGGCCGAAGGCGGCGCGAGTCGACTTGAGGTTGAACAGGCGGCGAAACGCGCTGTTGCTGATGATAATGCGCCCGACATCGTCGGTGAAGATCAGGCCGACGTCGATTTGTTCGATCAGGACGTCGAGGCGCGGCGAGCTAACCGCAGCGGCAGATCGACTGCGATGACTGCGGGCTTCGCCGGTTTGCAGATCGGTTAGATCAGGTAAGGCTTTTCTGGCGCGCGCACCCATGCCGGTGCTTCCTCTCACAATGGCTGCTCGCTTGTAATAACTATTGTATCTAAAGTGAGCGATAGGAGTCTTGACGCTCTTCTGGACATTCTTCGGAATCTGACCCGTCCGTGTAGTCTATCACAATCTCGACCGGCGTCCGGTTATAAACGCTGACCGGAGCGCGTCGATTCGCCCCGGTATCCCAAATATATCCCCAATATCCCAGGCGGTAATATCGCAAATGGCTGTTTACCGACCGAGATAGGCGATAATCTGCGCTTCGGCCTCATCGACCGAAATGCCGTCGCGCGGCCAGCGCCAGTCTGGCGGCGCACCCGCCGAGACTCCGCCCTTGAGCGCGACCGGACGCCAGACCGCCAGCGCATCCGGCACGAAGGGGGCGTAGCGCGCCGGGTCAGACGGGCCGAAGATCATGACCGTTCGCGCGCCTGCGGCTGCCGCCAGATGAGTCAGGCCGGTATCGTTGCCGATGTAGACAGCCGATGCGTGAGCCAGCGCCGCAATTTCCCCGAATGACAGCGTGCCGGAAAAGCTGGCGTGTGGGCCGGACAGCCGCACGCTGACCTGCTCGACCAGCGGCGTATCGCCCGGCCCGCCGATGACGACCACGGCTAGCTTGAGCCGCGCGGCCAGCCGGTTTGTCAGTTCGGCCAGCGAGTCGGGCGGGTAGCGCTTGATGTCGAGCACCATTCCGGGATTGCGTCCACCCGCCGGGTTGACGACCAGATAGGGGCCAGCGAGGCCCTGACCGGCGAGCAGCCCGCGCACCTGTTCGGCGTCGGTCGCATCGACCGGGACGTTGGCCCAACAGTTACGGACGTCGAGGCCGAGCGCCCGCGCGGCGTCGAGGTAGACATCGCCTTCGAGTCGGGCGATTTTCGGGTCGATAGGCGCGCGCACCGTGTAGCCGAAGCCCAGCCCAACGCTGTCGAGGCCGGCACGGTTGGGGATGCCAGACAGCAGCGCCGCCGCGCTCATGTAAACTGAGCGCGTCAGCGACACCGATAAATCGAACTGTCCGGCGCGAAGCTGGCGCAGCAGCCGAATGAAGCCCGCCGGAGTTCGCGCGGGGACGGCTTCCGGCCCGGTATCGATCAGGCCGTTGAGCAGGTTGTGATGAGCGATGGCGGCTTTCGACCAGCCGCTGACCGCCCAGGTGATCTGCGCGTTCGGGTAAGCGCGGCGAAGCGCGGCCAGCGTTGCCGTCCCCATGATGACGTCGCCGATGCAGCAGGTCAGAATCAAGACGATGCGGCGCGGATCAGTCGGCGCGGGGCGCTGTCGAACGAGTCGGCGCAGGATGCTTAAGACAATGGTGCGGGTCGATGTGGTCATATAAAGAAAGAACCGAGAAATGAGAGCCGAGAACCGAGAAAAGGATAGCGCTGATGACGAGATTGGTCACTCCTTCATTAGCCTACACCCGTGTCAACCGGGCTGCGACAGAAGGAATCGACTCGCTAGCGCCGGTGGCTAAAAGGCCGCAGGCGGCGATCAAAATCAGCCGAAAGCTGGCTAAAGCGAGTCCATAATTTTATCAGGTCGGGGTGGGTGAGGCTTCGCAGAGGCGACCCGCCGGGTCGCCTCTATCAGGCCATCCTGAACCTTCCCGGCTTAACAGGCGATTGCCCTGCAATGACCGGGAAGGCTTGACACCCGCGATCACATCAAGCAGCCTGTTCTCGGTTCTCGGTTCTCGGTTCTCGGTTCTCGGTTCTCGGTTCTCGGTTTTTTGGACTCTTTATAATTTCTGTTATGATTGCAGGATAGTCCTAAGGGGGATGATATGCTCAACGCATCAACAGCGGCGGTGAGCGCTTCACGTTCGTCGCTGCTGACCGCCGATAACGCGAATCGACTCTCTGAACTTCTACTCCACGACTCAACGTTTGACCACGCGCTGGAACGGATCGCCGTCGAAATACGCGAGCTGTCCGGCTTTCCACTCATCAAGATTCAACTCTATGACAGCACCCGAAGCACGCTGCTCGACAAAGGCGGCTGGCGCGTGCCTGCCAGCGCAGCGGGCATCCGCGAACTGCCTGCCGATACCGCCCCGTCGGCGGAAGCGATCCGCAACGGTCAGCCGCTGGCCCGTTTCGGCGAGGCGGCGGGCGGTGTCTGGGACGATCAGGCTGCGGAGACGTTGATCTGCGCGCCGATTCAGAGCGAGACCCGGCTGCTCGGCGTGCTCAATCTGGGCAGCCCGGATGCGATTCCGGTCGATGAGGCGGCGTTCGCGCGGGCGCGCTCATTCGGGCGATTGGTGGCCGTCGCTATCGAGCGACGACAGGAAGTGACCGACCTCAACCCTGGCGCGGAACGAGTGCTGGAGAACGATAACCGGATGCGCGCTATCGTCGATAACGTGCTTGACGGCATCGTGACCACCAATGAGGATGGGGTCATCGAGGCGATCAACCCGGCGGGGGCGCGCATCTTCGGCTGCGAGGCGGCTGACGTGGTCGGCAGGAAGCTCGGCGACCTGATGACAGGCGTAAAACGTCAGGGCGACCTGCTGGAGATGCTGGTTGCTGAAGCGCACGAGCATCAGCGCGAGTTCATCGGGCGGCGGCTCGATGGGACGACCTTCCCGATGTACATGGCGGTCAATATCGTCGCGCTCGGCGACCGCTGGCTCTATACCGCGATTATTCAGGATTTGACGGAAAGCAGACGCCTCGAAACCGAGCGGATGGAAAAGGAACGGCTGGTGCTGGCGCTCGAAAAAGAGAAGGAGATGCGCGAGTTGAAAGGCCGCTTCGTCTCGACACTCTCCCATGAGCTGCGGACGCCGCTGGCGGCTATTCTGCTGGCGAATAATATGCTCAGTAAGTTCGGCGACCGCGCCAGCCCTGAGGAACGACAGGAATACCTGACGACCATCAGCGAAGAGGTCGAACACCTGTCGCAGATGATTAGCGACATCCTCAGTCTGAGTCGGACTGAAGCGACCGGGCTGGCTTACAACCCGGAGCCGCGCAGCATCGAGATGCTGTGCCTTGAAGTCCTGAGCGAGGTGCAGAAGGCGACCCGCAGCAGGCATAAAATCCTGTTTAGCGGGCCGCAGAAGCCGGTCGAGGCGATGGTCGATGACAAGCTGCTGCGCCACGCCATCTCCAACTTGCTGACCAACGCCATCAAGTATTCACCGGAAGGCGGCGATGTGCGGCTGGAACTGGCGCGCAAACGGGGGCAGGTCAAGATCAGCGTCAGCGATCACGGCATCGGCATCCCTGAAGAAGACCTTCCCCACCTGTTCGAGCCGTTCCAGCGCGCCGGGAACACCGAGCGGATCAGCGGAACCGGACTCGGCCTGTATATCGTCCATCAGGCTGTCGAACTGCACGGCGGGACGATTGCCGTGGACAGCAAGCTCGGCGTCGGCACGACTTTCACGATCACGCTGCCGGTCAAGGCCCCCGCCGCTGCGACGGTGGAGATAGCGCTATAAGGATTTTTCGCCAGGCTCCCATGCACGCCAACTTAAGGATCACGTTGCTTATCCGACCCCTCCCCCTTCCCCCTCTCCGCAAGCGGAGAGAGGAAAACGGTCACAACCGGCAGCGATTTTCCAGTCTTATCCGCTTAAGTTGGCGTCTATGGGGTTTTTCGGTACGCTCCCTTTGCCGCCGATAACATAAAGGCCCAGTCACAATAAACCGTCGATTGCCGAGTCGGTTCCCTCTGGCCTTTGAGTCCTTCGGCGACTATAATTCGCTCCTCATGGCGGCGGGCTTTCCGCCGCGCTGCGTGAAGCCCACGGCCCAACCGAATCGGTTCGACCTTCACTCTTAGGAGTCCATGGAATGTCTGTCCGCGAGGGATGATCGTTCGCTGGCTGCGACTCCAGCTTTGCCAGACGTTTCCGCGCTTCAGCCATTGCCATGCCGCGCTTGAGTATGAGGGACCCCTCATGTTACAACCTGCCCCTGCGATTACGACGATCAATCCCGGTACCGAACTTCAGCGGGAAATTCAGCGCCGCCGGACGTTCGCCATCATCTCACACCCGGACGCCGGTAAAACGACGCTGACTGAGAAGCTGCTGCTCTACGCTGGAGCGGTCAATCAGGCCGGGTCGGTGCGCGCCGCCAAAAACCAGCGCAGCGCGACCTCGGACTGGATGGCGATGGAACAGCAGCGCGGCATCTCGATCACCTCATCGGTGCTGCAATTCGAGTACGAAGACCGCATCTTCAACCTGCTCGACACGCCCGGCCACCGCGATTTCAGCGAAGACACTTACCGCACGCTGATGGCCGTCGACAGCGCCGTGATGGTGCTCGACAGCGCCAAAGGTATCGAGCCGCAGACCCGAAAGCTGTTCGAGGTCTGCCGGATGCGCAAGCTGCCGATTCTGACCTTCATCAACAAGCTCGACCGTCCGGGCCGCGACCCGCTCGAACTGCTCGACGAGATCGAGCGGGTGCTGGCGCTGCGCGTCTCGCCGATGAACTGGCCGATTGGCAGCGGCCCGGATTTTCAGGGCGTCTACGACCTGCAAAACCAGCAGGTGCTGCTGTTCGAGCGGACGGCGCGCGGCAAGTTCCGCGCTCCGGTGCAGGTGACTGACCTCTACGACCCGCTGTTGAAGGCGACAATTGGCGAGCGGGCGCATCATCAGTTGATCGACGACGCCGAGCTGCTAGCGGGCGCGGGCGCGCCGTTCGACCCGGAAGCTTTCGCTCACGGTACGCTGACGCCGGTTTACTTCGGCAGCGCGCTCAACAACTTCGGCGTCGAGCCGTTTCTCGAAGCCTTGAGCGCCTTCGCGCCGTCCCCGCGCCCGCGCGAAAGCAGCATCGGCCCGGTCGAGCCGACGAGCGGCGCTTTCAGCGGCATCGTCTTCAAGATTCAGGCCAACATGGACCCGCAGCACCGCGACAGTCTGGCGTTTATGCGCATCTGTTCGGGGCGCTTCGAGAAGGACATGACCGTTTCGCATCCGCGCCTGGGGCGCAAAGTCCGCATGACGCGGCCTCATCGGCTGTTCGCGCGTGACCGAGAGACGGTCGAGGAAGCGTTCGCGGGCGATGTCATCGGCCTGAGCAATCCGGGCATCTTCACGATTGGCGACACGGTCTGCGTCGGCGAGAGCTTCAGCTACCCGTCGATCCCGCGTTTCCAGCCCGAAGTGTTCGCGCGGCTGCGGAACGTCAGCATCGAGAAATACAAACAGTTCAATAAGGGACTCGAACAGCTTTTGCAGGAAGGGGTGGTGCAGGTGCTGTACGGCGTCGATTCGACGCGCCACGAGCCGATCCTGTGCGCGGTCGGCCAGCTTCAGTTCGAGGTGGTCGCTTCGCGCCTTCAGGCCGAATATAACGTCGAGACGTCCATCGACCTGATGCCATCGAGCGTGGCGGCGTGGATCGAAGGCGATGAGGACGACATTCGCGCCGCGCACTGGCCGATGCAGAGCATTCGCACCCGCGACGATCATGACCGCTGGGTGATCCTGTTCGAGACGCCGTGGCAGCTCAACTACGCGCGTAAGGAACTCAAGCACCTGCGCTTCGTCGATATCGCCGGGAATCCATTCTCGGAAATCTAAACCCTCAACCCTGCTTCTTTTACAGTTGTCCCGCCGGTGGCTGCCGCCCTGCCAGCGCTCGCCTAACCCGCTGCTATCCCTTTCGTTAGAGCGGGCAACCCGGCGCGCTGTTTGCATCCGACGCAGCTTATCGACCGGCTCGGCGGCCTGTTCTGTCCGTTCCAGGGCCTTCAGCGCTGCTTCATTAAATATAAATTCTCGTGTCGTCATGGCTTCATGATGTCATGCTATTCCTAAACCGATTCTCCATCAGAACACGTCGGCGGTTTACGACGATGCAGGTTTTGCGCTACACTAAGGCTAGAACGAACGTTCCCCCACGGCATTTCCTTTCTCCCCGCCGCTTCCGGGAGAGAGGCCGGGGGTGAGGGCCAAAGGAACCAACCATGCACGTCTTATCGCTGGTCAACGAGAAGGGCGGCGTCGGCAAGACGACCCTCGCCACGCACATTGCCGCCGGGCTGGCGATTCGCGGCCAGCGCGTGCTGATTATCGACGGCGACCCGCAGGGTCACGTCGCGTCGAGCTACGGCCTGCCCAAAGAGGCCGGACTGTACAATCTGCTGGTGCGCGGCGCGGACTTCGAGGATGTCACCCGCGAGATTCCCGCCGAGCGCTATCAGGCCGGGGGCCGGACGATCAAGGGCGCGTTGTGGATGCTGCCGAGCAACGTCGAGACGCGCGTCATCTCCGAGCTGCTGGAGGATGTCTTTGTGCTGCGCGACCGTCTGAGCGAAGTCGAGGACGATATTGACGTCGTCGTGATCGACACGCCGCCGACGCCGTCGCTGTTTCACTCCGTCGTCTACTTCGCCAGCGACAGCCTGATTTACCCGACCGAATGTGAGAGCCTGAGCCTCGACGCAATCGCCGCCAGCATCGAGCATAAAGAGGCCAATAACGTCCGCCGCGAGCGCGAGGGCCTGCGCCCGATGGCCGTCATGGGCATTCAGCCGACGATGTACCGCGCCAACACCAACGCCCACGATCACGGTCTGGCGCAGCTTCAGAAGCGCTTCGAGGGCCTGATGTGGCCGGCGATCACCCAGCGCACCGTCTGGGTTGAGCGGGCGTGGGCGCAGAAGATGATCTTCGCCTATGCGCCTGAATCTGGCGCGACGACCGAAACCTGGGCGCTGATCGACCGAGTTGAGGCGAAGCTGGCATGAAGCGCAAGGAATTTGGTTTTGCCAACTGGGAGCCGCTTCAGCCGGAGCCAGAACCCACCTCGCCGCAGTCGGTCGATGCCGATACCTACGGCGATCCGCAGCGCGAGCGCCGGGGACTCAAGTCGTCGCGGCAGGTCGCCAAGCCGATTGACATCGCCAGTATCTATCCCGACCCCGCGCAGCCGCGCCGCGCCCTGCCATCGGAAGTCCGCGCCACATGGGATAGCGATCCTGCCCATCTGGCGTCGGCCTTCGATGGCTGGCTGACGGCGATTGAGGCCGAAAGTGGGCGGCGCTACGACCTGCCTGCGCTGCTTACCGGCAGCGGCGCTCGCCTGCTAACTGACGACGATTCCGAGAACTTGTCCACGCTTGAAGCCAGCCTGGTACGGTTGATTGATCTGGCGTCGAGCATTTTTCACGACGGGCTGCTCAACCCGATTACGGTCGGCGCAGTCGATAACGTCTACGTCATCGAAACGGGCGAGCGCCGCTGGCTGGCGTTCCACCTGCTGTACGCGGCCCTTGCCGACGAGCGCTTCGCCCGGATTCCGGCGACTGAAGTTACGCCGAATGTCTGGCGTCAGGCCAGCGAGAACAGCGCCCGCGACAACCTCAATGCCGTCGCCCGCGCCCGTCAGTACGCGATTCTGATGATGGACTTGCTGGCCGAAACGACGCCTTTCCGGCTCTACCACGAATCGGAGAGCGACCGCGCCTTTTACGCGCAGGTGCTCGGCCTGCGCGTCCCGTCCGGGCAGAATGAACGCCTGCTGTCAGCGCTCGGCGTCACCAGTCGATCCGCCCTCAGCCGCTACCGCGACATCCTCGGCCTGAGCGACGAGCAGTGGCTCCGAGCCGACGATCAGGACCTATCGGAACGCGAATTGTTCCGCACGAAGGACAATTCACGTTCCGAGGGGAAACCGCCCGCCAGACGGCGTTCCGCGCCCGCCTCATTCATCGAGCGCACCGCCAGCGCCTTCAGCACCCATACGCTGGCGCTGACGAAGGTCGAGCAGCAGATCAGCAAGCATCCTGACACCGATTATTCCGCGCTGGAGCCGCTGATCGACGCGCAGATTGACAGGCTGCGCGCGCTCAAGCGCCGCCTGCGCCCGTGAAGTAGAGCGGGGCAACGTCACCGATGGCCCGTTAGTTGGGCCAGCACGAGCGGCTTATCTCGGGCTATCTATTTCATAATTTATAACGTATACTGGCTTCCTCTGTCCGCCTACCATCAACGGAGGGAGTCCCTAATGGAAAACTTGACGTTAGAGCAGATCAAGGAATTGGCGCAGCAAACCGGGAGTCCGAGTATCTCGATTTTCCTGCCGACCCATCGCGCCGGTCAGGATACTCAGCAAGACCCGATCCGCTTCAAAAACCTGCTTCGAGAAGCCGAGCTGCGTCTGCTGGACAGGGGCATGGGGCCTCGTCAGGTGAGCGCCTTGCTCCAACCGGCGCAGGCCTTACTGAATGCGCCGTACTTCTGGCAGCATCAGCGTGATGCTCTGGCGGTCTTTATCGCCCAGGATGACTTCCATTACTATCACCTGCCTTTTCGCGTTGAAGAACTGCTCGTCATCGCTCAGTCCTATTACGTCAAGCCGGTTCTACCGTTATTCACCAACAACGGACATTATTACATTCTGGCAATCAGTCAGAATGAAGTTCGTTTGTTTGAAGGAACCCGGCACAGCGTCGGTCAAATTGATTTGCCAGAGGGTGTACCGGGGAGTCTGGACGAAGCTCTCAAGTCCGATAATCTGCAAAAACACCTGCAATTCCATTCGGGGACATCGCCGAGTACAGCCCAGGGCGGCAAACGGGCGGCCATGTTTCATGGACAGGGGCCGGGCGATGAAGATCAGAAGGTCAGGATCGAGCAGTTTCTTAATGTGGTCGATGCCGGGCTGAAAGAAGTCTTTCGTGAGGAGCAGGCACCGCTTGTTCTGGCGGGTGTCGATTACCTGCTACCGATTTACCGTCAGGTCAGCGAATACGCGAATATCATGCCGGAAGGGGTCACAGGCAATCCTGATCTGCTGCGCCCTGAAGAACTCCAGGAACAGACCTGGCCCATCGTCGAGCCTTACTTCCGTCAGGCGATGGAAAAGGTGATCGAGCAATATCACGAGCTTGCCGTCACGGAAAACGCCACGGATCGCATTGAAGAAATTGTCGCGGCAGCCTTTTACGGGCGCGTAGACAAACTCATTCTGGCCGTCGATACGCAGGTCTGGGGCATCTTCAATCCTGATAGCGGGGAAGTTGTTCATTATCAGGATGGACAAAGCCAGGAAGATGACCTCGCGCTGCTGGATTTTGCCGCGATGCAGACTCTCCGAAACGGCGGAATCGTCTATGCGCTGCCACTGGCGGAAATGCCAGCCACTTCACCTGCTGCGGCGCTTCTCCGCTATTAAGCCTGTTCCACCGGCCAAAAAGGCAGACACCAAACCCGGTTGCTGCGAGGACTGGTGCCGTTAAGCAGTTCAAAGAGGGGACAGACAATGGACAGCGCGAATTTCCCGGTCGAATTCAATAATGAAATCGACGACATCAAGAAAAGTGAAAACGAGTACTATACTCTGGCGGTCGACCGACTCAGCAAGCTGGCCGAGGGCTACACCGATATTTCAGGCGCGGTTGTTAACTTCAAGCAGCCGGCGCAGGCTCGTGTGACACCCCACATCTATGAAGTCACTATCGTCGTCTATATGGGAGCGGCGCAAATCGCCGCGACTGAGCAAAGTGAGCAGTTCAGAGCCGCCTTGAATGGCGCTCTAGAGGCTGCTGAACGACAGATTCGTGACCGGCGCGCGCAGCAGCGTCATTACTGACGAAGGTCAGGCAGCAGGTCAAAAAGCAGCCAGTTCCCGATTACAGCGCCGCCTGTTCCATCCGTGGGGCAACTTTGTGAGGAGCAGGCTAAACGGGTCTGTAGCTCAGGACGGGCATGATCCATCATGTCCGTCCCCATCCTGTGTCGCGTGTTCGCCCCGCGCGCTCAGGGGCGCGACAGGGTGAAGGTATTTACCGTCGCAGCGTCGGGTCAAGGGCGTCGCGCAGGCCGTCGCCGTCGAAGTTGAACGCCAGCACGATCAGGCTGATGAGCAGGCCCGGCGTCAGCCACATCCACCAGGCGCTCGTCAGCCAGGCTTTCGCGTCCTGCAAAATATTGCCGAGGCTGGCGTCCGGCGGCGGCACGCCGAGGCCGATGAAACTCAACGCCGATTCGCTCAGGATCGCCGCCGGAATCGCCAGCGTCGCCGCGACCAGCACCGGCGCGACCGCGTTCGGCAGCAAATGACTGACGATCAGCCGCCACGGCGGCGCGCCCAACGCCTGCGCCGCCAGAATGAAATCGCGCTCCTTCAGCCCCAGAAATTCCGCCCGTACCAGCCGCGCTACGTCCATCCAGCTAAAGAAGCCGAGGATAAAGACGACGTTCCAGATGCTCGGCGGCAGCAGCGCGTTGAGCGTCAGGAAGATCAGGAAGCTCGGCACGGACAGGAAAATATCCACCAGCCGCATCAGCACGTTGTCGAGCAGCCCGCCGGCATAGCCCGCCAGCGCGCCGACCGTGACCCCGGCAAGCAGGCTGATGAGCATGGCGAACACGCCGACCGCCAGCGAGACACGCATCCCGTACAGCGCGCGGGCCAGCAGGTCGCGGTTGAAGCTGTCCGTGCCGAGGAGATGCTCGGCGGTCGGGGGCTGCGGAAAGCCGCGCGTAACCCCGGCGGCGCGCGGGTCGATGTCGTTCGGGTTGTAGGGCGAAATGACGCTGGCGAAGATCGACAGCAGGCCGAAGATAATCAGCACAATCAGGCTGGCGACGGCCAGCTTATGGCGCTGAAACTGGCACAGCGTCATCCACCACAGGCTCTGCTGCGGGCGCGTGTTCAGGTGAACGGCGTCAGTCATAACGAATCCGGGGATCGACCCAGTAGTAGGCGATGTCTGCCAGAAAGTTGCCGATGACGATGAACAGCGCGCTCAACATCGTCACGCCCATAATGATCGGGAAATCGCGCCTGAGCGCCGCGTTGACCGCCAGAAAACCGAGGCCCGGCCAGCCGAAAACGAACTCGATCACGAAAGAGCCGGAGACGATCTGCGGAATCGACAGGCCAATCAGCGTCACCAGCGGCAGCAGCGCGTTGCGAAGCGCGTGGACGCGCAGCACGCGGCCTTCACTGAGGCCTTTGGCGCGCGCCGTGCGGATATAATCCTGCGAGAGGACGTCGAGCAGGCTGGAACGCTGGTAACGTACCCAGCGGGCCAGCGAGGCCGTTGCCAGAGCAATCGTCGGTAGAATCAGGTGCTGGCCGATGTCGAGCGCGAGCTGCCAGCCCTGATAGTTGTGGCGGGCGTTACGCAGGCCGGTGGCTGGCAGCCAGTGAAGCTGAACGCTGAAGACCTGCATCAGCACCAGCGCCAGAAAAAACGCGGGCATACTGAGGCCGATAAACGACAGCATCGTAATGATGTAATCGCCGGGCGTGTAGCGTTTGAGCGCCGAGAACAGCGCCACTGGAACCGACAGGATCAGCGCCAGCAGCAGCGAGCTAAGGCCGAGCAGCACGGTTGCGCCGAGCCGGTCGCCGATTTCCAGCGTCACCGCCCGCCGCGCCGTGAACGAGAAGCCCAGATCGCCCTGTAAGGCGCTGCCGAGCCAGCGCGCGTACTGCACCAGCACCGGCTGATCGAGGCCGAGCTGCTCGCGCAGATGCGCCAGTTGTTCAGCCGTTGGCGGCGGTCGATTCGGGTCAATATAGACGGCCAGCGGGTCGCCCGGCGCGGCCTTGATAATCAGGAACGAAAACAGCGATATCCCGATCAGCAGCGGGATGGTTTGCAGCAGACGGCGAAGCAGGTAGGCGGACATTCGATAACAGTTCTGGGGTGGGTAGGTTGTGTTTGTGGTGACTTCGGCCAGAAGGCTTTCGGCCCCCCGGTGAGCCATGAGCCGTCTGAATTATCAGCGACAGAATGGCCCTGCTCCCTGTCGATCAGGGAGCAGGGCGATGGTCAACATCGCTTGCGCCCCTCTCCTATCGGGAGCGGGGCCGGGGTGAGGGCGACCTTAGCTCGTCGCTGCCATCGAGATGCGCTCCGGGTAGTCGAAGCCCGACCCGATGGACAGGTCGAGTTTGGCGTCGTCAATGCTGAAGTTCTTGCTGATGACGAACGGATTCTGGTTGCGGTAGAGCGGCAGCGTCGGCAGGTCATCCCACAGAATCTGCTCGATCTGCTCGTAGATCGCCATCCGCTGCGCGCTGTCGCTCAATTTCTGCGCCTGCGCGAACAGGTCGTTGACCTGCGGGTTGTTGTAGTTCTCCAGATTGGGGCCGAGTTCCGGCGTCGTGATGTAGAAGTTGGCGTAGCTGTTCGGCTCCGGGCCGATCTGCGACCAGCCCGACGTGACCACATCGAACGGCTTATCCTCGATGCGGGCCTGATAGAGCTGCGTGACCATCGTGTTCAGGTCGCGTGTCTCCAGCTCGACGTCGATACCGATGTCTTTCCAGTACGCCTGGACGACGGTCGCAAAGCTGTAATAGTCGCGGAAGCCCTGCTGGAATGTCAGCAGGTGGATCACCCACGGCTTGCCATCCTGATCGCGGATGCCGTCGCCGTCGGTGTCCTTGATCCCCGCGTCGTCGAGCAGCTTGCCCGCGCGCGCCGGGTCGTAGTCGTAACCGCCGAGCTTATCCTGCTGGTAGAACGGCACGACGCTGTCAAAGTGCGAGTTCTGCACCGCGCCGAAGCCCTGACGGACGGTATCGACCAGCGCCTTGCGGTCGAGAGCGATCATCAGCGCCTTGCGGACGTTGACATCCTTGAACTGCTCGCGGGAATTGTTGAAAAAGATGCCGAAGTTGCTGTCGTAGTCGGCAATCGTGACGTTAAAGTTTGAATCGCTCTGGAACTGCGCCACCGACGCGCCGGGCAGGTTATTCAGATAGTCGATGTCACCGGCCTGAAGCGCCGTCACCTGCGCCTGCGGGTCGGCGATGATCTTGAAGATGATGTGGTCGAGGCACGGGCGGCCCTTGAAGTAATATTCGTTGGCGTCGAGCGTGACGCTCTCGCCGGATTTCCATTCTGCGACCTTGAATGGCCCGGTGCCGACGGGCGCGCGATTAAATGGCCCGGTGCGTAAATCCTGACCATCGAGCGACTTGTCCGGGATGATCGGCACGCTGATGTCGGTGAAGAACGAGGCGTTCGGCGTCGTCAGATGCGCGACAACAGTATAGTCGTCCGGCGCGTCGAACTTGATCGCGGTATCGCCCTGATAGAAGCGCGGGCGGAACGGCGCGATGTCTTCCGCTGACGTCTCGATGGTATTGAACGTATAGAGGACATCCGCCGACGTCAGGTCGCTGCCATCGCTGAATTTGACGTCGTGACGCAGGTTGAACGTCCAGGTCAGCCCGTCTTCGCTGGTTGACCACGATTCGGCCAGATCGCCGGTGATGTTGGTCCCCCAGTTCTCGCCGCCGAGCGTCAGCGGGTTGAACAGGAACGACAGCACCGAGCCGGAGATGCCGTCGTTGGCATAGATGCCGTTCAGACTGACCGGGTTATCGGCAATGGCCGTAATCAGCGTGCCACCCTGCTGCGGGCAGGTGTAAGCCGTAATCGCCGGGGACGTATTCACCGCTGGCGTGCTGTCCTGAGCGTGAACAGCGACCGCGCCGACGGTCATGACGAGCATTAAAAATAGTGCCAGTTTCCTCAAGGTGTTTTCTCTCCTGTGTAATCTAGCCGCCCGTGAGCGTGCCTGAAAAGGATACAGGGGCGGCACATCAAACGCAATATCACGCTATTTTTGGATTCGGTGAAATATCCTCTCATAAATCAGGCTGGACAGGGTCTTTAATAATATCGTATTTTGCGCCAGTCCGCGCGGAAGGCGATCCTTCTGCCAGGGCAATTGCATCAAAATCGCAGCTCAGGCTATAAAAGGTCATGAGGGTGTGTAGGGCGACCCGCCGGGTCGCCCTACGTTACCGTTGACCCTGGATAAGCCGATATGAGCTTTCTTGAAACTCCGATCAAATTTGATGCGTTTGCCCTGATCCTTCCGCTGGCCCGTGTTCCATCACGCGCCCGCAGGTTGCCTGCGCCTCAGTCGGCGGCGACGATTTCGGCCACGATCTCCGCGTTCGGCGGACGGATGAAGCGCAGCGTGACGAACAGCGCGGCCAGCGCCATCACCAGCGCGACGACGAACAGCGCTTCATAGCCGACCTGCTGCGCGATAGTTCCGGCGATGAACGGCGCGATCAGCCCAACCCCGGCGGAAACCGTGTTGAACAGGCCGGTGTAAATCGGGCGCTGGTCATGGCGCGCGTAGCTGATGACCCAGTTCTGAAAGCTGGCGAACAGGTTCGCCAGCGTCAGCCCCGACGCCAGAAAGCCCAGATAGAGCGGCCCCGGCCCGACGCGCGCGGCGAGCAGCGCGCTGATCGGCAGGAAGGCCGCGCCGACCAGCGCCAGCCGAATGTAGAGCAGGTTATTCTTCGCGCCGAGCCAGGTGTAGAGCAGCGCGCCGAGCACGCTGCCGATGGTCTGCATCGCCAGCAGCGTCGGCACGGCGACCGTGCTGGAGAGGCCCAACTGCACGGTGGCGAAGCCGATGTAGAACGGCCCGGCCATCGCAAACAGGCTGGCGATCATGCGCGTGATGAGGATGGCGCGGAAGGCCGAATCGCGGTGCAGCACGCGACCGAGCGTCGGCAGAAATTCGCGCAGCGGCGCGACCTGCTCGACAACCTTGCCGCCGGGAAGCTCGTGGATCAGCATCCCCGGAAAAATCGAGATGACGAACAGCACCCCGGCGGCCAGATAGACGGCGGCGTAATTGTTGGGGAAGATCAGCCGTGGATCGCTCAAGACGAGGCCGATCAGCGGCGCGAGGCCGAGCATAATGACGCCCGTCACCGCCGACGTAAAGCCGAACATCCGCGCGCGCCAGCGACCGTCGAGGCTCGTCCCGATCAGGTCAGACCACGGCACGCCAACGATGCCATCACCGACCGACGCGATCCCGTAGCTCAGCAGGAAGGCCGCGAGGATCAGCCCCGGCTGCTCTTTGCCGAGCAGAATCGTCACGATGGCGAACGTCAGCATGACGAAGCGAATCGGGATATTCGGCCCGATAAACCACCACTTCTTGCGCTCCGAGCGGACGATATAGCGCGCGACGAACAACTGCGGCAGCGGCCAGCCGAAATCGAACATGCTCGACGACAGGCCGATCAGAATTTCCGAGCGCGTCAGGTGGCGAATGAAGTCAGGAACCAGCGTCGTCGGGCCGAGGATATTCATCGCCAGACTGAACAGCACGTTGTCGATCAGAAAAATGAAGAAATTGCGCCGGTAAATTTTTTCCAGCGCAGGTCCTGATGGGCTGTGTGGCTCAGGTGTCACAGAGTTGAACCTTCAAAAACCGGCGCGGCGCATAATCCTCTCCCGATGATAACTGCCTGTCCGACCGAACACCACCGCCATCCGCGACGATGCGGCTGACTCCGTGAATCAGACAGGGCAATCGCGTCTAAATCACAGTTCAGGCTATAAAAGGTCATGAGGGTGTGTAGGGGCGACCCGGCGGGTCGCCCCTACGTTATCGTTGACCCTGGATAAGCCGATATCAGCTTTCTTGAAACTCCGATCAAATTTGATGCGTTTGCCCTGATGAATCAGATAAGCCAGCTAACCGCCCAGAGCGCGTTAGGCTGGAAATTGAGTGCCAGCAGGGGGCTTGACAGGGATGTAGGCTGACTATAAGCGAAGACGAAGCGCGTCTGTTCGACGCGCAGCCGCTTCGCCCTCTCCTGCGAAGCCCGTTGAGGCAGGGCGTGTGACCTGTTCTCTGCCTCAACCGGGCTGGCAGGCGAGTCGTTAGGTGAGCCGCGACAACGCCCGTTTCGTCAGCACCGTGACGAGATGCGCGCGGTAGTCGGCGGAGAATTGTAAGTCGGAGCGGTAGTCGCGGGTTTCCGCCGCGCGTGACGCCGCTGAAGCGATGCTGCTCGCGTCGAGCGTGCTTCCGGTCAGCGCATCCTCGACGGCTGTGAGCCGGAAGGCATGGTCGGTCGCGCCGGTCACGCCGATGCGTGTCCGCTCGAGGCTGCCGTCAGCCGCCTTTGGCACAGCGGCAGCCACGCCGCAGATCGCGCCCAGATGCGCAGGGTGGCGAAGCTGTTCGTAAACGCTGCCCGTGAACGGCTTCGGCAGCGACAGCGCCGTGATGATCTCGTCAGGCGCCAGCGCAGTCGTTCTGTCGCCGGTAAAAAACGTCGCGGCAGGGATGCGGCGCGCGCCCTGTATTCCGGTGGCGCAGATCGTGGCGTCGAGCGCCAGCACTGCCGCCGCGATGGCGCTCGCTGGCGACGCATAGGCCAGCGCCCCGCCGATGGCTTCCATATTGCGCATCTGCGCGTCGCCGCTCCGGGCAGCGGCCTCGGCCAGCGCGCCGTAACGCGACTGGATCGCCCTGTCGTCCATCACGGCGCGCAGCGACGTCATCGCGCCGATCTTCAGCCCTTCGCCCTCGGTCATGACGCCGTAGAGTTCAGGGATTTTGCGTAGATCGACCAGCGTGCTCAGGTTGACCCGGCGCATTTTCAGGTCGATCAGCAGATGAACGCTTCCGGCGGCGAAACGCGCGCCCGGTGTCGTACTCAATGCCTCGACGGCAGCCAGAACGCTGCTCGGCGCGACGTAGTTGAAACTTGCTGGCAACATACCAACGTCCTCCGTCCGAAGGGTTTGAACCTTAGATCAGGTAGCGCCGACCGGGCCTAACCAGAGGCCGGGGGTGAAGGCAGGGCCTGCATGGCGTGCCAGAGCTTTTCCGGCGTGTACGGCATGTCCAGATGTTTAACGCCATAGTCGCGCAGCGCGTCGCAGACGGCGTTGCCAATCGCCGCCGTCGCGCCGACCGTGCCGACTTCGCCCGCGCCCTTTGAGCCGAGCGGGTTATGCTGCGTCGGCGTCATCACGTAGTCCAGTTCAAAGTGCGGCAGCCCCGGCGCTTTCGGCAGGGCGTAGTTTTCGAGCGAGTTACTCAACAGATGGCCTTCCTCATCGTAGATCGCCTGCTCGAACAGCGCCTGTCCCAGCCCGTGGACGATGCCGCCCTGAATTTGTCCCTCGATCACCATCGGGTTGCCGATAGTGCCGACGTCGCTGACGGCGATATGCCGCTTGAGTTCGATCTCGCCGCTCTCCTCGTCGATCTCGACGATAGCCACCTGCGCGCCGTTCGGGTAATTAAAGTCAGGCGCGTCCCAGAAGGTCGTCGCTTCCAGACAGGGTTCGACACCGGCGGGGATATCCCAGGCGTAAAACAGCGCCAGCGAAGTTTCCAGCAGGGTGATGCCGCGACTCAGATCGCTGCGGACATAAAAGCGGCTGTTCTCGAACTCCAGTTCCGCCGGGTCGGCTTTGAGGAGATGCGCCGCCGCGACGCAGGCTTTCTGGATCAGCTTTTCGGCGGTGATGTACAGCGCCGGGCCAGCCATGCTGAACGAGCGGCTGCCGTAGCTGCCCTGACCGAACGGCGTCCCGACCGTATCCGAATGGCGAACGATAATCCGTTCGACCGGGATGCTCAGTTGGTCGGCCACGATCTGCGCGAACACCGTGTCATGCGACTGGCCGTGCGGCTTCGAGCCGACCGTGCAGACCACTTCCCCGGTGGGTTCGATGCGAATGCTGGCTGCTTCCCACGTCCCGCCGAGCATCCCTTCCTTCGCCATCCGTGGGGAAGGGCCGACGCCGCTGACGGCGACGAAACTCGCCATGCCCACGCCGAGCCGCTTGCCGCGTCTTTTTGCTTCTTCCTTGAGTGCCGGGATGCCGGCGTAGCCCGCCATCTCCAGCGCGCGCTTCAGCAGGCGCGGGTAATCGCCGGAGTCATACAGCCAGCCGAGGCCGTTGTCATACGGCATCTGTTCGGGCTGCACCATGTTCTTCAGTCGGACTTCCGCCGGGTCGATGCCGATTTCGGCGGCGTACAGATCGATCAGCCTTTCCACCATGAAGGTCGCTTCCGCGCGCCCGGAGCCGCGCTGCGCGCCCAGCGGCACGACGTTGGTAAAGGCGGCGTAGACCTCGCAGAAAGCGTCAGGGATGGCGTAGGAGCCGGTGATGCTGCGGCCCATCATGGCGGTGGCGACGCCGGGGCCGATGGTCGATGGGTACGCGCCGAGATTGGCGTAGCTGGTGCAGCGCAGCGCGGTAATTTTGCCGTCGCGCGTTCCGGCCATCTGTGCGTGCTGCTTGTGATCGCGGCCCTGGACGGTCGAGCGCATATAGCCTTCCCGCGAGTCGACCCACTTGATCGGGCGGTTCAGTTCGCGCGCCAGAAACAGCACCAGCGGCATATCCGGGTAGACATAACCTTTGGTGCCGAAGCTGCCGCCCACCGTCGGCGAAATCACCCGCAGCCTGTTCAGCGGCAGGTTGAGGACGTAAAAGCACAGGATCAGGCGGTGGTTGTGCGGGGACTGGGTGCTGGCGTACAGCGTGAAATCCCCCGTGACCGCGTCGTAGGCCCCGACCGCGCCGCGCGGCTCAATCGGGCTGTTGATCGTGCGCTGGTTGAGGATGTCGATATCGACGACCACTTCGGCCTGTTTGATCGCCTGATCGGTCGCTGCCGGGTCGCCGCACGTCCAGTAGGCATTGAGGTTGTTCGGCACGACGTCGTGAAGCTGCGGCGCGCCGTCAGCGACCGCCAGATCGGCCTGCGTGACGGCTTCCAGCACCTCATACTCGACCTTGATCGCGCTCAGGGCGTCCTGCGCCTGATAGCGAGTCTCGGCCACAATCGCCGCCACCCCGTCGCCGATGAACAGGACTTTTTCGGATTGCAGCGGCATCCCTGCGCCGGGGACGTTCTGCGGATGCAGCGGGAAATGGCTCTCGACGCCGCCGGGAATCCAGACGCACGGCAGCGGCCTCATGCGACCAATCAAATCCTTGCCGGTGATGACCTTGAGGACGCCGGGCATCTTTTCCGCTGCCGACGTATCGACCGAGAGAATGCGCGCGTGCGCGTGCGGGCTGCGCAGGATTTCCATGTACGCCATGTTCGGCAGAGTGATGTCGGCGATGAAGGGCGCGTGGCCCTGAAGCATTGCCGGGTCTTCCTTGCGCTTGACGGGCTTTCCAAAGACGTGTTCAGCCATCAGGGTTATTCCTCGTCTAGCGCACCATGGGGATGCTGCCGGTGAAGTGGCGGTAAATCAGGCCGTCGCGCAGGACAAAAGCATCGTGTACGCGCGATAGCCCCCACTGGGTGCGCGACGTCGCCTCGAAGGCGAACGTAGTTTCCGACTCGATCCATTTATCGGTCGTTACGACCGAGAGATGCGCCATCAGCCCGGTGTACTTGGCGAAGTGGCGTAACAGCGCCTCGCGCCCCACGACGACGTACTCGGTTGACATAACGATGGCGTCTGCGGCGTAATGCGTTTCCACCAGTTGGCGGAAGTCTCCGGCGTCGAGGTAGCGGACGTGTTCCTCGTAGAACGCCTTCCGGGGCGTGTCGATGGCGATTTTAATCCGGCTGTTCGGGTCAAATTGCAGCGGAGCCGGGGTGTTGCTCACAACAATCATGCTTCTGCTCCCGCTTATTTCACGCTGGCGAACTGATGCGTGATCTTGCCGGACTGGACGACGAACTCGTTGTAGATGTGCGTCACCTTGCCATCGACCCGCACGGTCGCTTCGACATAGAAGGCGTTCGGCGCTTCGATGAATCGGTCGGTCGAGAGAATCTCGATGCTGCGCCGCTGGTTCAGATAGTCGGCGAAGTAGCCCTTGAGCGCTTCCTTACCGCTGATGACGCCCTCGAAGGTGGTCAGGATGATGTCGTCACTGTAGAACTCAGCCCAGGCGTCGATGTCGCCTGACTGCATCGCTATGACCTGCTGCTCGTACAGGACTTTGAAGGTGGAATCCGGCAGCATATGCGCCGGGTTGGCTGCGATACTGCGTGACGCTTCGACTGCGCGGATGACGTTCTCGTAGCCGGTGCAGCGGCACAGGTTGCCAGCCAGCCATTCGCGGATTTCCGGCTCAGTCGCGTTCGGGCTGCGCTCGATCAGGTCGGAGAGTGACATCATCATGCCGGGAGTGCAGAAGCCGCATTGGACGGCGTGCATCGCCTGAAAACCGGCCTGCAATGCGTTCAGATGGCCCATCGCCGACACACCTTCGATGGTTGTGATCGTGCTGCCGTCGGCCTGCGCGGCGATCAGCGCGCAGCTCTTGACCGAGACGCCGTCCATCAGCACGACGCACGCGCCGCACTGGCCGGTATCGCAGCCCACCTTTGTGCCGGTTAGCCCGACCTGCTCGCGCAGAAAGTCGACCAGCAGCAGCCGCGGCTCAACCTCGGCGCTGTGCGTCTGATTATTGACCGTTACAGATACCTGCATAACGTTCCTCGTTCTTCAATCAGCGAACGATGAGGCTCTCTCAATCACCCGTCCATCGGCCAGCCTGCCGTGACCTGACTCGATGCCGGGAGAGGGGAAATGAAGCCCCTCTCCCGCCGGGAGACGAAGTGGTTAGGGCTTCGCTCGTGCCGCGCAGCGGGCCTGACCAGAGGTTGGGGTGAGGGAGAGGTTGCTCTACGACTTCGGCGTGAAACCGAGCAGCCCGGCGAAGTGTCGCCAGATCTTGCCGTCGCGCATCAGCATCACATCATAAACTCTGGCGATTCCGCCAGCGACCTCAACCGTCGATTCGAACATCATCGAGTCGTCGCCGACCGAGAACTTGTCGGTCGAGATCAGCTTAATGTAGCCGAGGCCGTCGATGTAACTGCGGAAATAGTCCTTCAGCGCCTTCTCGCCCTTGATATAGTAATCAAAATTCAGCAGCTCGGCGTCCGGGGTGTACTGGTTGTCGATCAGCCCTTCGATGTCTTTCCTGGCGATAAAATCGAGCTGGCGGTCATAAAATGCTTTCATTGCTTCTTTATCGGCCACGATTTGCATCTCCAATCGGCATAGCGCCTGAAAAGACCGTATTACAAGTGGAAGTTCGCCGTTATTATAGCGCGTTCATGACTTTAGGAAACAAAGGCCGACGCGCATTAAGACCATAACGAAGGGCAGATGGTCTGTGTCGTAACCGGGGCAATCTCGCTATCATACGAGTATCCTGCAATGAGTGAGTGGCTAACACAATGCGTGAGCTTGTAGAAACCGTCGATCAGTGGCTGGCCGCTGGCAAACCGGTTGCGCTCGCTACCGTGGTCGAAACGTGGGGGTCAGCGCCGCGTCAGGCCGGAGCGAAAATGGCCGTCAGCGCCGATATGCAGATGATCGGCTCGGTCAGCGGCGGCTGCGTCGAGGCCGCCGTGGTCGATCAGGCGCTTGAGGTGCTGGCTGATAGCCAGGCGCGCCTGCTGCATTTCGGCGTCAGCGATCAACAGGCGTGGGACGTGGGCCTCTCGTGCGGCGGCGAAATCAGCATCTGGGTCGAGCCGCTGGATACCGCCTGGTGGCGCGCTGCCGCTGCTCACCCGGCCCTGACCACCCTGACGGTCGTCGAAGGGGCGGCGGCGGGCGCGAAACTGGCGCTCGACCAGCGCGGCAGCCTCGTTTACGCGAACGCCATCCTGCCCGACGCGCAGGTCAGGGCGCTGGCCGACGCGCCCCATCAGGCGACGCCGGGGCGGGAGTCGCTGCTCGGCTGCGCTGTCATGATTGACCCGGCGCAGGAACAGCGGCATCTGATTATGGTGGGCGGCGTTCACATCGCTATCGCCCTCAGCCAGTATGCGCGCGTGCTCGGCATGGCCGTCACGCTGATCGACCCGCGTCAGGCATTTGCGACCGCCGAACGGTTCCCCGGCGTAACCCTCATCCATGAGTATCCCGACCGCGCGCTTGCCTCAATACCGGTCGGGCGGAATACCTTTCTCGCCCTGCTGACTCACGATCCCAAGATCGACGATCCGGCGCTTGAGTTTGCGCTCAGGAGCGATGCGGCTTACATCGGCGTGCTTGGCAGCAGGCGCACCCACGCGCTGCGCCTCGAACGACTGCGCCAGCGCGGCCTGACCGATCAGGACTTCGCCCGCCTGCACGCGCCGATTGGCCTCTCGATTGGCGCCAAATCGCCCGAAGAGATCGCCCTCGCCGTCATGGCCGAAATTATCTCGGTCAGCAACCGTCCCTGAAGGTTGAGCGCGGTTGGCTCATTTTTGCGCTGGCTTATCCGCTCGCCTGAAGCTGATACTCGGTGACGTAGTCTCCAGCGGGATAGATAGTCTCGCCGTCAAAGACCGCGCCCCTGAGCGTCAGCGTCGTCGTCAGGGTGACGCTGCCGCGCGTCCAGTTCGACAGCACGACGAAGAACACCTGACACTGATAGGGCGCGTTGGCTGCGCTCGTCTGTGAGACGGCGCTCGGACTGACGGGCTGGCCGTTGATAGCGAATGTCGCGCTGATCTGCTGGAGATTGGCCGCAAGCGTTGGCGAGTTCGTGGCGCACCAGTTCTGCTGCCAGCTATACGACTGACCGGCGCTGACCGTGCCTTGCCGCGTTTGCTTGCCCGGTGAGGCGCTGTCGGCGAAGGCGCTCGTCAGGACGCTGTCGAGTGAGGGAAGCTGCTGAAGCTGCGACGGCTGACCGGCGCTGGCCTGCACGCCGCCCGTGCCGCTGACCGGCGGCGCGCTGGCGACGGTCGTCGCCGGGACAGTGTTCTGTCCTGCGCCAACGTCGTACTGGATCGACAGCCGGTAGCTTCCGGCGGTGTAGCCCTGCGCCTGCAAGTAGCGCGTTGCTGCGACGGTGTACGTCCCGGCATACGGGAACTTCAGATTCGCCAGCGCCGCGTTCCGGCCACCGCCGCTGTCGTCGTCGTAGGCGATCACCTGATTGTTGGCGTCGAGCAGCACGAGGAACGAGTCGAGGTCGCCCTGCGTCGCGCTCATGGTGATCGTCGCCGTGTCGCCCGCGACCACGTCAAAATCCCAGAAAGTCGTATAGTGCGAGTTGTCGAGGCTGTCCGTCACCTGCATCTGGTTCGGGTTGGTCGATGGCGGATTGCTGCCGACCGGCGGATTGGAAACCGTGCCGTTGCCGGGGCCGTAAAGCCGCGCCACGCCTGCCGCATCGTCCTGCGAGGGCGCGAGCACGTAGGGGCTGTATTCCGGGAACATCAGCGCGTTCTGGTCGTCGGTATGCAGCATCCCGATGGCGTGACCGAATTCGTGGCTGGCGACGCCGAGCAGCGAAATATCGCCGAAGCCGGTCGGCTGGCCGAGCGTCCAGTTCTCGTCGCTGTCGAAGGTCACGCTGCCGGAATCGCACGGCTGATAGGGCGGGCAGGTTTCGCCGAGGATATTCAACTGCCCGTCGATCTGCCCGAACTGAATGTTGATGTCCCCCTGTCCGGCCACTTCGGTGAAGCGCAGCGTTGACAGGCTCGCCCACGACTGGAACGCCTGCGCGAACATGGCGCGGGTTTCCTGCTCGCTAAACTGCGGCAGCTTGTTGAGGATATGGTAGGTGATATTGCTGTGATCCCACGGCTGCGAAAGCTGGTAGGCTTGCTTGCCGCCGGTTCCGGTCGCGGGGCCGTCGAAGAACACCTGCCGCTGTTCCTCGCTGATGAGCAGGTTGTAATTGCCGCTGCCGTTCTGCGCCTTATTGGCGACCACCACCTTATACGTCCCGTCAGCGGCCAGCACCTGCCCCTTGAGCAGCGCGTTGCCCTTCAGCCCGCCGTTGATGTCCTCGCCGATCAGATGGCCTGCCGGGTCGTAGAGCGCGACATAAGGGACGATGTCGCCGCCGTGGGCGTTGGCCCTGATGATCGGCTTGTCGCCGGCCTGGCCGCTGAAGGTGTACTCGGCCTGCTGACCGGCGCTCAGGGTGCCGGTCGCAGGCTGGTTATAGTTGAGCCGGGTCGCTGCCGAGGCTGGCGAGATCGGCAGCAGAAGACAAAGCGCGACGATGAGCGGCACAAGGCCGATGAAGTGCTGCGATCTGTTTTTCATGCCCTGCCTCTAATGGAAGCCCGCGCCGCCGCCGGATTCTTTATCATTGTTGATGGTCGGCACTTCCCGGTTCTGGTCGGCGCTCTGGCGGAAGCCACGCCCGCTCGACCCGCTGCCGCCGGAATTGCCACTCCCGCCGCCGAAGATGCCGCCGCCGGAACTGCCGCCCCTGCCGCCAAAAATACCGCCGCCAGAATTGCCGCCCCTGCCGAGCGCGCCCCCGACCGCGCCGCCCAGAACGCCGCCGAGCAGGCCGCGCAGCAGCGAGCTGCCGCCGAAGATCACTAACAGGCCGATGATGCACAGGATCGGCAGGAGGCTGCCGAGGATGCCGCCGCTGTCATTGCTCGTGCCGGTCGCGCCACTTGCGGGCGCGTTCTGGATCGGGGCATTCTGTACCGGCGCGTTCTGCACCGGGGCGCTGTTGCCGTTGGCCGGTTGGCCGACGTTCGCGCCGTAGGGGAGTTGAATCTCGAACGGCTGGTTGGCGGGAATCACGCCCTGCGACTGGACGACGATGCTGCTGCCCGACGCGGTGACAGTTCCGCTGCCCTGCGGCACGCGGACGAAATCGGCGCTCGGAGCCTGCCCGTCGGGAAAGTTGATCGTGACTTTGCTGCTGTTGACCGGGCCGGGATGCGTACCGGGGACAACGTTCCAGTCGATCAGGCCCGCCGTCGTCGGGTTGACGGTGTAGTTGATCTGGACGGCGAAGCTGTCGCCGACGTTAGCCGCTCGCGGCAGTTCGTAATTGACGACCACATCGCCGTTGGCGCTGCTGACGCTGTAGCTGCCGGGGCTGCTGCCCTGTGAAAGCTGAGTTGGCTGGCTGCCGTTGAGCGCCAGATAGACGCTCTGGATATTGACGGGCTGCGAGAAATTGCGCGTCCCGCCGTGGAGCGTCCCGCCCGTCACCTTAATGATCTGGGTCTCGGCGATGTCGAGCGGGGCGCTGCCCGGATGCGCTGTGATCTGCGCGTTCCAGGCGCTCCATTCGACGCTGGGGCTTTGCGCCAAAGCCGTGGAAATCATGCTCAGACTCAGCGCAAGGATCATAAAACCGATCAGGGATTTCAATCGCATCTGTCACCTCGGTTCGGTAACGGCGACCGTGCCGCTTGCCCGGTCGTCAAAGCAAATCTCGCAGCGTCGGGTGCTTATGCAAACTTTAGCATTGTTCTCAAAGTTTACAATCCGCATTTCACTGACTGCTCACTTTTAGTTTTGCCATGCGCAATAACCGCGGCGTCATCCGCCGGAAGTGCATTCGCGCCGCGTCCACCGGGGTCTGACCCGCGCATGAGGTGACATTTGTCATCCGAGCCGTCGGCATCTTAAGTTGGCAAGCGAATGTTTTGCCGTATACTTGACCTAGCCTCAAGTGTCAAGTCGCGCTCGATCCCGCGCGCCGACGAACGCCGCGCCGAGCCGCGCACGAATGGGAGGACTCCGTAGAATGCCACCTGAAAAGAGTGGATATTATTACCCGAATAAGTTTGCGCGCATCTTCATCGAGGCGATGGAAGATGTTATGGGCAAGAACGGCCTCAATGCCGTCCTGAATTTGGCCGGGTTGCAGCAGTACGTCGATCACTACCCGCCGGACAATCTCGAAAAGGGCTTCGACTTCGCCGAGTTTACCGCGCTCAACGTCGCGCTTGAAGAGATGTATGGGCCGCGCGGCGGTCGGGGGCTGGCGCTGCGCGCCGGTCGCGCGACCTTCGCTCAGGCGCTGCGCTCGTTCGGCGCGCTGGCGGGCGTCGGCGACCTGGCGTTTAAGGTGCTGCCGCTCAATGCCAAGCTCAAGGTTGGCGTCCCGGCGATGGCGAACATCTTCTCGCAGTTTTCCGATCAGATTTCGAATGTCTATGATGAAGGCAGCGACCGTATCATCTACACGCTTGAGCGCTGCCCGATGTGCTGGAACCGCAAGGCCGATAAGCCGGTCTGCTTCGCCGGCCAGGGGCTGCTGCAGGAAGGGCTTGGTTGGGTGTCCGGCGGCCACGAATTCAAGGTCGATATGGCGACCTGCATCGCCAAAGGCGATGACATTGGCCGCTATGTGATCTACAAAGAGCCGATAGGTTAGCGCTGGCTTTCCGCTGCACCACCGACAGCGCGGGCATCATCCCCGCGCTGTTGTTTTTGCGCGCCATTCCACCCGATGACGCTCGTTATAGATCGCCGTTCTGAGCGAGGTTTTCGGCGCACTGGTGCGGAAAATCGCGCCCATACAGAAGGCAGACATGCTGCGCCTGACCTTATCCATAACGCGCGCGGCGATCACCAAAAGGCGAACCCATTCGCCTCATTTGTGCGCGGCCTGATTAATGTCCGTCGCTGTCCGGTCGGGCGTCGATGGCGTAATACAGCCGCGCCGCGACGCCCCCTTCCGCTGTCAGTCGATCTGCGGCGGCCTCATGAACCAGCTCAACCTGACTGTTGAGCTGGAGCGCTCGGTAAGCGAGCGTTTCCAGATACTCATTCATCGAAGGGCTGTCGACCGGCCACGGCAGGATCAGCCGTTCGACGCGCTGCATCGATATCGCCCTATCGACCGCCTCGCGCCCCAGCGCGCCGCGCCCGCCTGATCGGGCGAAGTCGATCACTTCGGAAACCAGCGTCATCTCCTGCTCGCGCTCGAACGCCTGCGCCACCGGCAAAATCTGCTGGAAGATTTCGGCAGTCGTTGACTGCATCGGGATGGCTGCCATCCCGGCGATTCGCGTCTGATCGTGCTCGCTGAACAGGTTGTAGACCTCGTGCAGCGAGTCTTCCGAGCCAGCGATGATGATGCGCTCGGCCTTCTGCTGGTCGGCCAGTTTAACCGCCGTATCCGCTACCTGCCGGTAGAAGCGCCGCTCGTGCTCGTTGATCATCCGCTGCCACGCTTCCTTGTTCGTTCCACCGCCGCCTTCGTTGCCGCCGATGGTGACATTCCTCATCGGGCGCTCGGCGAAATCGTATTGGTCGAGGTCGATTTCGAGGCTGTCCTGAAAGTCGATGGACGCCAGATAACTGCTGAAAAAGCGCGCCTTTTCCTTATCGACCATGGCGACCAGATACGGCTCGTACTCGTCAATCGCCCACAACAGCGGCGCGACGTGGGGCTTGCCGAACGACGCCTGATTTTTGAAGGAGATCGGCAGCTCGTAAGCCTGCTGATACGAGGGACTGGTGAACAGCACAATCCCGCGCGCCTGCGGCTTGTAGCCCGCGCTGTACGGGTCGAAATAGCCTTCGACCCGGTCACGAATCTGCGGCCATGCCTGAGCGTCTTCACGGGTCAGGCCGCTGCCCAGATCGCGCAGCGTATTCTTGAGCCACACGCTCCACTGCGGCGCGACCGCCTGATTTTCGAGCTTGCCTTCGCTGACATCAAGGTACAGGCTGAGTGTTTGATCTCCGATTTGTTCGAGCAGTTCCTTGACTTCTTTGACGTCGATCATCGGCTGCGCTCCTTTGCATTACAACCTACATTGTAACGCCGGGGCGAGCGATCCGGCGTTAGAGCGTCCTTAATGCCCGGCAGCCGCCGCTGTCGTTGGCTGGTGCAGCAATTACATTGGTGTTAAAATCTAATTGACCGTATGAATGATTAATTCGGCCTGCCGTCGGCCTCACGTCCGATCACTCGGATGGTCGTTACAGGGAGACAAATTCAATGACCGACAAGGCCGATGCTATCGACAGTATCATCGAAACCATGCGCGCCATGCAGACCGGCGTTTCCGACCGCGTCATGGGCCATTTCACCTCGATTCAGGACCTCGACTTCACGCTGCCTCAGTTCATGGTGCTCTACTATCTCAGCCGTCATCGTGAGGAACTCCTGACCGTCTCGCAGTTGGCTTCGGTCATTACGCTGTCGCAGCCTGCGGCCAGCCAGTTAATCGACCGACTGCTTCAGCGCGGCCTGCTGACGCGGCGCGAAAACCCGGAAGATCGCCGCCAGAAGCTGATCTCGATCAACGATGAGGGTATGGCCCTGCTGGAGCGGATCGATCAGCGCCGGGAAGAAAAGATGCGCGAGTTGTTTTCGTCCATCCCGGTCGATCATCTGGCGCGGATTCAGCGCGCGCTCGACGATCTGAACGACATCTTCAGTCAGGTTCCTGCTTTCTCCGGCAAGTAGGGTACACCGTCTAACGCAGCCTGACCTGCGCCTGCGCTGCGGGCAAACGGGGCGTCGTCGCGTGAATCGTGGCGACGCCCTTTTCGCGCCGCGCCTTCAGGTAGACCGCGCCCTGTCCGCCCAGCGTCACAAACGGATTCTCGCCGATAATTTCGGCGGGGCCATCGACGGTCAGCGTCACGGCCTGCGCTGCGTAGGGCAGGCGGTTGCCGTAAGCATCGACGATCCTGATCGTCAGCCGGGTCATGTCCGCGCCGTCGGCGTCCAGCGCGGCATCGTCCGGCGTGAGCAGCAGCGCCTTCGGCAGCCCATCGGCGGCGTGCCATTCCTCAGCCACGGCCTGCCCGCCGATATAGCCGATCACGCGCAAATCCTCATACAGCGATCCCCACGTCGCCGTGATCGGCAGTCCCGGCACGGTGAACGGCGGATAGTCGAGGTGCGGATAAGTCACGCGGTCGGGCTGGAAGCGCCCGTGCAGAATCGCCCCGCAGTAGACGTCGATCTCCTCGCAGTTGCTGAAGACCGTCAGCGGGTCGTTGCCGCCTTCGCTGCGGTCGCCCATCGTCCAGTAGGTCGCGGCGCGCACGACTGGACGGCGCGCCGGGGGCTGCTGGCTCTCATAGAAGTAGGCCGCCATCTTCGGCAGCCGGAAGATGTCGCTGACGCCGTGATAGCACAGGCGGTCGCCGGAGCCAAACTCGCGGTGCGTGTTGTAGTCGAAGGCGCACCAGCCAATCGCCCCGCTGACGCGCGGGTTGCCCGCCGCCGCGTCCTGAATCGCCGCGTGGCGCAGCGCGTGCTCGATGGCGCGTTCTTCGCCGTCCCATGTTTTCGTCGGGAACATGTGGCCGTTGAACTCGGTAATCAGGTGCGGCGTCACGCGCGGCTCAAGCACGCCCTTCGAGAAGTCGTTGAACGTGTAAACATCCTCTAAAAGCTCGCTTTCGAGGAAGTTACGGACGCCGCCGGTCTGCCGCGTCGCGTCGAGCCGGCGCGCCAGCGCGTTGGTCTTAACATACAGATCATGGTCGTCGGGCGATTCGTTGATGCGGACGCCCCACAGGATGATCGACGGATGATTGCGGTCGCGTCGGATCATCGCCTCGACGTTGGCGAGCGTCAGCGCCTGCCAGTCGTCGTCGCCGATGTACTGCCAGCCGGGGATTTCCTCGAACACCAGCAGGCCGATCTCGTCGCAGCGGTCGAGAAAATGTGGCGACTGCGGGTAATGCGAGGTGCGGACGAGGTTGACGCCCAGTTCGTCGCGCAGGATGTCGGCGTCCTTACGCTGAAGCCGCGCCGGAGCCGCCGCGCCGATATACGGGTAGGTCTGATGCCGATTGAGGCCGCGCAGTTTGAGCGGCTGGCCGTTGAGTGTGAAACCGCCGTCGGCATCGAAATGCGCCTCGCGCCAGCCGATGTGCGTCTCGACCTGATCGGCGGCGCTGCCCTGCGCGTCGAGCAGGCTGGCGCGGACGACGTACAGCGCGGGCGAGTCCGGCGTCCACAACCGGACTTCCGGCGGCGCGCTGGCTTCAAAGACGACGGTTTTCCGCTCTCCCGGCGCCAGTGTCACCAGCCGCGCCGGAAGGTCGATCAGCCCTTCGACCGCTGCTGCCAGCTCGGCCTGCGCCGATTGGTCGCTTTCGTTGACCAGCGTGACGTCAAGTTCAAGCCGCGGCTGCGTCAGCGCGTTGAGCGGGCGGGCGAAGACGTCGGCGATGTAGCACGGCTCGACCATCCGTAAATGCGCGTCACGGTAGAGGCCGCCGAAGGTCAGGTAATCGACGACGAAACCGTAGGGGGGGATGTCCGCCCGTTCGGTCGAATCGAGCCGGACGCGCAGGACGTTGTCGCCATCGTGAAGGTACGGCGTCAGGTCGGCGGAAAACGGCGTGTAGCCGCCGCCGTGAGTGGCGACGTGCTGGCCGTTGATAAAGACGTCCGCGGCGATCATCGCGCCGTCGAAATCGACGTACACGCGGCGTCCTGCTCGCGCTTCCGGCAGGGTGAAGTGCTTGCGATAAGTCGAGATGAACTGATATTCGGCGTTGTCGAAATTGTGCCACGGCAGCACGACGTTGGTATGCGGCAGCGTGACCGGCTCGAAGGCGCTGTCCGGCGCGCGCTCGTCCAGCTCGCGCGGGGCGAACAGCCAGCCAGCATTGAAGAGGAGTGTCGAACGCACGGAAGCCTGCCCTTTTGTGGAGGATGTCTCTGCGGCAACTATAGACCGGCAGCGCCGTTAGAAGCAAACGGCCCCGCGAGCGCGCCTATTCCGCTCGTGGGGCCGCTGCCAGCGGCAGCCTGACAGGATGCGATCAGGGCAGACTGCCGCTGACGACCTTCGGCGGCGTGATTGAGCGCTCGACGACCAGATCGCTGGAAGTCGCGCTGCGGCTGACCGTCACCGGCAGATCGACCGTCAGCGCGTCGAGATAGCACAGGCTCTCGTGGACGGCTTCGCAGTAGTAAATGGCGAGTTCGCCGTGGAGCGTGTCGCTGCCTTCGGTGAACATCACCGGGTAGCTGACGGTAGCGGTGGTGATGTGGCCGCTGTTGGCCGTCTCATCCGCCAGGTTGACCTTGCCGCCGCTCGTCCAGGTGGCATACGACGGGGCCTGATCGTTGATCTTGTAGCCGTCTGGCAGCGTGATCCTGAGCGTGATCGAGCCGGTTCCGGCCTTGACCGTCTGCGCGTCGAGCGTCAGATGCTCGCCTGCCGCGCTGTTGCCGCCTGCGACGGTGATCTGGTCGGCAATCTGGAGCGCTTCGGGATTGGGGAAGCTGACCGTGCTGACCTGTCCCGCCGCCAGATCAATCACGCGGATGGCGTTGTTATTGGTATCGGCCACGTACAGTTTGCCGTTGGCGTAGCTCAGGCCGCCCGGCTCGTAGAACTGCGCCGTCTGGCTGTCGCCGTCGTGGAAGCCGCTGTCGTCGAGGCCGAAAACGGTCGTCGTCGTTTTCGTCGCCGGGTCGATCTTCTTGACGCGGCTGTTATAGGTATCGGCGACGAAGATTGTGCCGTCCGGCCCGCCGGTCACGCCGAGCGGATGCTGAAGCCGCGACGTGCCATAGCTGCCGTCGGTATCGCCGAAGTCGAACAGGTCGTTGATCGTCGGCCCGGCCAGCGACGTGACGATCTGTCTGCCGAGGTCGGCCACGCGCACGCTGCTTGACTCGCTGTCGGCGAAGTAGAGCTGGTCGTCAGCGAGGTACAGGCCGCTCGGTTGAGCCAACTGCGCCGCCTTAAAGCCCGCGTTCTCCATGCCCTCGTAGCCGCTGCCGACCACTGGCCCGATCACGCCCTTGTCCAGCCTCAGCGCCCAGATCTGATGCTGGCCGGCCATCGCAATGTAGAGGATGTGGCCCGGCCCCATGACCACGTCCCACGGACTGCTCAGGGCAACCTGAGTCGGGTTCTGCTGCGCGATTCCGGCGTAGCCCTGCGCGCCGGTTCCGGCAGCCGTCGTGACCGTCTTTTTGTCGAGGTCGATGGCGCGGATGGCGTTATTGTACGTATCGGCGACGTAGAGCGTGCTGCCGTCGAGCGCCATGCCCTGCGGCTTGTCGAAAGTCGCGCTGTCATAAGCGCCATCGGTCAGGCTGGCTGCGCCCGTGCCGATGACGGCCTCGACCTGATAGCTCTGAAGGTCGGCGACGACGATGCGGTTATGGTTGCTGTCGGCGATGAACAGGCGGCTGCCGGTCGGGTCAGCCAGCACCTTGCCGGGGAAGGCCAGCGTGCTGCCCGGCAGGCCCGCGCCTTCGAGCGCCAGATGAATCGGCGTCCGGTCAATTTCGCCGAGGCCGTCGTAGTAGTTGACGATGCCGCCGATCACCGCGTCGAAGCCCTCGTAGGGGATTTCGCCGGGCTGCACCGCCAGCAGGTTGCCGCGCGGGTCGATCATGACGAAGGTCGGCCACGCGCTGACGCCGTAGGGCTGGTACAGGTTCCAGGTCTTAAATTCGTTGTCGTTGATGACCGGATGTTCGAGACCATAACGCTGGACGATTTCGCGGATGTTCTCGGTCTGGCCTTCGTTGGCGAACTTGGCTGAATGGACGCCGACGATCTGGAGCGCGCTGCCATATTTGGCTTCGAGTTTTTGCAGCGTCGGGATCATGTGGATGCAGTTAATGCAGCCATACGTCCAAAAATCCAGCACAATCACCTTGCCGCGCAGGGATTGCATCGTCAGCGGCGCGCTGACGTTGATCCAGTCGAGGCCAGCGGGAAAGTCCGGCGCGGGATAGGCCGGGTCGCCGACGTAGGGGCTGGTTTCGCCGGGAGTCGCTTCGGGGGTAGCGTCCTGCGCGCGCGCCATTCCCAGCGAGGTCAGGGCGAACAGCACCGATAACAGCATCCATTTACGCATAAGATTGCCCCGTTTACGCTCAAGTCTGTTGATTCTAGGGTGCAATCATTATAAAAGCCTTACGTGAGCGCGGAATGAGGGGGGCGCTCGATTTCACAACTCATCACCCCGGCCAGCCCGCCGCTCAGTCGGGTCAGGTTTCGGAGCGGAGAATTGACCTTCCATAGGGGCGCTTTTTCGCATCCGAACCGCTTCGCTCAAAACGATCAGCCAGAACGGGCGCTAGATCAGAAACGCCCCGCCATCGACCTTCAGAGTTGCGCCGGTGATCCAGTCCTCGCTGACGAGATAGACGACGGCGCGGGCGACGTCCTCAGCCGTGCCGGGACGCTTCATCGGCGTTTTGAGCGCGTTGGCTTCCCACTGTTCCTGGCTCTGGTTTTCCGACTTGAGGATCGCGCCCGGAATAATACCGTTGGCGCGGATTTCCGGCCCCAGGCTGGCGGCAGTCACTTCAGTCAGCGCCAGCAGCCCGGCCTTGCTGATGCCGTGATGGGCGAAAGCCGGCCACGGCTCCAGCGCGCCCCGGTCGAGGATGTTGACAATCGCGCCGCCCGACGGGTCGTTCTGGAGCATCAGCGCGACGGCCTGCTGCGTGCAGAGGAAGGGCGCGGTCAGGTTGATCGCCATCGTCGCCTGCCAGTCGGCATAACTGACGTCCATCAGCCTGCGCCGCTGAAAATTCGAGGCGCTGTTGACGAGGATGTTGAGCCGCCCGAACTGCTCGCCCACGGCGGCAAAAACCGCCGCGACGCCCGCTGGCGTGCTGATGTCCGCCTGCACAGCAAAGGCGTCGACGCCCTCAGACTTGATCTCGCGCAGCGTCTCCTTGACCGTTTCTTCGGCGCTGCTGGCGTAATGGACCATGATATGGACGCCGTTACGGGCCAGCTCCAGCGCGATGATCTTGCCGACGCGATGTGCCGACCCCGTGACGAGCGCGACCTGCCCTGCGATGTCGATATGCATGAGCTTCTCCCTCAGCCTGTCTCCTCTCCCAGCGAAATGAGGAGAGAAAGAAAATCGTGAGCGCGGCCAGATGGCATGAACACCGGCACGAATTAGACCATGAATGCTAACCTGTTGATGTTGATTAAGTAACCTGAATTCTGGATAGCTGCCCCGGCAGAACAGGCGCCTGAACGTCACGAGTAGACCGGTTGAAAGTGGGTTTCTCAGGCTGACGCAGCGAGACAGTCAAACCTGTCACCCCGGCGATGACGGGAATGCTCGATTTGCGATTGATTCTTCAGTCAGTCGTTGATCGTTTCGATGATAAAGCGTCTGCGCAGCCGCAGCAAAGCTGTCCCGCTGATCGAAAACTCAGGTTAATTAGAACACAGTTGCGGGAGAATTTCACAGGCAGTTATGGACTGTTGGCCTCAAAGGTACAGCTATGGCAGAGTGAGGACACGACTCTTGCGGTTCAACAAAAGAGAAGGCGCAGCGTTGAAACCGGCTTGTTCCCCGCCTGCCAGCCCCGACCTCAATCCTCAAGAGCCTGTCGGGTCGCTGGCGCGCGTCCATGTCAGCTACAACCATCTCCTGCCTGCTCTGCGCGACGCCTTCCCGCGTTTCCTCGGCAGCGCTCTTTTCGCTTCGGCTGGCTTCAGCCGTACCGGACTTTTAGCCACCGGCGCTTTCACAGCAGAAATGGCCGTCGGCGGGATAGCACCAGTGCGGCAGCACGCCGCTGACGCGCAGCGGCAGCGTCACCTCGAACGACTCCGCCGCCGGGTCGTCCCGGAAACGGCGTGACCCGCTCAACGCCAGCCCGACCTGACGCGCGTCGAAGATGGCGTCACAATGCGCGCAGCCGAACGAGCGATATGAGTTGTGGCCGTCGCTGCGAACCTTGATTGCGCCCATACGGAGATGCGCCCCGGCCTCGGTCTGCCGGTAGCGGTCGAGCGCCGCCAGCACCGCTGGATGAAAGGTGAATGATTCGGCAGCATCGACGTCGTCGGGCTGAAAACGGACGCCGCAGCCTGCCGTCTGGCGCGTATCGACGACGTAGAGCTGTGAGCGCTGCCCACAGCGAGCGCAGTCGAGCGTGAAGAAGACGGCGCGCAGCGCTCGCCTGCCCTGATAACGGGCGCGCTCGCAGAAGCGGATGCGCCCGCCGAGCAGCGCGCCGACGAAATCGGGCAGCTTGTGCAGGCGGCGGTGCAGGGCGACGGCATACGAGCCATCGACTGCCGCGAACAGATGAAACAGCGGCAGTTCGCGCCGCGCTTCCAGTTCCGGGCCGAGGTCGTCGGTGTTCTGGAGCGGCGCGGGCGGTCGGCGGAAGAACCAGCAGCCGCGCACGCCGTCGTCGGCATACCGGCGCTGGCGATAAAGCACGTCGCGCAGGCGCAGAAAGCTCCACTGTACCTCGAACGCGATCCGCGCCGACCCGCGCGTCGCCAGCACGTCGGCGCGCCAGTTGTCGCCAGCGACTTCAGTCGAGGCGTCATAGCCCGCCGCCTGGCAGGCGACGACGATTTCGGCTTTGGCGCGCAGATGCTCGACCGTTTCGCCTTTGCTCAGGCAGTCAGTGCTGACCTTGTGGGCGAAATGCTGCGTCCCGTGCTGGCTGCGGCGCAAATAGCCCTCGACGTCGCAGCAGGGCAGAATAACGCGCAGATGCTCATCGGCCACGCGGCGATGCAGCGCGTCCCACGCTGCCTCATCGAGCAGCGGCGCGATGACTTCCTGCCCGTCGATGATCGCCCTCAGCGGCATCAGTTGGCTCCAATATTTCCATTCATACCCGGCATTTTAGCACGGCTGTGCTTCTGAATCCCTGTCCCTGGCTCGTTCGCAGCCTGCAATGAGGGCGTCCACAAAGCCCCCGGTGAAGCGGGTGTTCCCATCGCGCCCCGGATCGACGGACGGCCAACCGCGAGGATCGGCTTTGAGGTTCGAGCGCGGTATCGTGTATACTGGCTCGCTAACTGCCGATTGAATGAGCTTGCCGTTTTGAGACTCACCGCTCGCCCGCAAACTCGGACCCGCGAACGACCGCCGCGATTGTCATCGGCGCTGGTGCTGGGATTCCTCGTCGTCTGGGCGCTGATCGTCGCCATCCCCCATTACTATAATAATCCGCTCCGGCTTGACGTAACCGCCTCGTCTGGCAACGTCGGCATCTTCGCCGAAGAAGCGCGCACCGTCGCCGAGGGCGTTCTCTACCGCGACCTGTGGAGCAATAAGCCGCCGGGCATGTTCATCCTCATGGGCCTGTTCGTCAAGGCGATGGGCAGCACGGTCACGGCGATTGCGGCCAGCGCGGTTTTCATGAACGTCGGCTTTGTCGTCGCGCTGACGGCGCTGGCCTATGCGATCAGCGGCTCGTGGGCTTCGACGGTGGTTGGGGCGGCGCTGGCGCTGATCTTCAGCAGCAATTTCCGCATCCCTGAGACGACCATCCCGATGGCGGCGCTCGGCGCAGCGGCGATGACGCTGGCGCTGCTGGGGCGCGGACGCCGGGTGTGGATGATCGCGGCGGGCGCGGTGTTCGTCTTTGGCGCGCTGACCAAGCAGCCGCTGATGGCCGAGCTTCCGGCGCTGCTGGCCTTCGCGGTAGTCCGCGCGCCGGGGACGCGGCGGCGCAAGTTACTGGCTGCCGCCGGTGTGCTGATCGGCGTTGTGCTGGCGGTCGCCGTCTTTGCGGGGTGGGCGATCAGCAACGACTCGGCTCCGTCGATGTGGTTCCACGTCTACAGTTCGGTCGGTCAGTACATCTTGCGCTCGGATGGCAACTGGCATTTCTCCAGCGGGGGCCTGGAGATTTTTCAGGACGACTTCCTGAAATCGACGCTGCCGTTTATGCTGACCGGCTTTGTCTTCGCCGGGGTGGCCGGGGTCGTGCTGCTCGTCCGGCAGCGGCGCAATCCGCTAACATGGGTGGCAATCTGCTGGTTCCTGCTCGCGTTCGTCGCGGCCAGCACGCCGCGTGGCCTGTCGATTGCCTATTATCGCCAGACGATCCCGCCGATCATCGCGCTGGTCGCGCTGGCTGTGCCGCTGGTTCAGCGGATGTCCGCCGTGCCGAAAATCGCCCTGAGCGCGCTGCTGCTGCTCGGCTCGGTCTGGTTCGGTTACGAATGGGTCGGCGTGCAGCGCATCGACAGCCGTCCGACCGGCGGCCTGGCCGACGATCAGCCGGTCATCGACTATATTGAGGCGCACACGCAGCCCGACGACTGCCTGTGGATGTGGGGTAACATCATTCATTTCAGCTTCCTGACGGGGCGGCGAAGCTGTGTCGGCGCGTCCTACGAAGGCTATCTGATGGATACATCGACTTTTCCGGTCGATGCCTTCCGCGTCGAGTATATGCATGACCTGTTCAACCGTCCGCCGACGCTGGAAATCCTCAACAGCGCGTGGGGCTATTTCCCTGAATTGCAGAAATACTCGGATCGCTACGTCGGGCCGCTGGTACTGGCGAGCGGGCGCTACGCCGTTTTCAGCTTCGACAGCTCGAAATTTCATCGCGCTGACGCCAATTTCGGCGGCGAGATCGGGCTGTTCGGTTACGACCTGCCGCCGCAGGACGCTTACTGCCCCGGCGCGACACTGCCGCTGGCGCTGACGTGGGAGCGGCTGGCGACGCCGACCCATCAGTATCAGGCGTTCGCGCAGGTCGTCACGGCGGACGAATCGGCGCGGATCGCCGGTTGGGATGGCGTCCCGGCGGACAAGCGCCCGACCGACGAATGGACTCAGCCGCATGAGCTGATCCTCGGCCCGACCTTCGAGCTTCAGATTCCAGCGGAGACGAAAGCGGGGACCTATCAACTGATCGCCGGGCTGTACGACGTGACGACGCAGGCTCATCTGCCGACGTTCGGCGCGGACGGCCAGCCGAACGGCAGTTACGCTCATTTACAGGCCATGATCGTGCGCGACTGCGCGGGAGCAGGCGCATGACCGACCCATCGCAGGCCGATTGGCGCACGGCGCGTCCGACCCCGTCCAGTCAGGCGCTTCGGCTGCTGGTCGCGGCGCTGCTGGCCGCGCTGCTCGTCTGGTGCGTGACGCTGACGGCCTCGCGCTACTATCGCCTGCCGATCACTTTCGACCTGACGTACCTCGATACCGGCTGGTTCGCGGAAACGGCGCGGATTCAGGCGACTGGCGGCGTCCTCTACCGCGACATCTGGGACACCAAGCCGCCGTTCATGTTCTTCGTTATGGCCCCGTTCGTTCAGGCGCTCGGCAACACCGTCGCGGCGATTGAGGCCAGCACGCTCTTCATGGAGTTTTTCTTCGCCGTCAGCGGCGCGGCGGCGGCCTATGCGCTCAGCCGGTCGAAGCTCGGCGGGCTGGTCGGCGGGGCGCTGGCGCTGTTGTTCAGCGCGCAGTTGGCCTACCCGGAGACGACCATTCTGATGGCGGCGATGGGCGCGACGGCCATGACGCTGGCGCTGCTCGGACGCGGACGCTGGCCGTGGATGCTGCTGGCGGGTGTCGCCTTTTGCTGCGGCGTGATGACCAAGCAGCCGCTGGCCTTCGAGCTTCCCGTCCTGCTGGCCTTCGCGTTTCTGCGCGCGCCGGGAAGCTGGCGGCGCAGGCTGCTGGCCCCTCTGCTGGCGCTGGTCGGCGCGGCGCTGACTGCGGGCGCGTTTGTCGTCTGGGCGCTGAGCAACGGCGTCGCCGAACGGATGTGGTTTTTCGTTTTCCAGTCGGCCTCGCAGTACGTCTTTCGCGCCGACGGCCAGTGGCTGTTCACGCAGGAGCGGCTGGAGCTGTTTCAGGACTACTTCCTCGGCTCGACGGTTCCGCGCATGGCCCCGTTTTTCCTGCTGGCGCTCGGCGCAGCGCTGGTGCTGCTGGCGCGGCGCAGGCGCGATCCGCTCGTCTGGACGGCGATAGGTTGGGTGGTTCTGAGCTTCGCCGGGGCCAGTCTGGCGCGCGGGATGCGCTCCGAATACTATCGGCAGATGGTTCCCGCGCTGGTCGCGCTGATCGCGCTGGCTGTGCCGACCCTACGGCGGATGAGTCTGCCGTGGCAGGCGGTCGGCAGCGCGGCGGCGCTGGTCGGCGCGGTCTGGTTCGGCTATCGCTGGGTCGGGCTGCCCGCCTGGAGCGCCAGCCCGCCCGCGCGTGACGCGGTGATCGCCCCGATGGTCGATTACATCGAGGCCAACACCAAACCGACTGACTGCATCTGGCCGTGGGGCGGCGTGCTCTACTTCGACTATCTGACCGGGCGGCCAAGCTGCGTCAGCGCCGGTTACGAAGGTTTCCTGATGGACTCGTCAGCTTTCCCGGTCGTCATCAACCGGATCGAGTTCATGCAGAACCTGTTTGACCATCCCCCGGCGCTCCAGATCATGCAGAGCGGCTGGGGCTACTTCAAGGAACTGCAAAAGTTCGCCGACCGCTATCTGGGGCCGGTCGTGATGACGCGCGACACCTTCTCGATGTTCAAGGTCGATATGTCGAAGATGCACCGGACGAGCGCCAACTTCAGCGGCGAGATCGGCCTGATTGCCTACGATCTGTCGAAAACCAGCTACTGCCCCGGCGCGACGCTCACGACCGCGCTGACGTGGCAGCGGCTGGCGACGCCGAAACAGCAGTATCAGGCGTTCACCCAGCTCGTCAACGCCGACGAGACGGCGCAGATCGTCGGCTACGATGGCGTCCCGGCGGATCGCCGCCCGACCAATACCTGGGTCGATCCCGGCGAGGTTATACTGGGGCCGACCTTCGAGCTTCAGATTCCCGCCAGCGCCGCGCCGGGGACCTATCGGCTGATCGCCGGGTTGTACGAGGTCGAAACGCAGCAGCGCCTGCCGACTCTGGGGGCGGACGGCCAGCCGGACGGCAGCTACGCGCGCCTGACGGATATTACGGTGAGGGCAGATTGCGCTCTCTCATCCCCGGCCCCTCCGCAGCCTGCGGCTCCCGTCGAGTGAAAGGCTGCGCTGCGCTCTCATGGCGGGCGGTGAACGATAGGCGGCTGAACAGGGGTGTGGCTCCTGACACCCTATCGCAAACCTTTGTGAGTCTTAGGCCGAGCAAGGACAGGCACGATGGCAACTCTCGATAACCGCCTGAGCGCAAAGCCCCCCCGGCGCTCGCTTCTGAACGAGCCGCTGCTGCGCCGGATCATGGTTGTGCTGGTGGCGATCCTGATCGTTTACGCGCTGCTGGTGACGCTGGCGGCCTACACGCGCACGACCTCGGTGCGCTCGCTGGCGCAGAACGACGACGGCATCTGGGCGGTGATGGCGCGCGGTCAGGCGACCGGGCAGGTCTTTTACCGCGATTTCTGGAACAACAAGCCGCCAGTCAACATTTTCATCATTAGCATTTTCGTCGGCGCGCTCGGCAACACGCTCGCCGCCATGAATGCCGCGCTGATCTTCACGCTGGTGGCCTTCGTCATCTGCAGCGGACTGGTGGCCTACCAACTGAGCGGATCGCGGTTGGCGGCGCTGATCGGCGTGGCGATTGCGCTGCTGTATACCGGCGCGCAGGACGGGCTGGACGCGACGATCACGATGGCAGCCTTCGGCGCGCTGGCGGTGGCCGTCGCGCTGGCCGGTCGCGGACGGCTGCTGGTTATGCTGCTGTCGGGCCTGATCTTCGGCCTCGGCTTCATGACCAAGCAACCGGTCGGCTTCGAGATGCCCGCGCTGCTGTTGTTCGCCATGATCCGCACGCCGGGGCCGTGGCGGCGCAAACTCGTTTCGGCGGTCGCGGTCGGCGTCGGCTTCGCCCTGCTGATGGGTCTGATCCTGCTCTGGACGGTCGCCAACGGCATGACCGACCTGTTCTGGTTCCACGTCTTCGGCAGCACCTGGAAATACGTCGGTGGGCCGACTGGCACTGATCGCTTCAGCGAGTACGGCCTGTCGTTCATCGGCGATATTTTCCTCGACTCGACGCTGCCGTATATGGCAATCCTGTTCATTCTGGGCGCGATTTCCGCCATCGTCCTGCTGATCGTGCGGCGGCGCGACCCGATTATCTGGGTCACGTTTTTATGGGTGATCCTCTCGTTCGGCGCGGCGGCGGTGCAGCTCGCCCTGCGCCCCGAATATTTCCGCGAGACGATCCCGCCGTTCATCGCGCTGATCGCGCTGGCGCTGGCAGCGCTCCAGCGCCGCGCGTCAGGCTGGCAGGTTCCCTTCGCGGCGCTGGCGCTGATCGGCGCAGTCTGGTTCGGTTACGAATACGTCGGCGGGCTGTCGCTCACGGCCCGCCCGCCCGACGTGACCGCCGATCATCAGCGCGTCATCGACTACGTCAACGCCAACACCGCGCCGAGCGACTGCCTGCTCGAATGGGGCAACCTCAACGATATTCTCTTTCTGAGCGGCCACTATTCCTGCACCGCCAACCTGCTCGACTCGAATGTCATGGTGACGACCGTCTATCCGACGCGCGAAAATCAGATCGAATTCATCCAGAACCTGTTCGACCATCCCCCGACGCTGACTCTCGTTCGCTCCGGCTGGGGCTTCTTCCCGGAGCTGCAAAACTTTGCTGATCGCTACGTCAGCCCGCAGGCGGCGGACATCGAAAGTCACGTCAGCATCTACAAAACTGACCTGTCGAAGATGCACCGGACGAGCGCCAATTTCGGCGGCGAGATCGGCCTCGTCGCTTATGATCTGCCGCCGAAAGCCGCTTACTGCCCCGGCGAGACATTGCCGACCGCGCTGACGTGGCAGCTTCTGGCGACGCCGAATCAGCAGTATCAGGCGTTCGTGCAGGTGGTCACTGCCGACGAGACAGCGCAGATCGCCGGTTGGGATGGCATCCCGGCAGAGGAGCGTCCGACGAACACCTGGGTGAATGTCGGCGAGTACGTCCTCGGCCCGACCTTTGAACTGCAACTGCCCGCCGACGCCGCGCCGGGAACCTATCGGCTGATCGCTGGCCTCTACGATGTCGAGACACAGGCGCGCGTCTCGACGCTCGGTGCGGACGGCCAGCCGGACGGCAGTTACGCGCGCTTGCAGGATATCGTCATCCAGAGCGGCTGCTAGGGATGCGAGCAGACGGCGCTCAACGCCCCCTGCGTCTCATTCCCGCCCTGCTGCTGGCCTGCCTGCTGCTCTGGGCGGTCGTGATGACCGTCGGGCAGTATGTTCACACGGCGCGGACGTTCGAGATCAGCTTTTCGGATAACGGGCTGTTCGCGGATATGGGGCGGATTCAGGCGAATGGCGGCGTCCTCTACCGCGATGTCTGGGACAATAAGCCGCCGGGGATGTTCGTCGTCATCGCCGGATTCGTCCGCGTGATGGGCAACACCGTGGCTGCGATTGCCGCCAGCACGCTGTTCATGGATGTTTTCCTCGCGCTGGCGGCGGCGGCGGCGGCTTACGCGATCAGCCTGACGTGGATCGGGGCGCTGATCGGCGCGGCATTCGGCCTGCTGTTCAGCGCGCAAATCAGCAGCCCGGAGACGACCGTGTTGATGGCGGCTTTTGGCGCGACGGCCATGACGCTGGCGCTGCTGGGGCGTGGTCGGCTGGTATGGATGCTGGCTGCCGGGCTGGTCTTCGTTTGTGGCGTCATGACCAAGCAGCCGCTGGCCTTCGAGCTGCCAGCGCTGCTGGCCTTCGCCGCCATTCGCGCGCCGAGTGGCCGGTTGGCGAGGCTGCGCGCGCTCGCGGGCGTGGCTGTCGGGCTGGCGCTGGGCGGCGCGCTGGTGCTCGTCTGGGCGCTGAGTCATGGCTCGCTGGCGTCGATGTGGTTTCATCTGGTCACGATGGCGCGCGAATATGTCCTGACCGAAACCGGCCAGTGGCACTTCGGCGGCGACTTCTTCTCGCTGTTTCACGATTATTTTCTGGGCGCGACGCTGCCGCTGATGGCTGCTTATTTCCTACTGGCGGCTGGTTCGGCAGTGATCCTGCTGCGAGCGCAGCCGCGCAGCCCGCTGTTGTGGGCGGCGCTGGGCTGGGTGCTGTTGAGCTTCATCGGCGCGAGCATTGCGCGCGGCCTCAAGCCCTATTACTATCGTGAAATGGTTCCCCCGCTGATCGCCTTGATCGCGCTGGCGGGGGCTGCCGCCGCGCGGATGTCGGCGGGTCGTCAGGCCGCGCTCGCCGCCTGCCTGCTGGCCGGAGCGGTCTGGTTTGGGGTGGATCGAGTCGGCTGGCCCTCGTTTTCCCCGCGACCGACCGACGAGCTGGCAGCGCTTCAGCCGGTCATCGACCTGATCGAGCAGCGCACCGCGCCCCAGGACTGTCTGTGGCTGTGGGGCAACCTGCGCCGCTTTACCTACCTGACGAATCGCGCGAGCTGTACATCGGCGCCCTATGACGGTTACATGATGGATTCATCGGTTTTTCCGGTGACGCTGACGCGGATTGAGTTCATGCGTGAACTGTTCGATCACCCGCCGAAACTGCATATTCTGCACAGCGCGTGGGGCTACTTCAAGGAAGAGCAGAAGTTCGCCGACCGCTATCGGGGGCCGCTGCTGCTGACGAATAACCGGGACGCGGTGTTCTCGGTCGATCTATCGAAATTCCATCGACTGCGCGCCAATTTCGGCGGCGAGATCGGGCTGTTCGGCTACGATTTGCCGCCGCAGGCTGCTTACTGCCCCGGCGCGACGCTCCGGCTGGCAATGACGTGGGAGCGGCTCTCGCAGCCGCAGCACGAATATCAGATGTTCGCCAGACTGATTACGGCGGATGAGACGGCGCAGATCGCCAGCTATGAGGGCGTTCCGGCGGATCGCCGCCCGACCAATAGCTGGACGGACGCTGGCGAGCTGGTGCTGGGGCCGACCTTCGAGCTTCAGATTCCGCCGGATACCGCGCCGGGAAGCTATAAGCTGACGGTCGGCCTGTACGACACCGCCGCGCCAAACACGCCGCTTCCGACGCTCGACGCGCAGGGCCAACCGATCAAGCCTTATGCGGAGTTACAGGCCGTGACGATTGCCTGCCCGTAAGGCGGCTGGCGCGATCCGAGTTCTGAATTTTTGTTCTTTTGAGCAGGTGAAGCTGACAGGTTGACTGGGATGATGCGAATTTTGCGGATCAATCGACTGCTGTTGGCGGCGCTGCTGGCGGTGACTTTGCTGATTCTGGCCGCGATTGTTTTTGTGCCGGTCTTCTCAACAGTGCCAGGCAGCGTGACGGCGACTGAACATGGCGGGACGGTGAACTTTTCCGCTGACGATACCACGGTGCTGGTTGATTCCGAGTGCGTGCAGGTGTCATGGAACGTCGAAAACATCAGCACGGTTGAAGTTGACGGCGATCCGATGGTCGGCCAGGGCAGCCGGGAATCGTGCGCCGCAGTGGCCCGGCTGGATGTCACTTTCCGCGATGGCGCAGCCGAAACCTATACCATCCACAAGCAAATTCGGTTCGACAGCATGGCAATACGGATCGCGCTGGTCATCGCCGTTTTTCTGTTCGGGCTGGCAGTTGTCGTCAGCGGCGCGCCAGATCGTTTCCTGCGCTGGATTCATTCGACCCGACTGGCGCGCCGTCTGGACTTAATGCTGCCGAAGCGCAGCCCCGCGATCTCCGACGCGCGCACCCGGAACGCCGTCCTGTTCACGATGATTGCGATTGTGCTGGTCGGCGCGCTGGTTCGCACCTACTTTCTGCCCAAATCCCTGCGCTACGACGAAAGTACGAACTATATCAACTTCGCTTCACTGCCCTTGACGGACGTCATCAGCCATTATGACTCGACCAACAACCACATTTTTCACACCGTTCTCGTCCATTTTTCCACGTCAATTTTTGGACTTTATCCGTGGACGATGCGCCTGCCCGCCTATTTTGCCGGCATCCTGATCGTCCCGTTTACCTTCGCCGCCGGACGGCGGTTTTACAGCCTGCGCGTCGGGCTGATCGCGGCGGCTGTTGCGTCGGCTGCCTCGTGGATGGTCGAATATTCCGCCTATGCGCGCGGCTACAGCCTGATTACGCTCGATTTCCTGATCCTGCTGCTGCTGGCTTCCCTGCTGGCGCATCGCCAGACGGCGCTGCGCTGGACGTTGTTCGCCGTCTTCAGCGCGCTGGGTGTGGCAACGATCCCGATTATGATTTTCCCGATTGGGATCGTGATCGTCTGGCTCGCCCTGACGTATATCAACGCCGCCCCGGAGCAGCCATTCTGGCGACCCCTGCGCAACCTGTTTCTGGGTATTGTTGCCGCCGCGCTGCTGACGCTCGTGCTTTATACCCCGGCGCTGCTCCACATTCTTGAAGCCCAGAAGCTCGATACGCGGTTTAAAGTGACTGAGCCGATTGGCTGGTATGAGTTCATTTTCTATTTCCGTACCGAACTGGTGATTGTCTGGCATAACTTGCAGCGTGATCTGTCACCCTGGCTGTTCGGGCTGCTGGTCATCGGCTTCGGGATCGGCGTCGCCGCCCATTCCCGCGTGTCGCGCTATCGCGTCGCCTGGTACAGCGGCGCTGTTCTATGGCTGCCTGTCGTATTCTTCATCCAGTTTGTGGCGACATTCGAGCGCTTCTGGGTCTATCTGTATCCCGTGCTGCTGATGACGGCCATCGCAGGGCTGATTTATCTGCTCGATTGGGTCGCTCGCCGCTTCACGCGGCCTTCCCTGCGCGTGCTGCTGCCGCTGGCGGTGGCGATTGCGCTGGTGCTGGCGGTCGGCGAAATGCGCTCGAACTCCATTCAGGTGGCGAGCGGGCCAGGCAGCGCCGCTGGGACTGAAGCCGTGTTCCGTTATGTTCAGGAGAATCTCCATGACGGAGATCAGATTGTCTGCGCCAATTACTGCATGTCGATGGATCTGTACGGCCTGATCTACCACATCAACCTCGCTCACGTGGGCCGGAAAACGCCTCTGCCTGACAGGCCGTTTTACGTCGTGATGGTGGCGACCGCTAAAGTCGGAAAACTGAAGACGCTCTGGCGCTCTCTCTCCTGGAAACCGGAACAGATAGCCGATGTGACCGCCGTCTATGACGCCGGTGACGCCGTGCTTTATCGGCTGATTCCGGCAGCGCCAGCGGCTAGCTGACGACGATCTGTATGTCGTACTGATTCAGGCCGCCGAGCGCGATCCAGAACGGGCGTACCAGTTCGTAGGTGCAGTTGCCTTCGGTGACGAAGCGCAGGAAGATGAACAGCGTCCGCGCGGTGTCGTCGCGGCGAACGTCATCGACCTCGTGATGCGCGCTACAGCCCGTCCCCTTGCTCCACAGCCCGGCCAGAATCCTGCCGCCGTCGAAATCGAACTGCCCGCGACCGACCGGCTGGCGGCAGAGCCTGCTGTGATCGGCCAGATCGTAGAAGTGGGCCAGTTCGTCGGCGCTGCGCAGCACGTAGACCTTGCCCGCCGCGTCATCGACCGACTCGAAGCACAGCCCGCTCATGAGGGCGCTGGCGTCCGTCCACGGGTAAGGCGAGACGGTCGGCGTGGGCGAGATGGCTGGCGTGCCGGTCACTGTCGTCGCCGCAGCTTCTGCCGTGCCGACGACGGCGGTCGAAACCGGGGCGATCTCCTGCGTCGGCGTGGCTGAGGGCGCGGCGGGAGCGCAGGCTGTCAGCGCCAGAATCACGCTCAAAAACAGTTGCGCCGGACGGCTCTTAATTCGCAAGTGGGCTGAAAGCATGTTATCATGCAAAAGATTACGTCCTGTTATCTACCGCAGTGAAGGTCGCCCGGATGCGCGTCCTCATTATCTCCGATATTCACGCCAATCTAACTGCCTTTGAGACGGTTCTTAAGGATGCTAAAGGGCAGTGGGACTACGTCTGGTGTCTCGGCGATGTCGTTGGCTACGGGCCTGACCCGAACGAGTCGGTCGAGCTGCTCAAGACGCTGCCGCACCTGTGCCTCGCCGGGAACCACGACTGGGCGGCGCTCGGTCGGCTCGACATTCGCACCTTCAACCACGACGCCCGCAAGGCGGTCAACTGGACGAGCGAGACGCTCAAGCCGGAGAACACCGCTTACCTCGAAGCGCTGCCGACGACCTTCGTCATCGGCGATTATACGCTGGCTCATGGAAGTCCGCGCGAACCGGTCTGGGAATATATCCTCGAGCCGCTGATCGCCGCGCTCAATTTCAGCCACTTCGAGACGCCGTACTGCCTCGTCGGCCACACCCATCAGCCGGTGATTTACGAGCTGCTCAATGAGCAGGGCGAGACAGCCGCTATCGCGCCGCATTATCGCTATCAGCGCCAGTTGAACGGGCGGCGGCAGATCATCAATCCCGGCAGCGTCGGTCAGCCGCGCGATGCCAACCCGGAAGCGGCCTATGCGCTGCTCGACGTCGAAACCAACGTCTGGGAGCATCGCCGCGTCCCGTATGATATCCCCGCCGTTCAGCGGCGGATGCGCCGTTATGACCTGCCGGAGCGTCTGATCGCCCGGCTCGAACACGGCTGGTAAAGCCGGGAGCGCCCACGCCGCATGGCCGATCCCTCGATAACCGACGACCTCAGCCCCACCATGCGCGACTATCTCGCGGAAATTTATCGCCTGAGCGACCGCCAGAGCGATGCCTCGACGTTCGTCAGCACCTCGGCGCTGGCTGACCTGCTCGACGTCAGCGCGCCTGCCGTCAATCGCATGGTGACGCGGCTCAAGGAACTCGGCCTGCTCAATCATGAGCCGTATCAGGGCATCCGCCTGACTGAAGCCGGAACGCGCGAGGCGCTCAAGTTCCTGCGCCGTCACCGGATCGTCGAGGCGTTTCTGGTCAAGGTGATGGACTTCAAGTGGCATGAAGTTCACGACGAGGCCAATCAGATCAGCCGCGCCCTGAGCGATACCATCGCCGAGCGCATGGCGCAGATGGCGGGCAACCCGACGCGCTGCCCGCACGGTGAGCCGATCCCCGACGCTGACGGCAACTTACCCGACCTGCACGATCTGCCGCTGTTGAGCGCGCCGCTCAAGACGCCGCTGGAACTGACGCGCGTCCGCACGCGTGAGTCCGACCGGCTTGAATATCTGGCGGCGCTGCACCTCGTCCCCGACGTTCACCTCGAATTACTGAACATCGCGCCGTTCAACGGCCCGATTCAGCTTCGACTCGGCAATGAGTACCGCATCATCGGCCACACCCTCGCCGAACAGCTTCGTGTCCGCGTACTCGATCAGACTTGATACCTGCTTCCAGACAGCCACAAGCTTGTATTGCGCCTAAAACAGTTGCGATCCCTTATTGAAAGCTTCCTGTTTCGGGGCGGGCAGGGTGGTACAATGAACTGCCCCGCCTGAGTTTGATCTGAGACAGTGTTCATACCGCCAGCAGCGTAGCGATCAGGAGTCCCCATGTCTGAGGCGAACAAGGCCCTTTTGCGCCGCCATTTCGATGAAGTGCTCAATCAAGGCAAGCTCGACGTCGTTGACGAGATCTACGGCGACTATTACGTCCTCGACGCGCCCGTCCAGACCGATGGTTCGGCCAGCGCGCACGGGCAAACACTGGGTCGTGACGGCCTCAAGCGCCGGGTGATGCTCTTTCGCACCGGCTTCCCCGATATTCATTTTACCGTCGATAATATTCTGGCCGAGGACGACAAAGTGGCGGTGCAGTATACCTTCTCCGGGACGCATACCGGTCAGTTCCTTGAGTTGGGGCCGTCCGGCCAGCACATCTCAGTGACCGGGATGCTGATCGCCAGCGTCATCGACGGTCGGATTCAGAGTGCCAACAGCGTGTTCGACAACGGCGAGATGATGAAGCAGCTTGCCATTATCCACAATGTGCCGCCGGAGCATCTGGTTACTCACGTGCTCAGGGTGCTCTCGCATCGGCTGTAGAAAATCTGCTAAAACACACAAAAATCGGGCCGTTCAACGGCCCGATTCAGCTTCGGCTCGGCAATGAGTGCCGCATCATCGGCCACACCCTCGCCGAACAGCTTCGTGTCCGCGTACTGGAGTAACCCGCTAGAACATTTTCCCGCCGAGGGTAGCGAGCTTCGTCGGGGTGAGCAGCGATACCTGGCCGTCGTCCATCGGCACGCCGAGGATCAGGCATTCGGACAGGAACCCGGCGATGTTCTTCGGCTCGAAATTGACGACCGCGATCACCTGTCTGCCGACCAGCTCTTCTTTGAAATAGTGGGTGAGTTGGGCGCTCGACCAGCGCTCGCCGATCTCAGCGCCGAAATCGATGAGAATCTGGTACGACGGGTTGCGGGCTTTGGGGAAGTCCAGCACCTCCATAATCTCGCCAACGCGGATATCGACCTTCTCGAAGTCGTCGTAAGTGATGGTCATGGCCCTGATTCCCCTCGGTCTCTATTAGAACAGCAGCGATTCCGCGTGACGATCTGCCAGCATTCTACATTAGAGCGGTGGCGTCGGGGGAGTGCGCGCGGCCAGGTCTCATCGAATCACAACCTATCGGAGACGTAGAACCGAGAAAAGTAAAAGCCCACCGATCAATGCTGCGGACTGTGGCTTGACCGCATAGCGAGAGAAAACTTAGCCTTGTCTCGGTTCTCGGTTCTCCTTTTACTGCACCGTGAACGGAACCTGATACGGCGACTGGACGTAGTTGCCGTCGAGGCCGACGACAATCAACTGAATCGTGTAGTTGCCTGGCTGCAAGCCCTGCACGAACTCCAACTGGTTGTTGACGACGCTGTTGGGATGCGTGCTGCCGATAGTTAACCACTGGTCGCCGAACTGACCGCCGGTGATCTCGACCTTATAGTAGCTGGCCTGATTCTGGCCGAATTCTGCCGTGCCGAGGATCGGGAAGCCGGTTGACGGCATGACCTGATTCGGCGTCGGCGAGCTGATGACAGCGGTGATGACAATCGGGCTGCTGCCGCTGGTGATCGAGAGCAGTGTGCCGTCGCAGGCAATCGAGGGCAGGAAGGCGATCCCGGCGCTGCGCGCCCACTGCTCGGCCTTGATGGCGTCCTGCGCGTCCGGCGGCGGGCCGATGAAAATCTGATCTCTGGCGCTCGGATCGCTCGGAATGGCTTCGACCGGAACCTGACAGTAGAGCGGCGGCAGCGGCTGCTGCTGGCCGGGCTGGACATTGAACTGAATCTGGCTGGCGACGTCCGGTGGAATCGGGTGGACGGTGACTTTATAAATCCCCGGCTCGATCACGCGCAGCCACGGGCCAGTTGGCGGCGGCTGGTCGGGCGGCTGGGCCTGCTGCTGCGGGAACTGGAGATTACCGTTCTGGTCGGGGACTCCTGCCGGGCCGTCGAGCAGCCAATCACGGACGGTCGCCGAGCAGTCGGTCGATGGCTCCTTGATTGAGTTGAGGTCGCACATCTGATGCAGGCTCATCCCCTGCGGCTGATCGGGCCGGTCAGCCTGAAGCTGGCCGTCGATAGCGAATTCATCCAGCAGCGACGAGTTGGCATAGATCGCCGTGATGACGCTGTGCCAGATCGGGGCTGCGCCGGTCAGGCCGGACGAGTTGACCATCGGCGCGCCATTGCTGTTGCCCGCCCAGACGCCGACCGCGACGTTGCGGGTGTAGCCGACCGTCCAGTTATCCTTGAAATCGTTCGTCGTGCCGGTCTTGACCGAGGTTTGCAGGCTGCCGGTGTTGAGCGGGCTGTTTGCGCCCATCGCCATGCTGCGGGCGACGTTGTCGCCGAGGATGTCGGTGATGATGTAGGAGATGCGCGGGTCAAGCACCGTCTTGCCGTAACCGGCGCGGCTGACCGTCCTGCTGGTCGGCGTGCCATTGGGGCAGCTATTCTCGTACTGGTAAAGGATTTCGTCCTTGCTGTTGACGATGCACAGGATCGAGGTCGTCGGCACGAGCGCGCCCTGATTGGCGAAGACGCTGTAGCCGCGCGTCAGTTCGAGCAGCGTGATTTCGCCGCCGCCGAGCGTCAGCGACAGGCCATACTTGCTGGCGTCGCTGCCCAGACTTTCGACACCGAAACGCTGCATATAGGCCAGCAGGTAATCGACGCCGGTTTGCCGGAGCGCCTGCACCGCAGCGATGTTGATACTGTTGGCGAGGGCCGTTCGCATCCGCATTGGCCCGTGGTAGGTGCCGTCGTAATCGACCGGCCTGTAACCGTTGATGTCGGTCGGCGTGTCCCAGAGGATACTTTCCGGCGTCAGCGTCCCGCGTTCCATCGCCGCCGAATAGGTGAAGGCTTTCATGGTGCTGCCCGGCTGGCGCAGCGCAGTCGTCACGTTCACCTTGCCGTCGATGGCATCGTTGTTGTAATCGACGCTGCCGATCATCGCCATGATCTCGCCGGTTCCCGGCTTAAGCACCAGCACCGCCGCGTTGCTGACGTTGTTGGCCGTCAGCCTGGAAATCTGGTCGCGGGCGGCCTGCTGGGCCAGATCGTTGAGGTTCAGGTCAACGGTCGTATAGACCTTGAGGCCGCCGGTAGCGATGTCCTGCGGCGTGTAGCCGAGGCTCGCCAGCAGCGATTGCATTTCCTGCTGCGCGTAGACGGTGAAATGGGGCGCGTTGAGCGGCGCGTCGGGCGGCGAGAAGGTCAGCCCGGCAGTCAGCGCCTGATTGCGCTGCGCGTCGGTGATGTAATGCAGCCGCACCATCCGGTCGAGCACCAGCCGCCAGCGAGCCTGCACCGCCGCCTGCGTGTTCGGGTCAGGGTTGAGCGGATCGAGTTCCGACGGCGTTTGCGGCAGCCCGGCCAGCAGCGCCGACTCGCCGAGCGTCAGTTGGCTGGCGTTCTTGCCGAAGAAGGTCTGCGCGGCGGCTTCCGCGCCATAGGCAAGGTTGCCGTAGTAAATCTCGTTCAGGTACATAGTGAGGATGTCTTGTTTCGACCGGCGCTGATTGAGCAGCACCGCTAGCATAATCTCCTCGACCTTGCGCTGCACGCTGCGCTCAGAGCGGTACTCGTAATTGAACAGCACGCCACGGACAAGCTGCTGCGTGATGGTGCTGCCGCCGCTCTCGCCTTTTGCGATGTTGACGTACTGCAAAAAGGCGCGCGCGGTCGAGGCCACGTCGATGCCGGGATTTGTCCAGAAGCTGTCGTCCTCGGTGGCGACGGTGGCGTTAATCAGGTCTTGCGGGAAGTCCTGATAGCTGACGTTGGTGCGCTTGCCTTCGTTGAAGGCTTCGTAAAGCTGCTTACCGTTGCGGTCGTAGAAGAAAGTGCTCTGGAAATTCTGATAGGTATCGACGTTGGCGACCTGCGCCTGAAGCTGCTGCTCTAACCGCGTGCCGAGCGTGGCCGACAGCACCAGCGTAATTAGCGTCAGGCCGCCGCAGAACGTGACCAGCAGGCCGACGATGACCATCAGGCAGCCGGGCGAGCAGCCGAGAATCCGGCGTTTTTTCGTGCCGGGGCGGCGGCGCGGCAGCGGGGCCTGCGGCTGGGCCGGGGCCTGCGGCGTGGTGTACTGCGGGCGTTCATAGGGCGAGCGTGTCGGGCCGAGGGTCGGCTGATTGAACGCCGATGGCCCGGCAGGCGCGTTCGCCTCGGTGTACCCGGCGCGCGGCGGCTGGCGCTTGATCGGCTGCTCGCCGGGGACGTGAACCATCGTGTACTCGAAGGGGACGATGTGCGGGATGGTGTTGCCGTCCTGCGGTTCGGGCGACTTGCCCCGGCCAAAATCGGGGTTCGGGTCGAAGCCGCCGCTGCCGGGAAGCGTCCGCTTCGGGTCGGTCGCTTCCGACTCCGGCGGGATGGGCATGGTCGGCAGGTCGAAGCGATCCAGCTCGGCGATGCGTTCTTCTTCGTTGACGGCTGGCTCGCCATAGGTCGGCAGCACCAGATCGGCGGTGTCGTCGTCAGCGAGCTTCGGCTCGTCGGGCAGATCGGCGGCGTTGTCGGAATCGTCGGGCCGCGCCTGATTCAAAGGCGGCTTCTCCGGCAAATCGCTGTCGGGACGCGGGTCTTTTTCCTGGTCGGGCATAAGGGACATGCTCCACTTTCTCGCCTGGGTCGGAGAATGAAGCGTGAGCTTCCATCCTCAACCCGTCGTCTTTATTCTAGCAGAGATGAGTGGAGCGTCTATCCTGCCCGCTCTGCGCTTGGCGGGCGCATCGGCGTAGGGCAGCCGTAGGGTGGCTGTGGCGAGTCATCTCGTCAGAACGGCGGCGATAAGTTGAGCCGTCATGACGAATGACACGATTTTGCAACTCCTGTCATTGACCCTGCGTACTGGTCTGTGAATACCCATCGCAGCGAAGTCGGCGCTGGAACGCGCGCCAGGCCAGCAGCGCCCCGATGGCCCGGACTGAGCAGACACGGGCGCGGCTCACGCCGCCCGATCAATCAAGTACGAAAGAAGGGCAATCATGGCTGAAGAGAAGCAGAAGACCTACCGTACCGAATGGTCATTCTCGTTCGATGAGCTGGCCGACCAGATTAACGGCTTTGTCCGCAATATCGGGGTCAATGACCCTGAAGCGGTCAAGACCGAGCAGTTCGCCGAGCCGGTCGGCGCGGCGACGGCGGCTCGCGTCCGCCTCGATATCCCGGTGGCCGAGACGGTCGTCAACAGCGCCGTCGGTGGCGACAACCTGATCGACGCCGAGATTACCCACATTGGTCAGATCAAGTTCGCCGTCACCGGGGACGAGCGCAAGGTCATCAACGTCAGCCAGCAGGCCGACGCCGCTGACTGGGCGCGTAACCTGTTCGGCTGGATCGGCACGCAGGGTCGCCTGCGCTGGAACGTCGGCCTGACCTCGCGGATTCCGCTCGATCTCGACGTTCACAGCGGCATCGGCAAGACGACGCTCGACCTGCGTAAACTCCAGTTAGCGGCGCTCGATGTTGATGGCGGCACGGGGCAGCTCGAGCTGACGCTGCCTGAAAACAGCCGCCATTACACCGCGCACATCAGCGGCGGCGTCGGCGAGGTCAACGTCCACATTCCATCGGGGACGTCGGTCGAGCTTCAGGCCAACATCGGCACCGGCCAGCTCAACCTCGACATCGGCGACGGCGCGGAAGTCACCGCCCACATCAAGGGCGGCATCGGCCAGTGCGACGTGCGCATTCCGTCGGGCGCGCCGGTGCGCGTGCAGGCTGATGTCGGCATGGGCGGCGTCAACCTGCCACTGCCTGGCATCGTTGCCGCCCTGCAATTGAAG
>CAZZAO010000003.1:0-15035 GCA_964652205.1 uncultured Anaerolineaceae bacterium | reverse complement strand
GTCAACCTGCCAGATAGCTTCGCCCGCGTGGCCGGGAACGGCGCGTCGTTCGTGGGGCAGAGCGGCACCTGGCAGACTATCGGCTATGAGAACGCGGCCCGCAAGGTCACGATCCGCTTTGAAGGCGGCGTGGGCGAGTTCCGCATCCGCTAACGCCTGCTTCCAGAGCGTCTTTGAGCAAAGCCCGCAAACCTGCGGGCTTTGTCTTTTAGCGCTTCCGGGGACTGTCTTGATCGCGGGGATTCATGAGGCTGCGGCTGGCGATTGTTTGCCGGGGGCCAGCGGGTACGCTCTGACCGAACAGGTAGGATATTCTGGAAAGCAAACGAGGCGCGGGCGAATCACTCGCCGCGCCTCGTTGAAAGGTCGAAAGCGGAGAATCAGGGCGTTGGCTTCTCGTCGGTGATCGTGGCGACGGGTTCGACCGGCGGCGCGACCGGTTTGGCCGGGTCGCCGTCGAGGGCGTCTTCTTCCTCGTCGTCGCCTTCCCAGCTGATGATCCAGACACACGCGCCCGCCACCAGAATGCAGGCGATGAACAGCGCCAGCCATTGCGTCGGCAGCAGGCCGACTTCGCGGGCCTCGATGGCGAGCAGGATAATCATGCCGACCGAGAGCACGATCCACGCGGCGATGCGCGGATGGTTGACAGCCCAGCGAACCGGCGGGATGCGTTCGATACGGCTTGTAGTGGCGTTCATTGACCTGCCTCACGAAAAAATGTCGTCAGCCGCACGATTGTACCAGCTAGATCGGTTTCATCACACGGTCAGCGCGCAATTTCTTCGACAGGATGCGCGGATTGGTTTCGACCGAGTCGCGGACGGCTTCACGCCATGCCGGAACGCGAATCTGCTCCATCGTCGTCGCCTCGTAGCCCGTCCGGGCGAACGACTGGACGGTATCGGACGTCGCTTCCGCCGGGAGCAGGATGAAGCCGACCTCGCTTTGCAGTTCGTGCGAGGCTTCCTCAATCGCGCTGATCAGCGCGCTGATGACCGATTCTTTCGGCACATTGGACTCGATGTAGAATTCGTCGGCGCGGGTAATCAAGTTCTCGACCTGCCAGCCAAGCACGGCCACCAGCCGATCATCGGGCGTCAGCGCGAGCAAATAGCTTTTCTGGCCGAAGGCGAGCATGATGTCCATCCGGTCGATGGCATGGCCGCTGACTCGGGTGATGAAACCGGCAATCGCTTCGGCGTTACCGGGCATTCCCCGGCGAATAGTGACGTTGAAAGCGCGGGCCGGGACATTGGGCGGGGCCTGCGTGACAGGCGCGACGGGCTGTGTCCGCACCGTCGGCGGAATTTCCAGCGCGGTCGTGCCGTGCATGACTTTGCGGACATCGTTCCAGCCCGCCTGAACCTGTTTCCAGGTGTCCTCAACGCTGCCGTCGTTACGAATGACGCGAGTCGCGCGGGCGATTTTGTCGGCCTGCGGCGGCTGCATATAGACGCGCTTGACTGCCTCTTCTTCGCTCAATTTGCGGCGTTCCTGAAGCCGACGAAGCTGCACCTGGGCCGACGCATCGACCACCCAGATGGCGTCACAGGCGGCAGCCAGGTCGGTTTCGAGCAGCTTGATCGCCTCGATGACGATCACCCGCTGTTTGGCGCGGTTAATCAGCGCGAAAATCGCCTGTACGACCATCGGATGGGTGATGGACTCGAGTTTTGTCAGCGCGTCAGGGTAATTAAAGACGATATGGCCGAGGCGCGAGCGGTCGATCTGTTTATCGGCGTCGAGCACGAACTTGCCGAACTGCTCGACGATGGGCTTGTAGGCGGGCGCTCCCGGCTGCATGACGTGATGCGAAAGGTTGTCGGCGTCGATAGTGTACGCGCCGAGGTGCTGGAGCATCTGGCGCACGACGCTTTTGCCGACGGCAATATTTCCCGTGAGGCCAATCACGTACTTGTTGGGCCAACGACTCACGGCCTGACCTCCGACCCCATAACGGTATTGCTGCGATCTTGAAATAATGACTCTATTGTAGCCGGATTTATTTAATACAGCGAAACAGACTGTCGTAAATCTGTAAATAAACGACAATCCTTCAAATTTCGTAAAGACGACCGCCTCGTTGAAGCAGCAAAACGACCGGCGTGGCTGCGCCGGTCGTCTTGCTTTGCTCCCCGTTCCCACCGGGATCGGGGGTGAGGGAAGAACTTACTGACGGCGCTCACCTGCCGCATCGATGGCCGCCACCAGCTTATCAAGCCCCGCCTTGAGATCGCCGCTGATGTGCAGGCGCAGCACGCGCCGATTCTTGCCGATCAGCGCTTCGAGGTCGCCTGCCGCCTGCGCCGCCTGAAGCGTGGCGAAGCTGTATGGCGCGCCGGGGATTGCCAGATCGAAAGGCTTGTCGGTCGTGATCTGGATGAAGACGCCGCTGTTCGGCCCCCCCTTGTGGAATTGGCCGGTGCTGTGCAGGAAGCGCGGCCCGAAGCCGAGCGTCACCGCGCGGCGGGTGACGTGGCGCAGGCGGCGGGCGACGGCGCGAAACTGCTCGGTGGTTTCGGCAGTCATCGGCGTATAGGCCATCAGGGCGAAGTAGTCACCGGCAGCGGTCGCGTTGATCGGCGCGGCCAGCATCCCCGTCAGGGTGTTGTTGGTGTAGTTATGCTGAGTACACAGCTCATAGATGATCTTGATCATCTTCTCGTCGGCGTAGAGCGAGACATTGTCCTCGACCAGCACCGGTTCGGTGGCGGGCAGCGCGCCGTGTTCCTTATAGTAGTCGAGCAGTCGGGCGGTGTTCTGCTTGCTTTCGGTCACGTTCGGCTCGTCGAACGTGGGTATGGCAAGGACTTTGCCGACGACCGCGACCGCATATTCCCAGCGGAAAAACTCGCCGAACAGCGCGTGCTTGTCTGGCAGGCGCAGCGTCACGCGCGGATGGCCTGCCTCGCGCAGCGCGCGGATTCCGGCGTCGGTTTCCTCGTTATCATCGCCTTCGACTTTGAGGTAGATGAACAACCGGTCAGATGAGAAATCGTGCGGCTTGCCCACGCTCGCGCCGACGACCGGCAGCAGGCCCCGGCCTTCCTTTCCGGTGCTTTCGGCGATCAACTGCTCGACCCAGTTGCCGAAGGCGGCAATCGAAGGGCTGGTGATAATCGTCACCTTGTCGCGGCCCTGCAAGCCGAGCGTCCCCATGATCGCGCCGAGCCACAGGCCGGGGTGATCGCTGACGTCAATCTTCGGCCCGTTGGCCTTCATCATCCGTTCCTCGTTCGCCCAGATAGCGTCGAGGTCGAGGCCAATCAGCGCTGCCGGAAGCATCCCGAAGTAACTCAGCGCGCTGTAACGACCGCCGATGTCCGGCGGGTTGCTGAAGGTGTCGCGGAAACCCTTGTCCCTCGCTAGCGTTTCGAGGCTGGTTCCGGGATCGGTGATGGCGATGAACTTCGAGCCGTCGTGGCTGGCCTTTTCGTAGAAATACTGGAAGAACGACAGGGTTTCAATCGTCCCGCCGGACTTGCTGGAGACGATGAACCACGTCCTGTCGAGGTTGATAGCGTCCTCAATCGCCTTGATGGACTGCGGATCAGTGCTGTCGAGCATCAGCAGGCGCGGGAAACCGGCCTGCGCGCCGAAGGTCTCGAACAGCACTTCCGGCGCGAGGCTGCTGCCCCCCATGCCGAGCAGGACGACGTGGCCGAGTCCCGCTGCTTTCGCTTCCGACTGAATTTTCTTCAGCCGCGCCAGATCGATGGTCTTGAGCGTATCCAGCCAGCCGAGCCGGTCGTTGATCTTAGCGATGACCTGCGGGTTATCTTTCCAGAGCGAGCCGTCATGCTGCCAGATACGCTCGTTGGCCTGGGCCGTGTCGAGGCTTTTGAGCGTCTGATCGACGCTGTCCTGATAGACGCCGAGGGCTGCGTCCTGCTGTTTGGAGATGCCGGTTTGCAGCACGTCACGCTTGGCATCGACGTGCGCGAGCAGGCTGTGATACGACTCGGAGAAGGCTTCGACGGCGTCCGACTGAAGCTGCATCGTCACCTGATCCAGACTCACGCCCGCTTCAGCCAGCATGTCGAGCGTCTGCGCGGCTTCATCCATGCCCTGAGTGAGCGTGTCGGCGACGGTGCCGTGATCCTTGAAGTCCTTGAGCGTGGCCGGCGGGACGGTGTTGACGGTATCCTTGCCGATCAGCGAGTCGATGTACATCGTGTCGGGGTAGGTCGGGTTCTTGGTGCTGGTCGAAGCCCAGAGGACGCGCTGGACGTGACCGCCCTTCGCCTTCAACGCGGCGAAGCGCTCGCCGTAAAAGACCTTGAGGAAGTGCTTGTAGGCGACTTTGGCGTTGGCGATGGCGGCCTTCCCCTTGAGCCGGTTGTTGAGCGTGACGCGGGCCAGGTCGCGGCCCTGCGCGGCACGAATGTTGCTGTCGAGGATGCGGTCAACGGCTGTGTCGATGCGGCTGAGGAAGAAGCTGGCGACCGAATGAATCCGCGTGATGTCCTGACCGGCAGCGACTCGCCGCTCCAGCCCGCGGATAAAAGCTTCCATCACCTGCTCATAATTGGCGATGCCGAAAATCAGCGTGATATTGACGTTGACACCGGCGGCAGTCGCTTCCTCAATGGACGGGATACCGGCCTGGGTCGATGGAATCTTGACCATCAGGTTGGGACGGTCAACCAGCTTGAACAGGCGGATGGCTTCCGCTGTGGTGGTCTGAGTGTCGTTGGCGATCAGCGGCGAAACTTCGAGGCTCACGTAGCCGTCGCCGCCATTGGTGCGGTCGTAGGTCGGACGGAACAGGTCGAGCGCGTTACGGATATCCTCGACTTCCAGCGCCTCGAAAATCTCGTAGGAGTCCAGCTTGAGCAGCTTCGCCATTGCTTCGTCGTAGTCCGACGAGCCGCCAATCGCCTTCTGGAAAATGGTCGGGTTGGACGTGACGCCCAGGACGCCATCCTCGTCGATCAGGCGTTGCAGTTCGCCGCTGGTGATGAGATGACGGCTCATATTGTCGAGCCAGATACTTTGGCCGAGCGCCTGAACGTCGACCGGGGGATTGCCTGTCATGTGCGAAGCTCCTTCATCATAAGGTCATGCCTGAACCCTCGTCCCCGGCCTGTCTCTCCGAGAATGCGCCATTCTCGGGAAGAGAGGCTGATGGCGAGGATGCGTGCTTTACAGGATATAGACGCTACGAACTGCCCGATTCTTTACGTTCTATCGCCTGAATCTTGCCGAAGCGGCGGATATGTCGTTCTTCCTGACTGGGCTGCGCGGCGATGAAGGCATCGGCCAGTTCTTCGGCCAGCGAAGGGCCGATGACGCGCGATCCCAGACACATGATATTCATGCGGTCGTGCTCAACGCCCTGATGCGCGCTGTAATGGTCATGGGTGATGGCGGCATAGATGCCGGGGATTTTGTTGGCGGCGATGCACGCGCCGACACCGCTGCCGCAGATCAGGATGCCGCGCTCGGCCCGGCCATCGAGGACGGCGCGGTCAATCGCCTCGGCAGAATCGGGATAGTCAGAGGGGACGGCGTCGGTATTAACGCCGAGGTCGAGGACTTGATGACCTTCTTGACGCAAATACTCGACGAGATGCTGCTTGAGCGAGTAGCCAGCATGGTCAGCAGCCAGAGCAAGTTTCATGATGAACGCCTATCCATTTGCGGTCATTAAGCGGAAGTGAGGTCGGGCATCCTCTGGTCGGGTTCAGGGTGGGCATCTGCCCGCAACCTGTCTTTGCAACCGGCGATCTACCTTTCGACGACACCCTCATTTTAACACCGTTTGCAATAAAAGCGGCAGGTGAGATTCGGCCCGATGCTAGCAAACCCGCCGCCGGTTGGCAATGTGTTACGGTAAGAGTTTTATCAGAAACGAGAACCCTATCTACTCATTCAGGCGAAACTGCGCTAACATAAGTTGTATTCCTGACGTATTTTGACCTGTTTCCAGGGCTGAGGTGAGGTGTCATGCCGGTCTATATTTATCGTCGTGACGATGGGACGACGTTCGACTATCGGCAGAAGTTTTCTGATGATGCGCTCAAGGTTGATCCGGTGACGGGCCAGCACGTCATCCGCGTTGTTCAGGCTGCCGGAGTGATCTTCAAGGGGTCTGGCTTCTACGTCAATGACAGCAAGAGCGCGTCGCGCAGCAGTGTCAACAACACCGCCTCGCATAATGCTGAGGCGCATAACGCTGAGGCGCACAGCGCCGAGACACACAGCGCCGAGCACAAGAGCGAGAAGGCTGAGAGCGCCCCCTCGGCGGACAGACAGGCTGAAAAGACGGAGAAAGCCAGCAAGGTCGAGAGCAAAACGGCGACCGAGAGGCCCGCTGCTGCGAAACCCCAGGCCAGCGCGGCGGCTGATTAGTGGCGTGCCATCCCGGTCGAAACCAACGTCCCGTGCCAGCGGGACGTTTTTATTTCCCCTTCCCGCGAAACCTTATTTCGCGGGGAGTCGCCGCCGGCAGGTGAAGATGAATGCGAGGGGTGCATGATGAGACTCAAAGGGGTCAATTACGATGTCGGGATTGATACGAGGCCGGAACGCTCGTCGCGCCCGATACTGCCGCCCGAAGTCGTCGCCGGGGAGATGGAGATCATTGCCCGCGACTTGCACTGCAACGCCGTCCGCATCTCCGGCTTCGACGTCGAGCGGCTGAGGCTGGCATCCGAGCAGGCGCTCAAACAGGGAATGGAAGTCTGGCTGTCGCCGAACGACGCCGACGCGACCGAAGCCGAGCTGCTGCCCTATCTGGCGGAGTGCGCCAGAGCCGCCGAGACGCTGCGCCAGCAGTCGCCGCATATCGTCTTTGTCGTCGGCACCGAGCTAACCCTGTTCATGCGCGGCATCATCGACAATCGACCGTCGATGGAGCGCCTCAGCAGCCTGATGAAGCCGGTCGGCATGGTCAAGTTCACGCTGCTGCAAGGGCTGTACGGTCGGCGGCTCAACCGCCTGCTGGCGAAAGCGGTCGCCGTCGTCCGCGAACACTTCCATGGGCCGGTGACTTATGCGGCTGGCTCGTGGGAAAAGGTCGATTGGACGCCGTTCGATTTCGTCAGCGTCGATCACTACCGCGACGCCAGCAACGAAAATAACTATGTAGCCCAGCTCCGCGACTTCTTCAGGCACGGCAAGCCGGTCTTCATCACCGAGTTTGGCTCCTGTACCTACACCGGCGCGAAGGATAAAGGCGGCGTTGGCTGGGCGATTGTCAACTGGGCGACCGACCCGCCGATGCTGGTGGACGAGTTCACCCGCGACGAATGGGAACAGGCGGGCTATCTCCGCGACCTGCTCGGCATCTTCCAGCACGAAGATGTCGAGGGCGCGTTCGTTTTCACCTTCGTCAATACGGGCTACCCGACCAGCGACGAGCCTGATCTCGACCTCGATATGGCGAGCTACAGTCTGGTCAAGACCTACGCAGACCGCCACGGCACGCGCTATCCTGACATGACCTGGGAGCCGAAGGAAGCATTCGACACCGTCGCGCGGATTTACGCCGGAATCACCGGGGCGCTGACCGGGCCGGAAGCGCCGTTTCAGGCCGAGGCCTGACGGGCAGCCTCAGAAAATAAAAACGTCCCGTTTCATCCGGGACGTTTTCTCTCTCACTCGCTCATCGAGCTGAGAGGTCGCCTAAATCTGGAAACCGCCGGTCGTGTGGACGATCTTTTGCCGGTAGTTGCTGACAAACTCCTGCAATTTCTCGTACAGCGACTGCCACTCGGTGCTGCCGAGGATGTCGCGCATCGTGTCGATGTCTTTGGCGATCCCCTCGGTCATGATCTGCGGCGTCTCGGTGCGGCTGTAGACCGTATACCACGCGCCAGTCGCCTGCAAGCCCATCCGCGTGATGCCGGGCATCCACTCGCGGACGACGAATTCAAAATATTCCTGATCGCGGCCAGACTTGATATCCCAGTTCATCAGCAGCTTGACGCTCATCCACGTTACTCCACCAGCCCCTGATTAACGATTACGACGTCTGCCGATTGAGCATAACCACCTGAGGTTGCTCTGGCAAATCGCCGGTCGTGATCTTGAGCACGTCAAGCTCGTTGACCTTACTGACGCCCATCGCCTTGAGGAATTTATCCGCCGGGTCTAGCTCGAAGGTCAGATCGGGCAGGGCGTAATGCATCGGCACGACGTAGTGCGGCTCGATCAATCCGACGACCTCTGCCGCCTGACTGGCGTTCAATCCTTTGCCGCCGCCGACCGGGACCAGCAGCACGTTGACGGCAGGCATCTCCTCGATCAGCGATTGTTCCGGCACATGGGCCAGATCGCCCAGATGCAGCACCGTCAGGCTGTCATACTCGAACAGGTAGGCGACGTTCGCTACCGGGGCTTCGGCGTTCGGGTCGTGCATACTCAGCCCGGTGATGAACACGCCGCCGATCTCGTACTCGCCGGGGCCATTGAGGATATAAGGATCGCCCTTGATCGCCCCGCTGAAGTTATGACCGGGCATGTCGTGGCTGATGGTGATGACCTCGCCCTTGAGCTGCTTCAGCTCCGGCAGGCCAACCACGTCCGAGTCGTAGGGGTCGGTCACGACCGTGACCTTGCCGCGCTCGGTAATGCGAAAGCAACTGTGTCCGTACCAGCTTATTTCCACAGAGAAGTTCCTTCAGGTGATGAGCGATGAGTAATACGTGATGAGTTGAACCTGGCCTGAGCGTGAGCCGTACAAGTAAGGACGCGGGGAAATGAGGTCTTTACCCGACACGCAGCGCTCATTACTCATCTCTATTCATAGGTTATGATTATAGCGCAATGCGGCTGGATATTCAATGGTCTGGTAGAACATGCGAGCTAATTCTGAGCGATGATTGACCGACGCCAGCCCCTCATCGACGGCTTCGACGGCCCGCTTGATTCGCGCTGGGAAGTGACGCAGATCGGCGGCGCTGCGGTCACAGCGGCGGGCGCGCTGACGATGACCTGCGGCCCGACGGCGGCGGGCAGCTACACCAACGCCCAGCTTTGCGACTACCGCGCCGATTCCTACCACTTCCTGTGGGCACCACCGCTGCGGCTGACCGTCGTTGCCCGCGCCAGCGCGCCCGCCGACGAACTGCGCGGGACGGCGGGTTTCGGCTTCTGGAATCATCCGTTTTCGCCCGACGCTCGGCGGATGCGCCTGCCGCGCGCGCTCTGGTTCTTTTTCGCCTCGCCGCCGAGCCAGATGGCGCTGGCTTACGGCGTCCCCGGTTTCGGCTGGAAGGCGGCGACGCTCGACGCCACCCGCCGCTCGGCCTGGGCGCTGCTGGCGGCGAGCGGGCCGCTGGCGCTGCTCAATCAGTTTCCGCCGCTCTACCGCCGACTGTGGCCGCGCGCTCAACGGCTGATGGCGATCAGCGAGCGCTTACTCGCTGGCACGCTGCTGGCCGAGACGCATACTTATGAGATCGACTGGCGGCGCGACGGCGCGACTTTCCGCATCGACGGCGCGGTCGTCCACGAAGCGCCGGACGCGCCGCGCGGCGCGATGGGCTTCATCACCTGGATCGATAATCAGTACGCCGTCGTCACGCCGCGCGGACGGCTCGGCTTCGGCCTCGTCCCGGTCGAGCGCCCGCAGTCGCTGACGGTCGAGCGGCTCGAAATGACGCCTTACGCCGGAGGCGGAAAGCGCCGGATATGACACTCCCCCCGCTCATCATCACCGGATCACCCGGATGGGCTGACGAGGTCGCCGCGCAGATGGACGGCGCGATGCAGACGCTCCGCTACGCCGATGTCGCGCCGTCCGACTACACCACGCGGCTGGCCGACGACGGCGCGGCGCTGATCCTCGTCGATGGTGACGCCGACGGCTGGCGCTTCTACGCCACATCGCTGCGGGTTAGCGCTGCTACGCGCCGGATTCCGGTCGTCGTCGTCAGCGCGAGCGCCGCCATCCGCCAGCAGGCCGCCAGCGCCGCCGTTCAACTGGCCGTCGCGCCCGCCGATTTGCTCGATCAGCTCCCCGGTCTGCTGCTCGGCATGGCGCGGATTATGCCGCCGGAAACGCGGACGCGGCTCGACGATCAATGCGCCGAGCCGCTGCCCGCCGAAGGCCGCCGCGCCATCGAGAAGTTCAACGCCAGTGAGTTCTTCGAGCAGCACGAATTGTTCGAGGCCATGTGGCGCGCCGAGCCGGGGCCGGTGCGCAGCCTGTATCAGGGCGTCTTGCAGGTCGGCGTCGCCTACTATCAGATTGTGCGCGGCAACCCGTCCGGCGCGCTCAAGATGCTGCTGCGCAGCCTGCAATGGCTGGCCCCGCTGCCGGATGTCTGTCAGGGGGTCGATGTGGCCGCGCTCAAGGCCGACTCGGCCCGCGTCCGCGCCGAGCTGGAGCGTGTCGGCGCAGACGGCCTCGATCAGTTCGACCGGACGCTGTTGAAACCGGTGCGCTTGCTCGATTGAAAAATTGACTCTGCGCCAGTTTCAAAACACGCTATACTAACAGTTCACCCTGTTCACCACCCGACCCAACTCTTATGCCAGATTTATTCTTTCGCACAAACAGAAGGGACGAGCGAATGTCAAAGAAGCTTTCAAAGGTCATCTTATTTTTACTGGCTCTCACCCTGCTTTCAGCGCTGCCTGCCGCCGCGCAAAGCACCCCCGTCGTTCTCCGCTATCCGATTTCACCCGACCCCGAACATCTCAACCCCTATACCGCCACGACCATCGCCATTGGCACGGTCACGCGCAACATCTTCGAGGGACTGGTCACGCGCGATCCCAAGACCAGCGAGATTAAGCCGCTGCTGGCCGATAGCTGGGAAATTTCTGCCGATAACCTGACCTATACCTTCCACCTGCATAAGGGCGTGCTGTTCCAGAATGTCGCTGGCGTCAAGTACGACAATGACGACCGCGAGTTCAAGGCTGACGACTGGATCTGGTCGGCAGAACACGCCACCAGCGACGACGAAAAAATCTCGCAGCACCCGGAATTCACCGAAGGCGTGGTCGGCGTCGAGGATTTCAAGTCGGGCAAGGCCGAGCACATTTCCGGCATCAAGAAGATCGACGATTACACCATCGAGATCACGCTGGCCGAGCCGAATCGCCTGTTCCTGATCTTCGTCGGCGGCGTGCCTGCCGTTCCGCCGGAAGCGTACCAGCAGCTCGGCGATAACTTCTCGAATACGCCGGTCGGAACCGGGCCGTTCCAGTTCGTCGAATGGCAGCGCGACAGCTTCCTTGAGCTGGCGAAGAACCCCGACTACTGGCAGGCCGGTCAGCCGACGGTCAATGGCGTCAAGTATATCAACGTGCCGGACGCCAATACCCAGTTGCTCCAGTATCGCCAGAACGAGCTGGATTTCCTCTTCAGCATCCCGACCGGCCAGATTCAGGCGGTCAAGGACGAGTTCGGTACGGAGTATAACGAAGAGCCGGGGATGAACGTCCGCTACTTCGGCTTCAAGATGAGCATCGGTTTCTTCAAGGATAATCCGCTGGTGCGTCAGGCGTTCGCCCACGCTTTCAACCGCGACCTCGTCTGGAACGACCTGATGGAGGGCGCGCGTTATCCGGCTGATCTCGGCTATCTGCCCCCGGCAATGGCCGCCTCGACTCCGGCGACGATCTACGACTACAACATGGACAAGGCCGCTGACCTGCTCAAGCAGGCTGGCTTCCCCAACGGCGAAGGCATCCCGCCGATTGATCTCTACGTCTTCTCCGGCGCTGCCGACGAGCTGTCGCTGCCGGTGCTTCAGGATGACCTGAAGAAGCTCGGCGTGACGCTCAATATCAAGGTTGAGGATTCGTCGACCTACTGGGATCATGTCGGTGAGGACGACGTGCTGTTCTTCCTCAGCGGCTGGAGCGCCAACAGCGCCGACCCGTTCGAGGTTATGAACTACCTGTTCCTCGACGGTCAGGACGACACCAAGTATGACAACAAGGACGTCGATGCGCTGCTGCGGCAGGCGATGAAGGAAACCGATGTCACCAAACGCACGGCGCTCTACCAGCAGGCGCATGACCTGATTACCGCCGACTCGCCGTGGATTGTTTCGGCCTACAGCAAGGTCGCCTGGCTGCAAAAACCGTGGGTGTCGGGCTTCTCGCCTGATCCCGGCGGCACCTATACCGCGCGTCTGGCCGACGTCACCGTCGATCCGTCCAGGATGCCAGCTAGCTAGAGGAAAGGACTGAGGACTGAGGGCCGAGGACTGAGTGAAAGACACACTGCGCTGTCTTTGATCTATCTCAGTCCTCAGTCCTTCTTTTACTCAGTCTTTTTTATCGTGTCTTCCTACCTCATCCGCCGACTGATTCAGGTCATCCCGACGCTGTTCGGGCTGTTTACGATTCTCTTCATCCTCACCTTCCTGATGCCGAGCGACCCGCTCCGCGCTATCCTCGGCGAGGAGTATCGCCGGATGCCGCCGGAAGTCGTGGCAGCGATCCGCGAAGACCTGGGGCTGAACGACTCGTTCATCGACCGTTACACGCACTTCCTCGGCCAACTGGCGCGCGGCGACCTCGGCAAGTCGTACATCCTCGAACAGAACGTCTCTGACATCATCGCCTATCGCTTTCCGCGCACGGTCCAGTTGATGATCGGCGGCATGATCGTCTCGCTGCTCATCGGCCTGCCCGCCGGGATCATTGCCGCCGAGAAGCAGTACACCTGGCTCGACCACGGCCTGATGGTGCTGGCGCTGCTCGGCGTCTCGGTTCCCGTCTTCTGGCTGGCGCTGCTGGCTCAGGTGCTGCTGACGCAGAGCAAATATGGCATCGCGCTGTTTCCAGTCGCCGGTTACGAGGATGGCAGCATCATCCACATGGTGCTGCCGTCGCTGGTGCTCGGCACGCAGCTTTCGGCGACGGTCGCGCGGATCACCCGCGCCGCCATGCTCGAAGTCCGCAGTCAGGAGTACATGACGACGGCGCGCGCCAAAGGGCTGCCGTATCGGCTCGTGATTTTGCGCCATCAGCTTCGTAACGCACTGATTCCGATCATCACCGTCATCAGCCTCGACGTCGGCGGGCTGCTCGGCGGCGCGATTGTCACCGAGACGGTCTTCAACTGGCCGGGATTGGGCAGGGCCGTCGTCCCGGCGATTGAGCGGCGCGATACGCCGGTCATCCTCGGCATCCTGCTGTTTGGCTCCTTCCTGTTTATCCTCATCAACCTTGCGACCGACCTGATCTATGCGCTCGTCAATCCGCGCATCCGCTACAGTTAGCCAGTTCAGATTATGCTGCGAGTATAATGGAAGCGATGCTCAACGATTTGATCCTTTCACCAGACCGCCTGACTGACCTGTGCGAACGTCACGCGATTCGCAGGCTCGCGCTCTTTGGCTCCGCGCTGCGTGATGATTTTCGCCCTGATAGTGACCTGGATATCCTGGTTGACTTTGAAGAGGGCCAAACACCCGACTTCTTCCGTTTTATCGAGATACAGGACGAACTCTCTGGCCTGTTCAGTCGTTCAGTTGATCTCAATACGCCCGCTTTTTTGAGCCGTTACTTCCGCGATCAGGTCAGCACAGGTGCGCGAACGCTCTATGAACGACGCTGACCGTATCCGCTTAACGTACATGCTCGACGCAGTTCGAGCGGCGGAAGAGTTCGCGCAGGGGCAAACACGCGCCGCGCTTGAGCAGGATCAAAAACTGGCGTTTGCGCTGGTCAGAGCCATCGAAATTATTGGCGAGGCCGCAACGAAAGTCAGTCATGAGACGCAGCAGGAGATCAGCGAGATTCCGTGGAAAAACATGACGGGGATGCGCCACAAAATTGTTCACGACTACTTCGATGTCGATTATGACATCGTCTGGAAGACTGTTACAGAGCGCCTGCCTGAACTTCGCCTCATTCTGGAACGAACACTGACGATGAGGGGGGAGTGAGGCCATATTATGGCGACGCTAGCAAGCGATTCTGGTATTCAGAGCCTGAGCACGCCGCAGCGGACGCAGTCGGGCCGCGCTCGCTTCTGGCGCGCCTTTCGGCGTAATCGCGTCGCCATGCTCGGCCTGCTGATCGTCGTGCTGATGGCCGTCGGCGCGCTGCTTGCGCCCGCCGTCGCGCCCTATGACCCGACCGCGCCGCATTACACCTCGCGGCTTAAGCCGCCGAGCGCCGAGTTTATCCTCGGCACCGATGAGCTAGGCCGCGACCTGTTCACCCGGCTGTTGTACGGCGCGCGAATTTCGCTGGTCATCGGCCTGATCGCTCAGACGGTGTCGATTGGCATCGGCCTGACCGTGGGCGCGGTCGCTGGCTGGTGCGGCGGCTGGATCGACGACCTGCTGATGCGGATCACCGACATCTTCATCGCCATTCCCGGCCTGATGTTTCTGATCGTCTGGGTGACGATCTTCGATCCCGGCCCGGTCAGCATCTTTCTGGCGCTCGGCCTGATTTCATGGCCGGGGAACGCGCGGATGATGCGCGGCCAGGTTCTTTCGATTAAAGAGGTCGATTATGTCCTCTCGGCGCGGGCGCTTGGCGCGTCGTCGGCGCGGATTCTGATCACGCATATTATGCCCAACGCTATTGCGCCGATGATCGTGCTGGCCTCGCTCGGCGTGGCTGGCGTCATCCTCAGCGAGGCGATCCTCAGCTTCCTCGGCCTCGGCATCCAGATTCCCACGCCAAGCTGGGGGACGATGGTCAACAGCTCGCGGACGTATATTACCACCGCCTGGTGGTACTCGGTTTTCCCCGGCATCACGATCATGCTCACCGTGCTCGGCTTCAACTTCCTCGGCGATGGCCTGCGCGACGCGCTTGAGCCGACGCAGTACGACCGCTGACTGTCCATCTGGCACGAAATCGCTGAACACCTGTTCTGATTCCGAGATTTCGTTGTATGATCGTTTTCATGAATGAACGAGCAAAAATCCGGTTAGATCCATGAAGTCCCTGCGGGTTTCTGAATAGGGAATCCTTACGGCGGGCGTGAAAGATCGCGCCCCATACGCGCCAACTTAAGCGGATAAGGCTGGAAAATCGCTGTCGATTGTGACCGTTTCCCCCTCGCTGCTTGCGGAGAGGGGGCCAGGGGGTGAGGTCGG
>CAZZAO010000002.1:49572-102477 GCA_964652205.1 uncultured Anaerolineaceae bacterium | reverse complement strand
CGCCCATCGTCATGCCGCTGAGGGCCAGCTCTTTCATGACGTCGAGTACTTCCTTAATCATCTCCGGGTCGAGCGCTGAGGTCGGCTCGTCGAACAGCATGATTTTCGGCTCCATCGCCAGCGCGCGGGCGATGGCGACGCGCTGCTGCTGCCCGCCGGAAAGCTGGCCCGGATATTTGGCGGCCTGTTCGGGGATATTGACGCGCTCCAGCAGCTCGCGCGCTTTCGCTTCGGCGCGGTCTTTCTTCCAGCCGCGCACCTTCATCGGCGCGAGCATGATGTTCTCCAGCACGGTCAGATGCGGGAACAGGTTGAACTGCTGAAACACCATCCCGATTTCGCGGCGGACGGCGGCGATGTTGCGCACGTCGTGACTCAACTCGATGCCATCGACGACGATTTCGCCTTCCTGATGCTCCTCAAGCCGGTTGATGCAGCGGATGAAGGTCGATTTGCCGGAGCCGGACGGCCCGATGACGACGACCACTTCGCGCGGCTGAACGTCGATGCTGATATCGCGCAGGACGTGAAACTCGCCGAACCATTTATTGACGCCGACGCAGTGAATGATCGGCTGGCCGCTGAGACTGACCGTTTCGTGAGGAGTTTCCATCGTCGTTTCTCAACTTGTCTTCAGTGCGCCGATTATACGTGGCGCATGACGCCGGAGCCACTTTCTTCGATGCGCCGGCTGACGTAAGTCATCAAAAAGCTGAACAGGAAGTAAATGATGCCGATGAAGAAGAACGTCTCGGCACGCCGACCGGCGAACTCGGCCTGCGCTACTGAGGTATCGGCGATTCTCAGCAGATCGAACAGGCCGACGATGGCGACGAGCGTCGTGTCCTTGAACAGCGAGATGGCCTGGCCGACCAGCGCTGGAATCACCAGCCGCAGCGCCTGCGGCAGGGTGATCCGCGTGATCGTCTGGAAGCTGCTCAGGCCGAGCGCATGGGCGGCTTCTTCCTGCCCCGGCGGGATGGCCTGCAACCCGCCGCGCACGTTCTCGGCCAGGTACGCCGCGCTGAACAGGGTGATGCCAGCCATCGCCCGCAGCACGCCGGGGACCGTTTGCAGCCCCGGACTGAGCAGCGGCAGCATCAACTGGGCGATGAACAGCACCGAAACCAGCGGGACGCCGCGCACCACTTCGATGTACAGCACGCAGGCGACTTTGACAATCGGCAGGCGGCTGCGCCGACCGAGCGCCAGCAGCACGCCAAGCGGGAATGAGGCGACCAGGCCAACCGTCGTCAGCAGGAAGGTCAGCAGCAGGCCGCCCCAGGTATCCGGGTTGATCGAGGCGATCAGCAGAAAGATGATGATCGGCGCGATCAGCCAGAGGAAACGCACAAGCTGCTGCGCCAGACTCGCCTTTTGCCCGTTCAGGTGAATACGCCTGAACGCGGCGGCAAGCGCGTAGCCGAGGGCGACAGCCGCAGCCAGCACCAGCAGCGTGACATTGGCCTGATTCAGAAAGGGGGCGACCAGCAGACGCAGGTAAGTGCTGAAGCTGCGCTGACCGTTGTACTGGTTGTCGAGCAGCACCAGCATCGGCGCGTCCTTGCCGTCAACCTGCGGGCGCGCGGCCAGCGTCTCGAAGCCATCGACGGCGCGGGTGTAGAGGTTCGCGCCGGATGGTGTCTGGCTGGCGATCAGCGGCGAGATGCCAGTCGTTCGCAGCAGCGAAATGCCGGATTTAGCGTCAGTGACCTTGTGCAGCAGATACCAGCCGCTGGCGGGCAGGGTCAGCGTGAGTATGTCGCCGTCGGCGCTGAGCGTCTGTTCGGCGATCACCTGCTGCGTCGCGCCATCGATCACCTGAACCTGAGTCGGCTGCCGGTTGAGGTCAAGCGTTTCCGTGACCGCCTCTGGCAGCTTCAGCCCGTCGAGCGTCTCGGTCAGGTCAGCGCGTTCCTCGTCGGTCAACAAATCGCCTGCAAGCTGCTGGTTGATTTCGGCCTGCTGGTCGAAGGCTGATTGACGCTGTTCCGCCGCGTTGGTGACGGCGGTGCTGGCGCGGTCGCTGAAGCCGGACAGCATCTCGATATCGAGATCGCTCGAAATTGGCGCGACCTTCACGGTGACAACTTCGCCCTGTTTGCCGATGAAGCCGACATCAGGAATCGGCGTCTCGGTGACGGTTCCGGCCTTGACCTGCCCGTTACCGGCGGCAAGATAGGCGACTGGCGGCGCGGTCGTGGCGTAGACGACCGGCGGCACGATGAAGGCCAGCGCCAGCAGCGTCGCAATCACCGCGATGAAGCTGCGCGAGAAGTGGCCCCAGGTGCGGACGCTGAAACCGGCTGCGAACAGCAGATAGAGCGCCATGACGTTGATGCGCCACAGTTCATCGACCGGGAAGCGCCCGACCATGAAGGCGCGCAGATTGCGGTTGATGACGAGCCAGTTGGCGTCGGCAATCGACCAGCCGAGCAGCCCGATGATGATGCTGACGGCGATGAAGCTAAAGACAATCGTCAGGACGGTGTCGAAGGTCGAGCTGAACAGATTGTGGCGCACCCACGCCAGCGGCCCGACTTCGAGCAGCGGCGGCGGTTTGGTCATCGGTTCGTCGTAATTGACCTGCGGCGCGATGGGGTAAGGCGAGCGAGGGTCGGAAATCGACGTCATGGCTACCTCGTCACCAGTTGGAAGCGGCGGTTAATCAGGTTCAGGCCAGCGGAGATAATCAGGCTCAGGGTGAGGTAGCAGGCCATAATCAGCAGGATGCCAGTGACCGCCTGCCCGCTCTGGTTGATGATGGTCGATGTGACCTGAAAGACCTCGGTGAAGGCAATGGCGACGCCGAGGCTCGAATTTTTCGACAGGTTGAGGTACTGATTGCCGAGCGGCGGCAGAATCACCCGCAGCGCCTGCGGCAGGATAATCAGCCGCAGCGTTTCGGTGTAGCGCAGGCCGAGCGCGCGCGCGGCTTCGATCTGGCCGTGCGGGACGGCCTGAATGCCCGCGCGGACAATTTCAGCAATATAGGACGCTGTGTAAATCGCCAGCCCGATCAGCAGCGCTGTATATTCCGGCAGCAAAATCGTCCCCGCGCCGTAGCGCAGACCCGTGCGCGCGGGCAGGCTGGCGACCAGCGGCGCGCCCCCCGCCGCGACCCAGCCGAGCGCCATCGCCGCGATCCAGGTCAGCAGGCCGACCAGCAGGCGCGGCGCGCGTATCCCCGTTCGGTCGCGCAGGATGCCGAGGAGCGCGATGACCATGATGCCAATTACGAGTCCGGCGGCGGCAAAGGCCAGCCAGATCGTGAAGCCCTCGCCTTCGGCCAGCGCCGGCAGCGCCAGCCCTCGGTTACTCAGCAGGATGAATGGCTCGACCGCCAGCCGCGCCAGCGGGATCGGCAGCAGATTCAGAATTTCGACGACGATGATCGCGGCGATTGCCATGATTGGCGCGAACAGCCGCCACGGCGACTCTTCGGCGAGCCGGGTCATCACCCGGCTCATGACGATCAGGGCGATAACGTAGACCAGCCAGCGCGCGGGGATGACAACAATCGGCGTGGCCGGAACCTCAATCGCCTGTCGCAGCGGCGGCAGCGCCAGAATGACGACGTAATACCAGATAAAAAGCTGCATTAATAACGGCGTATCGTGAATAATTTCGACCAGCGCCCGCGTGATGTTACGAACCACCCAGTTATGGCTGAGCAGCAGCACACCCCCGATCACGCCGATGATGGTCGTCAGAATCAGACCGACGACGACCACGCGAATGGTGTTAATCACGCCGACTTTAAAGGCTTCAGAGTAACTTTTGTCCGGGTTGTAATCGCCCGAATCCGCCAGCTCGAAACCGGCCCGGTCTTTGAGGAAAGTCAGGTTGGGGCTGATACTTTTGGCGGAAAGCTGATCGAGGACGTTCCCGGCGAGGCGGTAGAAAACCAGCACCGCGACGATGACAAAGATGATCTGCGCGATGGCCTGAAGGGTTCGGCTGTCGAGCAGGAAGGACGTGATGCGTTTGAACAGACCTGCGTCCTGCATCAGGGTTCCATCACTCCACAACCAGAGTTACCGAAAGCGGGCAGCCTGCCGCTGGAAGTCCTGTTCCAGCGGCAGGCTGTGAACTCACTGACAACCCGGTCTGACTAACGGAAGGGCGGCGCGTACATCAGGCCGCCGTTCGTCCACAGGTCATTGAGGCCGCGCGGCAGCTTGAAGATGGTGTCCGGGCCGAGGTTACGGGCGTAGACCTCGCCGTAGTTGCCAACCTGCTTGATGACCGTGACCATGAAATCGTTGGGGATGCCGAAGTACGAGCCGGACGCATTGCCGCCCTGGCCGAGCAGGCGCTCGATGCCGGGGTCTTCGTTGGTCAGGAAGCTATCGACGTTCTGGCTGGTGATTCCCCATTCTTCCGCCTGCATCATGCCGTAGGCGACCCAGCGGACGATGTCCGCAAACTGCGGGTCGGACTGGGGCGAGAGCGGGCCGAGCGGTTCCTTGCTCAAGGTGACGTCCAGAATGGTGAACTTGCCGGGGTCAGCCGCCGACGCCTTCTTCGAGACCAGACCGCTGATGTCGGTGGTCACAGCGTCGCAGCGGCCCGCCTGGAAAGCGTCCATCGCCGGGTCGAATGAGGGGAAGGTCTGGAGCGTGAACTCGGCGCCCGCCTTCTTCATCGCGTCGGTGATGTTCAGTTCGGTGGTCGTCCCGGCGTCGGTGCAGATCGTGCCGCCTTCGAGGCCCTTGAGGTCAGCGATGCCGGAGTCGGCATCGACCATCACGCCCTGACCATCGTAGAAGGTCGTCGGGCCAAAGGTCGCGCCCCACTCGGTGTCGCGGCTGCTCGTCCAGGTGGTGTTACGCGCCATCAGGTCGATTTCGCCGGACGCCAGCGCGGTCGGGCGCTGCGCCGCCGTCAGTGCCTTGTAGGTCACTTTGGTCGAATCACCGAGGATGGCGGCGGCAACCGCCTTGCAGAAGTCGATGTCGAAACCGGCGAAATTGCCGTTCGCATCCTGGAAGCCGAAGCCGGGCAGGGTCGCGTTCACGCCGCAAATCAGCGCGCCACGATCCATGACCGCTTTGGTGATCGGGCCGACCTCAGCGACAAAAGGTGTCGGGGTCGCATCCTGCGCCGACACCGTCCACGCACCAATACTTGTGAGCAGCAAAGCCAGTAAGATGGAAATTACTACGGGACGCCTGAACATAGCTCGTCTCTCCTCAAAGAAATAGCTGCATGGCGACTAAAGAAAGCTCTGCCGTATGGGGCAATATGGCCTTAGTTGGCTATTGTGGTACAGCCTGGCAGAGTTGGAAAAGTCTACCGTTAAGATATTGCGTTGTCAAATAATATACATTTCGGGGTCGCAGGCGGCCTGTCAGCGGACTCTCGACAGGGGGCGCGGGTCGGCTGTCGCTCTGGCGGGTGTTTGCCGCGCTAGTTTGTGCCATACTGTGCGCCTGCTTTCATCAGAAGGGAGGACGATCCCCCATGCGCCTGACTATTCTGACGCTCGCGCAGCACGTCTATACCAGCGAACCCGGCGGCCAGTTGAACATCGCTGGCATTTATTCCGGCCTGACGTCGAGCCGCTTCCCGCTGGTGTTTCCCCGGCTGCTGCTGGTGGCGCGTTTCACCGGCAGCCCGGTCGAGTATGAGCGTGAGTTCGAGATGCTGATCTCGATGATGGACGAGAACGGCCTGCCGGGGCCAGTGCCGAGCGAGACGCGCCGCCTGCGGATGACGACCGGCCAGAGCGGCGAGGACGTTCACTGTAATGCCAGCCTCGAAGCCTTCGACGTTACCTTCACCGGGCCGAGCTGGTATCAGTTTTCAGTGCGTGTCGATGGCGAGTTGATCGACGAGCTGCCGGTGCATGTCTCGCGCTCGGTGCGGACGTGGTGAGGCGCTCAACCCCCCGGCGCTGGACGCTCGATCTACGCGCATTCGCCGCGCGTTGACGCGCTCTGGTTGGCATGATACAGTTGGCTCAGGTGTTATTTGTTATGAAGGTGTCGTGCGGCCTTCGTTCCCGTTCCCCTTATTCAACGGGATGCTGGCTGCGCGCGCCCTGGAGTACAACCGAATGTCTGCCGATTTTGCGTCCCGCCTGATCGGAATGGTGATCTTTGCACTGGTGGGCGCGCGGTTAGGCGTTGAGACAGCCGCGACGCTCTCGCTTTCTCAACTGGCGACCTCGTTCATCTTCGGCTTAGTTGGCGTCCTGTTCGGCCTGGTCATGACGCCCTGGCTGACCATCCGCCCGCTGCGATTCGTCGGGCGGACGATCAAGGAAGTGCCAATCGAAGTCCTGTTCACCGGGTTGATTGGCCTGCTGATCGGCCTGATCCTTTCGCTGCTGATTGCCTACCCGCTGTCGCTGCTTGCCCCGCCTCTCGGCACGGTGCTGCCGCCGCTGCTGTCGGTCATCGCGGCTTACCTGGGGCTGACGCTGCTTTCGATGCGCTCGCGTGAGGTCTGGCGTTTCATGAACGAGTGGCTCGGCATCGGCCATCTGCGCGCGTTCGGCGCGGGCGAGGAACGCGAGCTGCTGATCGATACCAGCGTGCTGATTGACGGGCGGATCGTCGATATTGCCCGGACTGGCTTCATGGGCGGGACGCTGGTCGTGCCGCGCTTCGTCATCTCCGAACTGCACCGCGTCGCCGATTCGTCAGACACGCAGCGGCGCAATCGCGGTCGGCGCGGGCTGGAAAAGCTCAAGGAACTCCAGACGACTCCGGCGATTCCGTTCAAGATCACCGAAGATGACGTCGAGGACGTGCAGGAAGTGGACGATAAGCTGATCGCGCTGGCGCTGCGGGTCAACGCGCCGATTCTGACGATTGACTACCCGATGAACCGGATCGCCGGGGCGCAGGGCATCACGGTGCTCAACATCAACCAGTTGGCGAATGCCGTGCGTTCGGCTTTCATCCCCGGCGAGTCGTTCCCGATCCATGTCATTCAGGAAGGCAAAGAGGCCGGTCAGGGCGTAGGCTATCTGGAAGATGGGACGATGGTCATTATCGAGAACGGCAAAAACTACATGGATCGCACGATCTACGTGACCGTGACCAAGCTCATCAACAAGGATACCGGGCGGATCATCTTCGCCGCGCCGGACACGACCCGCCATTAAAATTGACCTCACTCCCTCTCTGCGTGCGGAGAATAAAGCTGCTGCCTCGTGAGTAGTCGTCGCGGCTTGATCCATCAAGCCCGCTTCATCTCATGGGCCGGATGGTTTCCAGTCGTCGGGCAATTCGTGGGGCCGCTGCTTACTCCGCCAGCGGCAGGGTGAAGCGGAAGATCGTCCCGACGGGCCGATTGTTCTCGATCCAGATGCGTCCACCGTGGGCTTCGACGATGCCCTTGCAGATCGACAGGCCGAGGCCCGCGCCCCTGTGCGGCTTGCCGTCGTGCTCGATCTGGCGGAAGGCTTCAAAGGCCGCTTCGCGGTTTTCCGGGAGGATGCCTTCACCCTGATCGTCGACGCTGACTTCGATCATCCCGTTAACGGACTTTGCCAGCAGCGTGATCGGCGCGCCAGCGGGCGAATACTTGGCGGCGTTATCGACCAGGTTGGTGATGACCTGCGCGATGCGGCGGTCATCGGCCTGGACGGGCGGCAGGCTGGTCGGCACGTCCACCGTCAGCCGATGATTGCCGGTGATCGCCTGAAGCTGCGGCATGGCGGCATCGACGATGTCAGCCACGCGCTGCGGCTCGGTCTTGACCCGCAGCGCCCCGGCCTGTAACCGGGAAACGTCGAGAAGCTGCTCGACCAGTTCGGTCAGCTTGTCGGCCTCGCTGTCCATGATGCCGATGAACTGGCGTGTGTGCTCGGCGTCCCAGGTGATGTCCGAGGCGAGCAGGGTGCTGGAAAATCCCTTGATCGAGGTGAGCGGCGTGCGCAGTTCGTGCGAGATCATCGCCAGAAACTGAAGCTTGAGGTCGTTGGCGCGCTCGGCTTCCTCGCGGGCGCGCTGTTCCTGTTCGAGCAGGGAGGCCCGCGCGGCTTCGATCTGCTTGCGCTCGGTCACGTCGCGGAAGACGAGGACGACGCCGGTAACTCGGCCTTCATGGTTGCGAATCGGCGCGCCGCTGTCGTCAATCGGCACTTCGCTGCCGTCGCGGCGGATGAGCAGCGTATGATTCGCCAGCCCGACAACCTGTCCCTCACGGATGACTCGGGTGTACGGGCTTTCGACGGTGGCGCGCGTTTGTTCGTTGATGATCCGAAAGATGCGGTCGAGCGGCTGGCCGATACTTTCCGCCGGCGACCAGCCGGTGAGTTGAGCCGTGACCGGGTTGACGAAGGTAATGGTTCCGTTGGCGTCGGTGGCGATCACGGCGTCGCCGATGCTCGACAGGGTGACGTTCAGCCGTTCGCGCTGCTGCTGCGCTTCGTGATAGAGGCGGGCGTTATCGACGGCGAGTCCGGCGCGGCGGCCCATTTCCTCGGCCATTGCCACGTCGATGGCGTCGAAGAAGCGGCCCGACTCGGTCGTCGTCACCAGCGTGATCGCGCCGAGGATCCGATCTCGCCCGCGTAGTGGGACGACCACCACCGAGCGGAAGCCGATCTCGTCGATCAGTTTCATCTGCTCGTCGTCGAGGTGGGCGGCAGCGATCATCGCATTCGTGACCTCAAGGATGACGTCCGGTTGCCCGCTTGCCAGCACCTTGCCGATGCCGGTCGCGGGGTCGAGCTTCGGCGGATATTTCTCCTGAATCTCGTAGGCCCATTTGACCTTGTCGGGGTTGACGTGCGAGACGGACAGGCGCTTTAGCGTCTCGTCTTCGGTCAGCATGTCGATAGCGCACCAGTCGGCAATCGTCGGAGTCGCCAGCTTCGTGATGGCCGCGAGCGTCTCTTCGTAGTCGAGCGACGAGGCCAGCGTCGTGCTGACGTCGGCCAGAAAGCGCTGCGTTTCTTCGACCCGCCTGCGCTCGGTGATGTCGATGCACAGGCCAATAAAGCCGAGGAAGCTGCTATCAGGCGCGTAGCGCGGAAGCCCGCGCACGAACATCCAGCGATATTCTCCGGCAGCATTCCGTAAACGATACTCCAGACTGTACTTCTGCCGCGCGGTGACGGCGGCGCGATAGCCGTTCACGCGGGCTTCGACGTCGTCCGGGTGGACTGACGCTGCCCAGCCGTCGCCAAGCTCGCTTTCCAGCGGGCGTCCGGTGTAATCCAGCCATGCCCGATTGAAATAGACCAGTCCGCCGTTCGTGTCCGCCATCCAGATCAGCGCCGGGGCCGTATCGGCGATCATCTGAAAGCGCTGCTCGCTCTCGCGCAGGATGGCATCCGTATGGCGGCGCTCGGCGACATCGCGGAACACCAGCACCGCGCCGATGATCTGGCCGTCGGCGCTGCGAATCGGCGCGCCGCTGTCGTCAATCGGGCGCTCGCCGCCCTGACGGTCGATCAGGAGCGTGTGGTTCGCCAGACCGACGATGATCCCTTCGGCCAGCACGCGCCGAATCGGATTTTCGACCGGCGCGCGCGTGGTTTCGTTGACGATCCTGAAGACGGTCTTGATGTTCTGGCCGCTCGCTTCAGCCAGCGTCCAGCCCGTGAGCTGCTCGGCCACTGGATTGAGGAAGGTTATGCGGCCTTTGGTATCGGTGGCAATCACGCCGTCGCCGATCCCGGTCAGCGTGACGCGATAGCGCTCGTGTTCCGTCTCAAGCTGCTTTTGCGCGTCCTTGAAGGCGGTGATGTCCTGAAACAGCGTGATGACCAGTCTGGCCTTGCGCGATTTGTCCAGCACGGTCGAGGCGCGGACGTTGAGCCAGCGATCTCTGCCGTTTTCCCGCTCGTGAAAGCAGATCAGCCGTGGATCGCCACTCTCGCCGCGCAGCACACGCCGGGTCGGGAAGTCGGCTGGCGGGAATGGTTGGCCGCGTTCGTCGAGCAGGTCATAGCGACGCATAAACTGATCGAGCGGCGCGGCGGCGGTATCATCTGCCTGAATATCCATCAACGTGCGGGCGGCGGCGTTGGCGTAGACCAGACTGCCGTTGATCTCCTGCGCGTAAACGCCGTCCGTGACGCCGCGCATGATGGCGTTCAACTGATCGCCCGATTGAGTCAGGGCGCTGCTGGCCTGTTTTTCGCGGTCGTAGAGGCTGCTGACGAACAAAGCGATGACGGCGAACACCGTCAGGATGGCGACTTCCTGAGCTGGCGAGCTGAAGTTAAGCAGGTAAATCGCCGCCAGCGCGCTCACGAGGGTCGTCAGCAGCGCCGGGCCGCGCCCGCCGTACCAGGCGCTCAGCGAGATCGCCGCCCAGAACAGGATCAGCGAGGCTTGACTGAAGACGCCGGGGACGGCGAGGGTTATCAGCAGCGCGGCGGCGGCAGCAATGACACCGACCGCGTAAGGCCAGACAGGATGATGCAAGAGTTTCGACATGGCAGCTGCGATAATTGCTAACTTCATGACGCCTGAAAGTGACAGTATAACAGATCGGTTTAAGACCGCAAGGAATATTGTGCGTTATAATCTGCATTCAAACGAAAGGGGATGCGCCTTTGAAAGCCCAACTGCTCCATCAGACAAAGCCGGTCAGCGAGCATCCACTCGCTTATCAGGATGTCCCGCGACCGGACGTGCCGGAACGTCATTTGCTGGTGCATGTTCACGCCTGCGGCGTCTGTCACACCGATCTGCATGTCGTCGAAGGCGAGTTGGATCAACCCAAATTACCGCTCATCCCCGGCCATCAGATCGTCGGGCAGGTCGAGGCGCTCGGCGCGGGGGTGACGCGCTTTCAGGTCGGCGCGCGCGTCGGCATCCCCTGGCTGCACGATGCCTGCGGCGTCTGCGAATTTTGCCAGCGCGGCCAGGAAAACCTCTGTCCCTATGCCCATTTCACCGGCTACACCGTCGATGGCGGTTACGCCGATTACGCGACGATCCGCGAGGATTTCGCGGTCGCGCTGCCCGACTCGTTCTCCGACGTCGAGGTTGCGCCGCTGCTGTGCGCGGGGATCGTCGGCTACCGGGCGCTGCGGCTGGCCGGGATTCAGCCGGGGGAGCGCGTCGGACTGTATGGCTTCGGCTCCAGCGCCCATCTGTGCTTACAGGTACTTCGTCACTGGGGCTGCGAGGTCTACGCCTTCAGCCGGGGCGCGGCGCACCGCAAGCTGGCGCGCGACCTCGGCGCGGTCTGGGCCGGAGACGCCAGAGACCAGCCGCCGAAAGCGCTCGACCGGGCGGTATCGTTCGCGCCTGCTGGCTGGTTGATCCCGCAAGCGCTCGGCCATCTGCGCCCCGGCGGGACTCTGGCGATCAACGCCATCCACGCCAGCCCGATCCCCGAGTTTTCCTACGACCTGCTCTGGGGCGAGCGGACGGTGCGCTCGGTCGCCAACGCCACCCGCCGTGATGCCGATGAGTTCATCGCGCTGGCGGCGCAAATCCCGATTCGCGCCGAAGTGGAGCAGTTCGCCCTGGCCGACGCCAATCGCGCGCTGGAGCGGATGAAACAGAGCGCGGTTCGAGCGTCCGCCGTGCTGATCGTCTAGGCGACGGTGTTCAGGGGGTTGACGTCAGCGTAAAATGGAATCAATGCCCTGAAGGAACCGCAGAAAGCAGCTAACCCATGTTCGGCAGAAGCTGGCAAGACGTCCTGCACATTCTGATGCGTGGCCGCCGTTTGCGCTGCCCCAACTGCGGGCAGGGCAAGCTCTTTCGCACGGGTTTCATCATCAATGAAACCTGCGCCTACTGCGGCGTCCGCTTCGAGCGGCAGCCGGGCGAGTCGGTTGGCGCGATGTACCTGACCGAGGGGCTGGCGTCGATGGTCTCGATTGCGGGCTATTTCATCGTCAACGCGCTGTTTCACCCGCCGTTCGTCCCGCACGTGATTGCCTGGGTCATCCTGATTATCCTCGTCTCGCTGCTGGCCTACCGGCCCTCGCGCGGGATATGGATCGCCATCGCCTACCTGACGGGCGGGGTCTACCGCGATCCCGATTATCAGCGCGAGTACAGCAGCGACAGCCCGGCCAGCGCGCCGCTGTCCGGCGCGCAGGACGACGTCAGCAGCGGACACCATCACCCGCAGCCTTAGCCGCCTTTAATTGACGGAGAGGTTTGAAAACATCCCTGTGAACCGCAAGGCTTTCCCGTAACACCCTTTCACTTCTCTCCCACCGGGAGAGGGGCTGGGGGTGAGGGAGCCAGCTCGGCGGAGAGCAGCACGCTCGCTTCCGGGGTGCGATAGAGGCGATAGGCGGCGTTTTCCTTCAGCGCGAAAAAGGTCGGCTTGCTGACGACGATTTCCTGCCCTGAACTGTGGATGATGTAGGTTGCCACGCGCCCGGTCACGCGAATGGTGTGCTTGATCGGCCCGGCGAGCGTCTGGACGGCGCGTTTGTCGATGTCGCTGCTCAGGCGCAGCGCCGCGCGGACGCTGACGCCGAGCAGCGCGGCATTGCAGAGCGTGACGCCGATGCCGACGAGGCTCAGAATCAGCGATTTCTGCGCCGCGCCGAAGTAGAGGAAGCCGGACGAGACGACGATCAGCGCCAGCACCAGCGCCGCGCCGATGCTGAGGTTACGGCGGCGCGTCTTACGCAGGCGCTCGATCTGGCGCGGGCTGAGCTGACCCGCGCGGTTGGCGTCGAGGTCGGCGGCGTTGAAGTCGAGGGCGCTGTCGAGGCTTTGCAGCTCGGTCATCGTGGATACTCCGGTAGGGTGTTGGCGCTGGCAATTTGTCTATACAATCGATGCAAAAGGGTCTTCAACCTCACCTAAGGAGCTTCTATGCCGACCGGACAAGCGCTGCTCGACCAGATGAACTCGATGCCGATTCTGCCCAACAGCCTCGCGCTGTGGGGGCTGGGACAGATGGGGCTGGCGATCAAAGGCCCTGATGGCATTCTTTATTTCGACCCGTGTCTGTCGGACGTGGTTCGTCATCAGTTTGGCGACTGGTGGTATCGAGCCTTCGACCCGCCGCTGCTGCCGGAACAGGTCACCAACGCTGATTATATCTTCAGCAGTCACGAACACATCGACCATCTCGATGCCGAAACGCTCGGCCCGGCGGCGAAAGCCTCGCCCGATGCTCAATTCGTCATCACCGGCTGGAGCCGTCAACTGATTGCGGATATGGACATCCCCGATGAGCGCGTGATCGTGCCGAAGCTCGGCGCGACGGTCACGCTGCCCGGAACGAGCGCGCGGCTGACAACGACTCAGTCGGCGCATTATGATACCGCCATCGACCCGGTCAAGGGGCCGCGCTGGCACGGCTACCTGATCGAGTGGAACGGTGTCACCTTCTACCACGGCGGCGACAATATCATTTACCCCGGCTATATCGAGATGATGCGCGGGCTGCCGACGCCCGACGTGGCGATGATCGCCGTCAATGGCCGCGACTGGTTCCGCGACCAGAAGGACATTACCGGCAACCTGTGGCCGCACGAGGCGGCGCGGCTGGCGAGCGAGCTGGGTTGGGGGACGGTCATCATCGGCCACAACGACCTGTACCCCAACAACACCATCCCGGCAGGCTCGATTGCCGAAGGTTTCCACCAGTATGGCCCGCGCGTGCCATACCATCTGCTCCAGCCGGGCGAGCTGTACTACGTCGTCCGCTAATCCTTCGCCGTGACGCTGCCGGGACAGAAATTGGCCCGGCGGCGTTTGCCTGATTCCATTTTCCTTTCCCTTCTCGCTGATGCAGGCAATGCGGTCAACGCATTCCGTCAAATCGAGCCTTTGTTGCGCGCAAGAATCCTGTACTGAGGTCGCCGCCGGGTTGTGCAAGCTACACACAAACCGTTGACTCTGGCCGCCGCGTTATGGTACATACGTTATACCGCATACGATTGCATAGAATAGTTTAAGCGCTTGTTGGGAAATGAAGAAACGGCGACCGCATACAGTGACCATGCGCGAAGTGGCAAAGCTCTCCGGGGTTTCGCAGAGTACCGTCTCGCGCGTCCTCAGTCAGACCGAGTCGACGGTTCCGATCAGCGAGCAGACGGCAGCCCGCGTCTACGAAGCCGTCAGGACGCTGGGCTATCACCCGAACATGACGGCGCGCAGCCTGCGGACCCAGCGCACGCACATGATCGCCGTGATGATCGCCGACATTTCCAACCCGTTCTATCACTCCATCACCCGCACGATTCAGGATGTGGCGCAGCACCACAACTACGATGTCCTGATAGCCAATACCGACCATCTGATCGAGTATGAGCGCCGCTTCTATGACTCGATGATGCGTCGGCCTGTGGACGGCATCGTTATAGTTCCCTACCACCTGAGCGACGGCGATCTTGACCAGCTTTTGGAGCACACGGGCGCTGAAATTGTCGCGCTCGGCGGCCATATCCATCATCCGGCAGTCGATGTTGTCCATAGCGACGACGAGATTGCGACCTATGACGCGGTGCGCTGGCTGATCGAGCAGCGGCAGCACCAGCGAATCGGGTTTATCGATGTCCCTGAGGCCCGCCCCGCAGAGCGCCGACGGCGCGGCTACGAACGCGCTTTGATCAACCGGGGGATCGCTATCCGGCCTGAGTATATTCAGCCCGGTGACTGGAGCGTTGACAGCGGCGGGCGGGCGATGCAGGAACTGATGTCGCTGCCTCAGCCGCCGTCAGCGGTTTTCGTTTGTAACGACCATATGGCGATTGGCGCGCTCAATCAGGCGCTTGAGATGAAACTGCGTGTCCCGCAGGATGTCGCTATTGTCGGGTTCGATAATATCCCTGAAACCACCCTGGTGCGCCCGCGGCTGACGACCGTCGCCCAGTATCCGGTTCAAATCGGCGAACTGCTGGCAACCGCGCTGTTCGAGCGAATCGAGATGATCTATACCGGGCCGCGCCGCCTGCTGGCGAGCAAGCTGGAATTGATCGCGCGTGAAACGACCTGATAAGTCAGCCCTGGGTCTGGCGCTGCTGTCACAGCGCCAGACCCGTCTGAACCCTGTTACCCCGATCAGACGGAAAGGAGCAACACAGGCATTATACAGAGCAAAGGATACGGGGAATACTCACGTTTAAACTCTCTTACATTCAGGAGTCATCATGTCTAAGCGAACCTCACTGTTTCTATCACTCGTCTCCCTCATGCTGCTGGCGCTGGTAGCCGCTGTTGTCCCGGCTGCCGCTCAGGACGCGACCGCCACCCCGCCGCCGACGCCGACGCTCGCGGCGCAGACGCAGGGAACTGGCAGCACGGAACTCACCATTCTGCACGGCCTGACCGGCGGCGACGGCGATGCCTTCAACAAGATGGTCGATGCCTTCGTCGAGGCTAACCCCAGCTTCTCGATCAATAATCAGGCTCTCCCGTGGGATCAGATGTATCAGCGCTTGCAGGCGTCGTTCGTCGCGGGCGACCCGCCGGATGTCTTCATCGTTCACACCGCCGAGATTCCGCAGTTTGCCAGCCTGGGGATTATGCGCCCCAGCGATGACCTGCTGGATACCAGTGGCGGCCCGCTGCCCGCGAAGGACTTCGCTGGCCTCGACGCCACCCTCTACGACGGCCAGCATTATGGCGTGCTGTTCGACAATCACGGCTTTGGCACCTGGGTGAACAAGGGCCTGTTCGACAAGGCGGGCCTTGACGCGACCAACCCGCCGAAGGACGCGCAGGAATTTATCGATTGGGCGACCAAACTGACCGTTGACGCCAATGGCAAGCACCCGAATGAAGCGGGCTTCGATGCCGACAACGTCGTTCAGTGGGGGACGGCAATTGACTGGGCGCGCGTCCAGTTCGAATCGTGGCTGTTCCAGTTCGGCGGCACGGTGGTGAGCGCCGACGGCAAGACCGCCACCATCAACAGTGACGCCGGGCATCAGGCGCTTCAGTTCATGGTCGATATGGTTCAGAAGTACCACATTGCCCCTGACCCGTCGAAGGTCAACGGCTACAACGCCTTCCAGGCCGGAATCGTCGCCATGATGCCGTCCGGCACCTGGTTCCGTAACGTGCTGGTTGACCAGCACCCCGAAATTTCGTGGGTTGCCTGGCCGATGATCCAGATTGGCCCGAAACCGGCAACATGGGTCAACGGCCACGTGCTGTTCATCTCCCCCAGCCTTGAGGGCGATAAACTCAAGGCGGCGGAAACCTTCGTCGAGTGGATGTCGAATAACAACGGCCTGTGGGCCAGCGCGGGTCATGTCCCGGCGCGTATCTCAGCGCAGGAAGCGCTCGACCCCAAGACCTACAGCTCTAACATCGTCTTCGGTAAGGGCTTCCAGGATGGCGGCGTCTTTGAGCCGCAGCTCCTCAACATCACCGAAGTCACGAATGCCTATGATCCTGAGATCTCGGCGGCAATCAACGGCCAGAAAACGGTCGATCAGGCGTTGAACGACGCCAATACCCGTATGCAGGCTGTCCTCGACCGCGGTCAATAGCGATCTACGAAGGGATGGGGGCGGCTCAGGGTCGCCCCCATTTCTTGAGGAGCATCATCCATGTCATCCCTCGCCCGCCCGGATGCCCCGCGAGTGTCCGCAGGTCGCCGCTTTCAGTTCAGTCTGCGCAGTCAGGAAGCGGTGGCCGCCTATCTTTTCCTGACCCCATTTTTGGTCCTGTTCCTCATTTTTATCGGTCGCGCGGTCGTTTACAGCGTCTACATGAGCTTCTTTGACTGGGTGGTGCTCGCCAAAGTCCACCCGTTTATTGGCTTGAAGAATTATCAGGAACTGTTTGGCGACTCCCTGTGGTGGCTGGCGCTTCGCAATACGCTGATTTTTGCCGTCGTTACCGTCATCGGCTCAACCGTGCTGGCGCTGGCAGCGGCGATGGCGCTCATTCGCCCGATTCGGGCGCGCACGTTCTTTCGCGCGCTGTTTTATGCGCCCAGTATCCTGTCAGTTTCGGTCGTCGCCATTATCTGGGGCTGGCTGATGGATACGGATTTCGGCGTGCTGAACTACGGCCTGCGCCTGCTCGGCTTGCCCAAAGTGAGCTGGCTCGGCGATGCCAACGTTGTGCTGTTCTCGCTCAGTCTGGTCACGATCTGGTGGACGTTCGGCTTTCCGATGCTTATTTTCATGGCGGGTCTGCAAAATATCCCCGATACGCTTTACGAGGCGGCGCGGATTGACGGGGCCGGTCGCTGGCAGCTCTTTCGCTTTATCACCGTGCCGATGCTGCGCCCAACGATCCTCTTTGTGACCGTCACCGGGTTTATTGCGCACATTCAGGTCTTCGGCCAGCCCTACATCATGACCGCTGGCGGCGGGCCGGGGCAGGCGTCCTATACCGTCATCATTTATCTCTATCAGGCGGCCTGGCGCTACTTCCGCATGGGCTTCGGCTCGGCGGTGGCGGTCGCTATCGCCGCGATTATGATCCTGTTCACGCTGATCCAGTTCCGCTTCTTCGGTCGAGAGGCAGATACCTAACATGCCTACCCTGCGCCTGAGCCGAAATGTTCCCCTCTATATTTTCCTGTTGATCGCCACGTTCTTCATCGGGTTCCCGCTGCTGGTGCTGCTTTCGCAGTCGTTTATGAACTCGCAGGAAATCGCCCGGATTCCGCCGGTCATCCTGCCCGCTGTCCCGACCACGCTCAACTACCAGCATCTCTTTATCCACGACGACCTGATGCTGCCGCGCTGGTTGTTCAACAGCTTTTATGTCTCGACTCTCAATACCCTGCTTGTTCTGGCGGTTGCCAGCCCTGCCGCTTACGCTTTCGCCCGGATGCGCTTTCCGGGGCGCAACCTGTTGTTCTTCGTGCTGCTGATTACGATCATGATCCCCAGCCAGACGACTCTCATCCCCAACTTCCTCTTGATGCGCGACTTCAAGTTTCTCAACACCTACAACGCGCTGATTTTTCCCGGCATCCCCAACGTCTTCGCGGTGTTCCTGCTGCGTCAGTTTTTCCAGAGTATCCCGCGCGAGCTGGAAGAAGCAGCGCGTTTGGACGGGGCATCCTACTTCGGCATTTTCCGGCGGATCATCGTCCCGCTGTCCACGGCGGCCTTCGCCGCGCTGGGGATTTTCATTTTTCTCGCCAACTGGAATGACTTCGTCTGGCCGCTGATCGTGACGACCAGCACCGATATGCGCACGCTTCCGGTCGGCCTGACCGTGTTGAACGGCAATTATGGCGTGCTTGACCGCGGCATGAATTTTGCCGGGGCGATTTTCGCCAGCGCGCCGGTGCTGCTGGTCTACATCATCTTTCAGCGCTGGATCATCAAAGGCATTACCTTTACAGGGATGGGTGGGCGATAGCCCCGGCTTCTTCATCGACATAAGGATATGAGAATGCGTCTTCAACGTTCACTGGCGGGACAGTGGCAGTTCCAGCTTGATCCCGATGGCGCGCTGCGCGCCGAACAGCTTGCGCCCGACCGTGGAATTCCCGTGCCGCTGCCGTGGCAGGCCGCTTTCCCGGAGCTGGAGAGCTACATCGGCTACGCCTGGTATCGGACGACGCTCGACCTGACCGACGACTGGCTGACCGGCGAGCTGCTGCTGCATTTCGGCGCGGTCGATTATGCCTGCGAAATCTACGTCAACGACCAGCGCGTCGGCAGCCACGAGGGCGGCTATACCGCCTTCGAGTTCCCGATTCGTCCATTCGTCCATTCTGGCGCGAATGTGCTGACGGTCGGCGTGTTCGACACCGTCAAGCGCGACGCGCGCATGGCCCGCTGGCCGGAACTGCCCGACCCGTCGCCGCTGCCGAAGCAGGATGACCTGCCGCACGGCAAACAGACGTGGTACATGGACGTCAGCGGTATCTGGCAGGACGTGACGCTGACGGCGGTTCCCGCAACCTATATCGATTCGGTCAAAATCACGCCGGACATTCACGGCGCGGCCAGGATCGCGGTCACGCTGGCGGGGAAGCTCGAAGCTGCCGCGCTCGACGTGACGATTGACGGCGCGACCGCGCGCGCCGACGTCGCCGCCGGACAGACGACCGTCGCGCTGACGGCGCAGGTCGCCCATCCGCGCCTCTGGACGCCGGAGTCGCCGTCGCTGTACACGGCGGTCTTGACGCTGACGGCGGGCGGCCAGACCGACGAAAAACCCGTTCGCTTCGGCTTCCGCGAGATTGCCGTGCGCGACGGCAGGATTCTGCTCAACGGCGAGCCGCTGATGCTGCTCTCGGCGCTCGATCAGGACTTTTACCCGGAGACGATCTACACGCCGCCGTCTGAAGCTTACCTGCGCGACGAGTTCCAGAAGGCGAAGGCGCTCGGATTCAATAACCTGCGCTGCCACATCAAGCCGCCTGACCCGCTCTACCTCGAGCTGGCCGACGAGCTGGGCCTGCTCGTCTGGGCCGAGATTCCGTCGTGGCGCACCTATCAGAGCAAGTCGAGCCGCAGCCCGCAGCCGCTCCCCGACGCAGTTCAGGCGCGCGTCCGGCAGACGCTCGAAGAAATGATCGCCCGCGATTTCAATCACCCGTCGCTGGTCATCTGGACGATTGTCAACGAGGACTGGGGAACCGAACTGCCGCTCAACCCCTATCATCGTCAATGGCTGCTGGAGATGGTGCAGTTGTGCAGGCAGCTCGACCCGACGCGGCTGGTGGTCGATAATTCGCCCTGCGGCAGCGCGTGGGGCGCGAATATTCACGTCAAAACGGATCTCAATGACTTCCACATCTATACCAATATCCCCGAACAGGCCGAGTTCTTTGCCGATTTCATCGCGCAGTTCGCGCTGCGTCCGAGCTGGCTGTTCGCGCTCGATATGCAGTCGCAGATGACCGGCGAGGAGCCGATGGTGCTGTCCGAGTTCGGCAACTGGGGCCTGCCGAGCCTGAAGCGGATTGCCCCTGACGGCGAGCCAGCCTGGTTCAAGCTCGGCCCGTGGGTGTCCGGCTGGGAAGGCGACCCCGGCTATCCGACCGGGCTGCTCGACCGCTTTACGGCGCTCGGTCTGGATCAAGTCTGGCCGGACTATGAGGCGCTGGCGACGGCGACCCAGTGGCATCAGTTCGCGGCGCTGAAGTACGAGATTGAGACGATGCGCCGCCACGCGGCCATTCAGGGCTATGTCATCACCGAGCTGACCGACATCTACTGGGAAGCCAACGGCCTGCTCGATTTCGCCCGTGGGACGAAGGCCTATCACGAGCAGTTTCACGATATCAATCACGAGGATGTCGTCATCCCTCAGCTTCGGCGCTATGCCGTCTGGGATGACGAGTCGGTTGAGGCCGCGCTGCACGTCTCGCACTACAGCGCTGAATCGTGGGGCGCGGCGACGGTCAGGGCGCGTTTTGGCGCCGATACGAAGTCGTTCGATCTACCGGCGCTGGCGCGCGGCGAGGTGCGCGCAGTTGGCGATTTCGTGGCGAAGCCAGCCATAACGTCTGAGTCCAACACTCAGACGCTGATCGCCGACGTTCTCGCTGCGGACGGTCGCGTCCTGGCGCACAATGCCAGCGCGCTGCTGGTGCTGCCGTCGAGCCAGCGGACGGCGGCCCGGACAGAGCCTATCGGCGTGGTCAGCCGGGGGACACTCGGCGATGAGCTGAGCCGGTGGGGCTATCAGCTTGCGGATGGCGCGGAGCTGATCGTGGCCGACACCGTCTCTGCCGACCTGCTGAAGTGGATTGCTGACGGCGGCGACGCGCTCTACCTGTGCGAGGGCAGCAATCCGTTTCTGATCGGGCAGGGGCGCGGCGGCGCCTATGGCGGCAACTGGATGTCCAGTTTTAGCTGGCTGCGTCCGGGTGTCTATCGCCGTTTGCCGAACGCGAATCCGGTTTCGCTGCCGTTCATCGGCCTGATGCCAGCGCGGGTCTTCCTCGGCTTCCCGATGGATGACCCGGCTTATCATGCCGACGTGCTGGCCGGGCAGTTCACCGGCTGGATCGGCCATCCCGCCGCGCACACCGTTCAGTTTCGCTATGGCAAAGGCCGCGTCATCATGACGGCGTATCAGCTCAAGACCAGGCTCCCGGTCGCGGTGGCGATGCTCCATGATCTGATTGACTATCTGGCCTCGGATGCTTGCCAGCCGACGCTGACCGTGCGCCGCTAACGCTCTCCTGTGACTACTTCCCACGGCTAAAGATGCGGGAAGTAGTTACGTCCGCTTACCTGTTATGGGCGGCTGCTTCCCCAGAACTGGATGATGTTTTTATCAAAATTATCGGCTTCATAAGCGACGACGAAACGACGCCCATCGGGGCTAAAGGCGATATTTTGAACGACATGCTCGAACGGCAGCCGAAAAACTTCAATGCCCGTGTCTGCTTCGATAAACAGGACAGACGTTATCGCGTTTACCGCCAGCAGTTTTCCGTCGGCATTGAAGGACATATCGGGCGTAGCCCCGTCAGAAAGGGGAATCTGACGCTGGACTGACGCCGTTTTCGTGTCAATCAGCCCGATATGGAGGAGTACGGTGGCATTCTTCTTTATCTGCACAAGCACAAAAGCTGCGGCAGTGTCGCCATTCGCGCTCATGGAAAGACGTGATTTTAGCCCGCCAATTCCTGGAGGAAGCAGGATTACACTGCCGATCCGGCGACGTTCGCCACTGATGACATTCCAACTCCAAAGTGAGTTGTCCTTCTTTCCGATACTGGCATACGGGAAGCCACCTGAAGAGATTAAGGTTGAGTCATCCGGCGTAAACGCTAAGGCTCCGACAATGGTATGCCCTGTGAAATGCTGAAGGAGCGAGCCAGTAAGCGCATCCCAGACGCGGATACTTCCATCGTAATGCGCGGTGGCCCATCGGGATAAATCAGGGGCAATGGTCGCCACTCCCGCGTAATCGCTGAGATGGGCCTGAAGACGGGCCTGCGGAGCGCCGTTGATTGACCATAGATACAGATCACCATCAGAACTTCCCACGGTCGCAATCGTTTGACTGTTTGCGCCGAAGGCCACGCTCCCAATGTTGTTCCAGAAGCCTGTGGCGGTAGGCGGAAGGCGGATGGGAGTGGTGTTTGGCACAGGCGCATCCGCGTGATAGACCCAGATGGCGCGCTCGTTGCTGATTGCAAGGTAAGCGCTGTCAGGCGACCAGACAAATTGAACGACGCTGCCGATTGGCCCCATATCGACAGTTGATACAATCCGTGAGACATTGTCTCGTGTGATTGGAACGTCTGTGCGCGGCAGCGTTGGGTTCAGCGTCGGAATGCGAGGGTGCAACTGGCGCTGACCCTTGCTGAACTCCGCCACCCAGCCGAAGTTGTGCGTTCCGGGCAGGCTTTCAATATTGAACCGTCCTTGCCACCAGATGTTTCCATCGCGGCACTCCGGGCCTGTGGTCAGGTAGAGCAAGGTTCCGGTGGGCAGCCGCGCAACCAGCTCAGCACTTGACGAGGGGTTAGCATAGAGTGGGATAGGATCAGTCGCAATGACATCGGCATTGATTCCGGCGACGAGCTGGGAATCGGCTAAGTCGCCTGAAGAACAGGCTGTATTGCTCGTGGCCTGCTGGTAAAGCACAGGTGGCGTGGGTAGAAGAAGCAGCGCAAGAAGCAGTAGTTTTAGCATCGCCAATGCCCTTTCATGAGGCGACCAGAACTAGACAGGATTGTGCAGCGACTGATTTAGAAACTCGACAACCTGTGCCTCGAATTCTTCGGGTGCGACGGCCAGCAGGTCGCTGTGGTGGCCGCCGGGGACGACCCAGAGCTGTTTTGGCTCGCCTGCCGCTGCGTACAGGCGCTGACTGTTGCTGACGTCGATCAGGCGGTCGTCGCTGCCGTGAATCAGCAGCAGGGCGCGCGGCGCGATGCTGCCGATGTCGTCCACCGGGCGGACGGCGCTCATGGCCTGTCCCAGTTCGCGCTCAGCGAAGAACACCACCAGCGGCGCGAACGGAAACGGCGGCAGGCCGACTAACCGACGCACCCCCTCGGCGACGTTGTCCTGTAAGCTCGAATAAGCCGATTCGGCCACGACCGCGCGTAGCTGCGGCACGACTGCCGCCGCGCGAATGGCCGAAGCCGCGCCGAGCGAGACGCCGACCAGTCCGATTCGGTCAGGGTGAACCTCTGGCCGCGTCAGCAGGTAATCGACGGCGGCGGCGATGTCGAGCGGCTCCTGATAACCGAGTGTGGTCTGGCGGCCTTCGCTGTCGCCGCTGTTCCGCAGGTCGATCAGCAGCGCGCCGTAACCGTGCTTCGCCAGCAGCGCCGCCTGCGGCAGCAGGTCGCCGCGATTGCTGCCGAAGCCATGCGCATAGACGATGACTGCGCCGGGAAGCGGCGGCGCGGGCGGCACGAACCAGCCCGCCAGCGTCAGGCCATCGCGCGTCTGAAAGCGCGCGTCTTCCCAACCGTGCAGGCCGTAAGCCGACGGCGTCTCAAGAGGGAATGTCCGCTTCGGATAGATCAGCGTGAGCGCGCGATCACGCGCGATCCAGACGACCGCGCCGACCAGCGCCAGCGCGATAAGGAAGATGACCATAGCCCTGTGCCGCCGTTAGATGTGAAGCCGTTTCATCGAAGGCATTATACCCGGCGGCCTGACAGGCGCGCGGGCAGGCCAGCGACCTGCCCGCGCGTTCATCGTTTCTCCCCTCTCCCCGGACGAGGAGAGGACTTTATGGATTAGCCGGTGATCGGAATCGCGTTGATATTCGCGCCACCCTGAATCACGGCCAGCCGCGAGGCGACCCAACCGCTGTAGACGCCGTAATTGATCTGCCACCACGAGTTCGTGACGTCACGCCCGACGACCTGCGCGGACGCGCCGAGCGGCAGCGCGTCGAGAATCCGCGCGTTGTTCGACGGCGCAGAGCGGATGTAGACAGCATATGGCCTGGCGGTGACGAAGTAGCCGGTGTTAGTCGGGATGCCTGAATTGACCGGCAGCGTCGCGCCGCCGCTCAGGATGACGTAAGAGGCGTTGACCCAGCCAATCGTGCCGTTGACGTTGAGCTGCACCCACGAGCCGTCGAAGTTACGCCCGAGGACTTGATAGGTTTCGCCCTTGCTGACCTTCGTCAGGATCGTGCCGTTGATCGGGTCGGGCGCGGCGCGGACGTTGAGCCTGCCGGTATTGATATAAGCGGACGTCGTTCCCGGCGGGATGTTGACCGGCGGGACTGCCGTTGGCGCGGCGGGCGGGATGGCGACGCTGACCTGCGTCAGGTTGAAGTCGAGCGAGGCCAGCCCGGTTTCCTCGAAGTATTCGACCGCGAAGTTATGCTGTCCGGCGGTCAGCAGCACGTTCACGACGTAAGGATGTCCGCTGGAGATATGCCACTGGTCGATGACCGGCTGACCGTCGATGTAAACGCGCACGCCGTCGTCTGGCGTGACGCTGAGTTGATACTGGCCTGCTTCCAGCGTTTGCAGGCTCGTCCAGCGCGCCGACCAGTGATCGTTCGGGATCGAAGGCGTCGGCGAGCCGTTGCCCCAGTTGTGCGTTGGCGAAGCTTCCGACTGAATCAGCGTCGGGCTGCCTGAGAGCGTCGAATTGGGATAATACTGCGCCGTCCACGGCCCGCCCGCCACCGGCAGATTGACCGGCGCGGCGAAATTCGGCCCCTGCGGATTAGTCGCTAGATTGGCGAAGCTGACGAAGACGAAAGCGCTGCTCGTCAGCTCGTTATAGTCAATCTGGATGTGATGCGAACCCGCGCCGAGCGAGATATCGCGCTGGATGAGCTGGCCGACAATGTCCTGATCGAAAGTGTCGATCAGCGGCGTCAACTGGAAATCGACCGTCACGCGCACGTTATCGTCGGCCAGCGCATAGAAACGATAATTTCCCGCCTGAAGCGAAATATCGGTCGCCCAGCGGATGGAGAAGTAATCGTTGCCGATGCCGTTACCGGGCGAGCCGCTGCCCCAGTTGAAGGCAATCGCCCCGTCCTGTCGGCTGAAGACCGGCGATCCCTGAAGAGTCGGGGTGTCGTAGTAATCGCCCGACCAGACGACGTTTTGCGCTGCCGCAGGCTGCGGGGCCATGACGACCGCGAGCGCTGCCACAGCGACGAGCGCGACCAGCAATCTGCGCCACATAGCTGCCTCCTTCGATGGATAGGGCGTTTCAGTGAAATTGTACTTCCATTATAATACGAATTGTAATTTGTGCAGCAGCAGGCGGTCACAAAGCCAATATTCTCACCGAAGGTTAAAAGAGAGCCGGGAGTCGAGCAGGCTGATTTAGCCTTGTCTCGGCTCCCGGCTCTCGATTACTTTACTACTTCGGTTCGAGCAGATAATCGGCGCCGGAATTCTCGGCTGTCCATCCGGCGATGCCGCCGAAATCGACCGCCCACCAGACGATCCCATCCTGGCATTCCGGCCCGGTCGTGACGATGAACTCGCCGCGCGGCGGAATGACGGCGGTGATCTCGCCCTGAAGCGACGGACTCTCGCGCAGGTTGTTGGCGGCGTTGGTGTCGATCACGCGGCCCTCGCCGCCGAGTGTCAGGCGCGAGGCGGGCGCGCCGGGGCAGGCGAAGGCCGCCGGCGCAGCGGTGACTTCCGACGTCGGGACGACCGGCGTTTCGGCAGTTGCGGCTGCCGTCGGCTCTGACGTGACGGCGGCGGTGGCTTCAGGCGGCGGCTGCGAGGCGGTCGGCGTGTTCGGGATGCGCCACGCGCCGACGCCCCAGGTGAAGGCCGTCAGGTAGGATGTCGGCCCGACGGTTGGCACGCGCGTCAGTTCGCCGCCGTGCCAGATGGTGACGGTATCCTCGGCGGAACTGACGGCGGGATTGTAGAGGATGAAGGCGGCGGCGTTCCCATCGGGCGACAGGGCGACATGGTCGAAGCTGAAGCCGATATTGACCGGCTGGCCGAGCGCTTCGCCGTTGGCGTTGTGAAGCTGAATTGAGATGCTGCGGTCGTCGTTGATGAGGCTCGATGCGACGATGCCATTGACCGCGTTCGGGCTGTACAGTTCGGGCGCGGCGGCGGCGGGCTGCGTCGTGCCGTCGCGCGGGTCGATCAGCGCCCACTGACCGGTCGAGTAGAGCGCGGCGATGTAGCTCTGCGGGCCGTACAGCACCGGCAGCGTATCGACCAGGATGCGCTGGTTATCTGTGGTCGCTGAGATCGTCCGCAGCAGGCTGCCCTGCGTGTCATAGACGAGGAACGAATCGACGAAGGTCTGCGTCGCCGCATCCAGCGTCGTGCTGCGCATTATCAGGCCGTCGCTCGTCCAGATCAGGTCTGCCGGGACGGGGACACCGGCCTGAGCGGGTGTTTCCTTGACGAGGGTCGTGGCAGTTTTGGTGGCGATGTCGTAGACGACGATCTGATTGACCAGATTGTTGGGCAGGGTGAACTCCGTCCACGCCAGCTTATCGCCGCCGGGCGACCAGACTGGCTTCGAGCGCACCGTCGCATTGTCGGGGACGTTCTGGATGAAGAATGAGGCGTTCGGCGGCTGATCGGCGACGCGCTCGGCGTTGGCCGTCGTCGGAGCCAGCAGCCAGATGTTGCCGGGCAGTTCGCCGCCGCCGATTCCGCCAGATCGGGTGATGGCATCGGCGGTGATCTGGGCATAAGACATATAGGCGATTTGCGAGCCGTCGGGGGCGAGTGACGGCTGCTGATTGTAGCCCCAGTTGGTGAGCTGCATCGGCGCGGCGCTGCCGCCGTCCCAGAGATAATAATCGCCGGAGATCAGCAGCACCAGCGGCGAAGTGGCGTCCTGAGCGCGCAGCGCGGGCGCGACGCCGAGAGTCATCAGCGCCAGCGCGAGCAGCGCCAGCGCCCCGATCCTGCTTCTGCGGACAATCGTCATGATTCCTCTCCCGATCCGGCGTCGCGCCGCTATGGTTTACAAATCGTTTGTTTCCGATTGTACACCGCAAACCATTCGGGCGGAAAAAATCGCCGCCAGGGGGCTTTCAGCTTCTGGCGGCGAGGACGTAATCTGGCACAAAACTCCTGAGCGCGTCTTGATTGGCGCGAGCAGGAAATGCAGCACGCTTTCAGCGCTGACTGTCCTCGTCACTTGACGAACTGCTAGCCCGGATGACTGCGCCAGCCGACCGGCCCCCAGACCATCTCGGCGGCGCTCAGGTCAGACGGGTTGGTTCCGGGAACCTCGGACGCCTGCCCATCGTGCCAGACGTAGGCGATGCCGCCATCGGCGTAGGCAATCGAGTCACCCACCGGCGAAATCGTGATCCACTCAATCGGCCCGGTGAAAGTCAACGGAATTGACGGCGCGCCGGGGATGATCGCCGTCCAGGTGAACGATGGCCCGCGATCCGGCAGGTTGGTCACGCCAAAATCGAGCGCCAGCCCGTTGGGGTTGGTCAGGCTGTAGAGTTGAGCTACGCCGGTCAACGGGCTGACCGAGCCATCGGCAGGGTCGATCACATCCCAGCGCCCGGTGCTGTAAATCAGGCCGAGCTTATCGACGCCGCCCGCGCTGATCCACTCGAAGTCGTACAGATATTCCCCGACGTTCAATCTGATCGGCGCGGTCGAAAGATGGGTGCCGTCGGGGCTGTAAAACAGGATTGATTGCAGCGTCCCGCCGGTCGCGGCGTTATCCGGGTCGGAGACGGTACTCAACAGGGCGATGCCGCCCGTCCCCCAGCGCACGGGCATGGTTTGCTGAAAGCCGTTCTGGACTGGCAGATCGGTGGCGATGCTGAGGGTGGTATTGCTGGCGATGTCGTAGAGCGTCAGGCGGCGGATCGAGCCGGGGGTGATTTCTTCTGTCCAGGCGAGGCGGGCGCTGTCCGGCGACCAGCCTGGCGCGGAACGGATGACGGCGTTGTTGGGCGAACCGGCGTCGTAGGTCGCGTCTGAAGGTTGAGTGACAAAGCGCAGCACGCCCGCGCTGCCGAGGGTGCGAATTTCGAGATCGCTCGGCAGTTCGCTGACCAGCCCGCCGGTCTGCTGAAGCGCCTTGATGCCGATGTCCGCCGTGACCTTGTAGGCGATGCGCGTGCCGTCGGGCGAGAGGTAAGGGCGGTCGACGTAGCCGTTGACCGTCAGCCGCACCGGGAACTGCCCTGCCGGGAACGACTGCCAGAGGTCCGCGCCGTTGACCAGCATAACCAGCGGGCCGGGTGTCCCCTGCGCCTCGACGGCCACGCCCAGTAATGTCAGCAGCACGACGATCAGCCCGGTCAACCGTTTCATGGCCCGTACTCCTCTGCTTCACTCGCTCGCTGTCGATTATAAACGGCCTGCGCGCGGGCTGCTGCTCAGCCGATGGCGCGGCTCGGCGGAACCCACGCTGGAAAGGTGTCGTTGCCCGGCAGGATGACCGCCGGAGCCGTCAGCCCGCGCGCCAGATCGTAGACGTAGACGTTGAGGTTGGCGTTGCCGCCGATGCCGTCGGGCGAGACGTAGGCGACGTAGCGCTCGGAATCGTCCCACGACGGTTGAAAGGCGTCGTCGCGCTGGGGGCTGATGTCGCGTGTCGCGCCGCTGTCGAGGTCAAGCAGAAAGACTTTCTGGTAGATGCGGCTGCCGTAGGTGTTGTAGAGCAGCCGATGGCCGTCACGCGAGAGCGACGGCCACCAGTATTGATCGGGGTCGACGGCCACGCCCGACAGCGCGCAGGTCGCTGGCCTGCCGAGACAGTCGGCGTGGAGCATGAAGAAGCCGTGCGGCGCGCCAGCGAAGGCCATGTAATGCCCGTCGGCTGACCAGGCGGGCTGGCTCAGGGCGTAGACTGAATCGAGGTTGATCGTCTGGCAGTTGCCGCCTGTCCAGCAGCCGCGTAGCTGGACGCGCAGGGTGCTGCCGCCGTGAATCGAGTAGGCGATGGCGCTGCCGTCCGGCCCCCAGGCGACGCGCAGATCGACGCCGCCATCGGTATCGAGCGGGACGCCAGAGCAGTTTCCGTCGCCGAGCAGGCAGTCAGCCCGATAGAGCCGCCAGCCAACGCTGAAATGGGCGGCGATGAACTGTCCATCCGGCGACCAGCTTGAGACCGCCTGCACTCGGTCGAGATCGTCGATCAGCGCGTGATCGAGCGGCGCGCACGGGCCGAAGAGCGAGGTGCAGCCGAGCGCGCGGACGTGAAGCGTCGAGCGGTTGGCGAACAGCAGCGGCGCGAGCGGTGGCTCGACGGCGCGCGCGACCACGACTCCGGCGAGGATGATCCCCGCCAGCGCCGTCACCAGCATGATAGCCGCCCGCAGCAGTATCCTGCTCAACTAGGTATTTAGTCCTATGGCTGAAAATTGGATTAATTCTGCTGCGCCATGACCGTAAAAATCCATATATAATTCATGGTGTTCATGAAAGTGCGCGATGGACTCCGGCGGGGATGCAGATGACGACAATCATGATCGGCGACGATCCGACCCTACCGCCTCGCTACGTGGTCGAGGACTACCGTAAAGCCTACCGGCGCGTCAACCGGCGTGATCCTCAATGCCGCTACATCGGCAACCACTGGTACAACGTCAACGGCGAGACGGTGCATCGCGCCGAGCTGATGAACGAGATCGCGCGCCTGCGTGATCTGGCCCAGCGCACCACCCTGATGCACACCGACCGCTCGATGATTAGCCGCCTGATTTCCTGCCTGCGCGCCCTCTAGCGCGGGAATCCCCGATAGCGCACCCGTTCCCTGAGCGTGTCGAGCAGCGCCGGTAAGTCGGTCAGATGACCGGCGCGGCACTCGACGACTTTTTGATTGTCCGCGTCCCAGACAGTCAGCAAACGACGGTCAGAGCGGGCGTCGAAGTACCACGTTTCCAGCGTCTCGTTAGAATAATAGCGCGGCACATGCACCCGGCGGACGATGCCGCTCGGCAGCACGTCGATGCCTTCCTGCCAGATATAGAGCGCTGGAATCGTGGCGATCAGCGCCGGGAGCAGAAAGCGCGGGTCGAGCAGCGCCGTCGTCAGGCCGAGCCGTCCAATGATCGTCAGCGTCAGCAGGGTGAGCGGGGTCAGCCACAGCACTGTCAGGCCGACGCGATAGCCGCGCGGCAGCCGGTGACGGCTGAGGACAGGCTCGCGCGGGGCGATCATCGGAGATGCTCCTCGGCTCCCGGCAGGGCCAGCGCGATGTCGCAGTCGTTCATGGCTGTGGCTCCCATGACGTTTTCGTTACGTCTATCGTACACCGGCTTCAAGCCAGCGGCGAAAAACAGGGCAAACGCATCAAAATCGCAGCTCAGACTATAAAAGGTCATGAGGGTTTGTAGGGGCGACCCGCCGGGTCGCCCCTACGTTACCGTTGACCCTGGATAAACCGATATGAGCTTTCTTGAAACTCCGATCAAATTTGATGCGTTTGCCTTGCGGCGAAAAATCTGCACAGTTTCTAAGCCTCACGGCGTCGCGCTATACTCGCCTCATGCGTAATTTTTCCGTCCGATCTTTCCGCGCTCAGTGGATTGCCATGGCGCTGGCCGTGCTGCTGGCCGGATTCGCCGTCCGCATGGCGCTCTACGACTATCACGGTCTCGAAGGCGACGATGGCTTCAGTCTGTCACTCTCGCGCCTGCCGACCGACGAGCTGATCTCCGGGCTGATGGCGCTGCGGCTCGATATTCATCCGCCGCTGCACTTTCTGGCGCTCAAGGGTTGGGCGGCAGTCACAGGCGAGCATCTGCTCTCGCTGCGGCTGATGAACATCCTCGCTGACCTGCTGACGGCGGCGCTGCTGCTGCGGCTGGCCGGTCGCGCCTTCGGACGGCGCGCGGGGCTGGTGGCCGGGCTGCTGTGGGTGACATCCCCGCTGCTGATTGATGTCGGTTGGCTGCTGCGGATGTACTCGCTGCTGGCGTTGTTCGGCGCGGCGGCGGCAGTCTGCACGCTCGAAGCAATCCAGACGCGGCGGGTGACCTGGTTTGTCGGCCTGTTCGCCTGCGCGCTGGCGGCGCTCTACACCCAGATTGTCGGCGTGGTGATCGCTGCGGCCTGCGGATTGACGCTGCTGGTTGCCGCGCTCGTCCGCCGCGAGGCGCGTCCACTCCTCGGCGGCGTGATGTCGCTCGGCGCAGCGGGCATTCTCTATCTGCCGTTCGCGCTGCCGGTGCTGGCCGTCTACCGCTCCGGTCGCAGGCTCGGCGCGACGATCAATACCAGCCAGTTCGGCAGCCCGCTCGAAATCCCCGGCGCGGTCGTCCACACCGTCCTGCTCGACCGGCTGGCGTTTCCCGGCCTGATCGTCGCGCTGCTGGCAGTGACGCTGCTGCTCGTCTGGCGGCGCGGGCAGCGGTCGCTGCCGCTGGTGACGCTGGCGTGGGCCGGGCTGCTCGGCATGATGGCGCTGGCGGCGGTCGCCGGATTTTACAAGCCGCGTTACCTCGCGCCGTTCGTCGTGCCGGTGCTGGCGATGGTGGCGGCGGCCCTCACCCCCGGCCTCTCTCCCAGTGGGAGAGGGGAGAAGCAGATGTTGAAGGATACGTTCGCGGGTTCAACGAGCGGGTTCAAGCGAAGAAAAACTTTAGAAAAAGTAGGTGTTGGGGTGTTACTGCTGGTGCTGGTCGGCGCAGGCGCGTGGGGTATCGGCGCTGATCTCGACCGGACGACGCGCGACGATTTCGCCGCTGCCGCCGCCTTCGTTCAGGCGCATGAGCGCCCCGGCGACGCGGTCATCGTCATCCCCGACTTCGGACAGGAAGCCTTCCGCTTTCACTACCACGGCGCTGCGCCGGTCACGGGCATTTTCCCGCACCTGTCCGCTGATGTCGATTACGCGCCGACGCTCGACGCGCTGACGCAGGGCCATGATGGTGTCTGGCTCGTGCGCTATCAGCCGGAAGTCTCCGATCCCGATAATCTGGCTGAGGCGTGGTTCCGTCAGCGCGCCGTGACCATGACCGAGGTGTTTCCGGCGGGGATGCGGCTGCAATACGATGACTTCAACCCGCGACGCAGCGCTTTGCCGCCGGATGCGCGACCGCTCGACGCGCGTTTTGGCGATGTGGCGGCGCTGCGCGGCGTGATCGTGCCGGTCACACGCGGCAGCGCGGGCGATACGCGGCTGCACCCGCCGAGCAACTGGGTGCAGGTCATCCTCTACTGGCAGACGCTCCGCGCCGGGGCTGATTTTGTCCCGCGCGTTCGTTTCGCCGACGGCGTCGGGCAGGTCTGGGGCGCGGCGCTCGACCGCGCTAACGGCTTGCTTCAGCGCGCGCCGGTCACGACGTGGGCGCTGGACGACATCTGGCAGATCGGCTATGACCTCAACCTTAACCCATCCGCGCCTCCCGGTGTGTACAATATTGAGGTGATGGTGCTCGACCCGGCTACCGACGCGCCGCTGCCGACGACTGGCAAGGACGCGGGAGCCAACTGGGTGATCGCCGGACAATTCACGGTCGAATAGGCGTAGATATGGCGATTCATCTGGAGCCTGTGACGCTCGACAACTGGGAAGAAGCCAGCCTGCTCGAAGTTGACGCGGCGCAGCGCGGCTTCCTGCATGATAATCTGTATGTGCTGGCGCGCGGACAATTTTTCCCTGAGCCAACGTTTCGGGCGATCTACGCCGATGCCGAGATGGTCGGTCTGGCGCTCACCAGCCGTGAGCCGGGGGATGGCCGCTGGAAGATTCGCCATCTGATGATCGACGCGCGCTATCAGCAGCACGGCTACGGCGCGCAGGCGCTGACGCTGGTCATGGCCGAGATCGCCGCCAGACTCGACGGCGATCAAATTCTGATTAGCTATCGTAACAACAACGAGGTCGCGCGGCAGTTGTACGCCCGTTTTGGTTTCGTCGAGTTCTCGCTGACCGAGGATGGCATCAATGCCACGGCGCTCTGGCGGCGCGAGCGATAGGAGAACAGCAATGGGAACGCAGGAACACCGCGAAAAGGCCGGGCATGGCCCGGTGACAGTCGCTATCGTCACAGTCAGCGACACGCGCACGCCGGAAAACGACGCCAATCGCGCTTATATCGATGAGGCGATGGCCGAGCAGGGGCATAAAGTGGCGGCCTATCGGCTGATTAAGGACGAGCCAGATCAGGTAGCCGCCGTCCTCGACGAGCTGGCCGCGCTGCCCGAAGTGCAGATTGTCCTGTTCAACGGCGGCACAGGCATCAGCCAGCGCGACACGACCTACGACGTCATCAGCCGTAAGCTCGAAAAGGAAATGGTCGGCTTCGGCGAGTTGTTCCGCATGTTAAGCTGGAACGAGGTTGGCGCGGCGGCCATGCTCAGTCGGGCGACGGCGGGCGTCTATCGCGGCACGTTGATCGTCTCGATGCCGGGCAGCCCGAACGCCGTCAAGACCGCGCTGGAGAAGCTGATCCTGCCCGAAATCAATCACCTGGCCTGGGAGATCACGCGCAAAACATAGGACAAATGTCAGGAGATCAGCGGCTAATCTTAACGTTCGGTTGGTTGACGCTAATTTAAAGCTGCGTTAAACTATGAGTAGTTGGCGCAGTTGAAGGAGGTGCATCATGAAAGTGTTGCGGCCAGCAAAATTAGGGTTTCGACTCAGACGTAGTCACTAAACGCGCGGTTCGGGCAGTTGCCCCAACCGCGCGTTCTTTTTCAGGTCCATATCCCAGATTTCCCAAAGAAAGCAGGAGGTTTTCCCAATGGACTACGGAATGATCGGCAAAATCGAGAAGGCCCGGCAGTACGCTCAGGAACGCAGCCGAATCACATTCAACAGCCTCACCGCCGATTTCAAGGGAGATAACAGCACCTATCAGATGATCCTCAGCGCTGAGGGCTGGCAGTGCAACTGCCCCGGTTTCCACCGCCACGGCATCTGCCCGCACATCATGTCGATGGAGCGAACGCTGCGCCCGATGCTCAAGCGCGAGCCGCTGCCTTACGCGCCCGGTCAGAACGTCGTCAGCGATGTCGAGAAGGCCAGGCGTTATTCTGAAGAACCTGACCGCGTCCATTTCTCGGCTCTCGAAGTCACCTTCCACGGCGAAAACAGCGACCATCACACCCAGTTCCACGAGGGACGCTGGTCGTGCGACTGCTCGTTTTTCCGCAGTCGCGGCGTGTGCAGCCACACGATGGCGATGGAGCGGATCCTCGGCGCGATGCTGCCGACACCCGCTGCAACGGCGGTTGCCAGTCAGGTGTAAGGCTTGCTGACCCGGACGCAAAACAGGGCAATCCCACGCGGGAAGCCCTGTTTTTGATTCACAAGGTATTACAGATACTCAACCTGATTTTGCATATCTTCAGCGCTATAAACGCGGCAAATCAGTTCGAGCTTGCGTACCCAATCGCCCAGCGATGTATTTTCCTTGACCGCGAAAACAATACCCGCGTGGGAAATGCCTTCCGCATTGAGTCGTAGATAATCTGTATCGTAGGTACAGACGACATAACCCATTTGAGTTGCCCGCCGAAGATGGTTTTCGTCGGTATCTCCCCGCAGCCCCAAGTCCCGTACAGTTATCGCTTCAATACCACGCTGCCTGAGTTGGTCAGCAACGACCGTTTCGACATTCTCATCGAAGTAAAGGCGAATGGCGTTGTCCAAGACCTTCAGCCTTTGCCCTGGCGGCGAATTCTGCGTCATCTGCGATCTGCTGGTCGATTTCCGTCTGATGCGCGTAGTAGTACGCCAGCGCCGCATGAATCTGCGCGTGGCTCAGATGGGGGTAGTACATCACCAGATCGTCGACCGTGTAGCCCTTAAATCGGTAGCCGGTAACGATGTCCTGCACGCGCATCGTCGTTCCGGCAATGATCGGGCGGCCACTGCGGATTTTTGGGTCGGAGACGATCAGATCAATGGAAAGGACAGTGACTTCGCTCATTCCACATCCCTCGCTGCCGGACTGGCGGATGCGTCCATCATACCAGAGTCCGGCGGGGGCAGCGTGGTTTAATCCTCGACGCGCTCGGCGCTGCGGCGGCGCTGATAGCGCACGACCTGATCAAGGACGACGGCCAGCACGATCACCGCGCCGGTGACGAAGGTACTCCAGGTCGCGTCGATGCCGAAGAAGATGATGCCGCTGCTGATGACCTGAATGATCAGCATCCCGGCGACTGCGCCGATGATCGTCCCCCAGCCGCCGGAGAGCGGCGTCCCGCCGATGATGGCGGCGGCGATGACGGTCAGGGCGAAATCCTGCCCGGTCGTCGGGTCAATCGCGCCGCGAAAGCCGATGAACAGCGCGCCGGACAGCCCGCAGATCGCGCCCATCAGCACCAGCGTTTGCAGCCGCACCCGCGCAATCGGGATACCGGCAAGCTCCGCCGCTTCCGGGTTGCTGCCGATGGCCTGCACGCGATAGCCGAAGCGCGTCCGGTGCAGCATCAGATGCAGGGCGACGGCCAGCGCGATAAAGACGATGGCGACGACGGGGAGTACGCCGCCGATCTTGGTCGTAATCAGCGTGAAGAAGCTGCCGGTCTGGTCAGGCGCGACGATGGGCCGCGACTGGTTGGCGACCAGCGACAGGCCGTGGAACATCGAGTAGGTGCCGAGCGTGATAATGATCGCGGGCAGGCGCAGGTTGACCGACAGCAGGCCGTTGACCAGGCCGAGCAGCCCGCCGAAAATGATGCCAGCCAGCGCCGCCAGCCACGGGTTCCAGCCTGCCACCATCAGCAGGGCGGTGACGACGGCGGTGAAATTGAACATCCAGCCGACCGACAGGTCGATTTCGCGGATCGCCAGCAGAAAGACCATGCCGAGCGCGATCATGCCCTGAAACGTCGTGTTGCCGATGATCTGGAGCATGTTGATCGGGTTGAGGAAGCGCGGTCGGGCGATGCCGACAATCGCAACCAGCACGATCAGCGCGACGATGACGCCGATTTCTTCCGGCAGGCGGATGCCGCGACGACGCGGCGGCGCGGATGGTTCGCTGTTCGAGGGACCGGGATTCGCCATAGAGGTTACTTTCGCCAGGGCTGGGCGCTGTCCGGCTCGCCCCAACTGGGTATCGGGGCCTGCAAGCCGTCCTTGATCCACAGAAATTGTCCGTTGACCGAAGCTGCCGCGTCGCCCATCAGATCGATAATCAGGTCGGCAGCTTTTTCCGGGTCGTCGCCGCCGGTTTCATCCATCCACGCCACCCACTGCTTGTAGGCATCGGCTTCCGGCCCCATTGTGCTTGATGTCTCACGGATGTACTCGAACATCTCGGTTTTGACGTCGCCGGGATGGATCACGTTGGCTGTCACGCCCGTGCCTTCGAGTTCGGCGGCCAGATGACGCGTGAACTGGTTGAGCGCCGCTTTGGCCGTGCCGTAAGCGCTGTTGATCGGCCCCGGCGGGTGCAGCGAGGCCGCCGACGTCACGTTGACGATTCGGCCCCACTGCTGGTCGATCATGCCGCCGACGAAGGCATTGCAGGTCAGGTAGGCGCTGATGGCGTCAATCATGATCGTCTCGATCCACGCCTTCGGCTCCGAATCCCTGATGAGCTGAATCGGCCCGAAGATGCCCGCCGCGTTGACGAGAATCGACGGTTGGCCCAACTGGCTCTCGACGGCCTGCTTCAGGCCGCTGGCGAAGCCGGGGCTGCTCAGGTCGGCGGGGACGACGATAGCGCGCCCGCCGTGCTGCTCGATCATCGCCGCCGTCTCGCGGAGCTGCGGCTCGCTGCGAGCGACCAGCGCCACGGCCACGCCGCGCACGCCGAGCCGAATGGCAGCGCGCTGGCCCAGTCCGCGGCTGGCCCCGGTGACGACGGCAATTTTGCCTTTCAGTTCGGTCATCGTCTGGCCTTTACTCTACTTCGCGCCCGGCCCTTTGAACGGCTCCAGATGGAAAATCTCGTGGACGTCTTTTGACTCGACGATCCCATCGGGGCGGAAGAACATCAGCGGGTTCATGGCTTCTGCCGACCACTGGTCATGGATGGCGGAATGCCATAGCTTATCCCATGAGTCCTCACTCTCGACCTCGGAGAACAGGAACAGGTTCGGGTTATCCTCGAAAGTGGTAATCGAGTGGATGCCGCTTTTCTTCATTTCCTCGACCAGCGCGGGCCACTTTTCCCAGATGGTGTCGTGGTGCTGGATATACTCATCCAGCGCGCCTTCCTTGAGGCGCATGACAAACGCGCGACGGATCATGGTGGATTCTCCTTCAAAACTCATGGCACTCGTAAATTTGATCGTGAACGTGGTTTTGGGCATGATGCGTCACGCCCGTTGTTCCGTGTTTGCTGCTGAACAACTTGTCTCGGATACCGCATTGATCGAGGCCGATCTGGTGGCTGGCGCGGACACGATCCATCATACCGCTACGGCCTCGATTCCCCCTCCCTGCCTGCGGCGAGGGAGTCAGAGGGTGAGTTCGGCGGCCTTTCGCCGGTGTTAATCAGGTGCAGCAGCGTGCTTTGCTGAATGTCGCTGCCGCTCAGTTCTCCGGCTAGCCGCCCGCGATAGAGGACGATGATCCGGTCGCACAGGCCGATCAATTCTGATAGCTCGGTCGAGCTGAACAGGACGATGCGCCCCTCGGACGACATCTGGCGAATCAGCCCGTAAATCTCGCGTTTTGCGCCGACGTCGACGCCGCGCGTCGGGTCGTCGAGCAGGATGATCTTCGGCGCGATCTCCAGCCATTTGCCGATGACGACTTTCTGCTGATTGCCGCCCGAAAGCTGATTCGCCAGCGCATAGGGCGAGCGCGTCTTGATATGGAGCTGGTCGATCTGGCGTCGGGCGCGTTCTGCCGCGACCTGCCGGTTGTACCACGGCGCTCGGTCAGACAACGCGCCGACGATGACCTGACTCAGGTTGGCAATCAGGCTCTGGTCGAGCATCAGGCCGTTGCGCTTGCGGTCGGCGGGGACGAGGCAAACGCCGCGCCGGGCTGCTTCGGTCGGGCTGCGCGGCAGCCCCTTCTGGTCGGGATAGGTCACAGTCCCGGTTCTGGCCTTCTCCAGACCGAACATCAGGCCGAGCAGCGTCGTGACGCCGGAGCCTTCCAGCCCGGCGAAGCCGACAATCTCGCCCGAACGGGCTGTAAAATCGACATCCTTCAACGCCCCGCCGCTCAACCCCTTGACGACAATCTGCGTCTGCTGTCCGGCCTTGATCGGCAGCGGCGGCGGGAATAACGCTTCCTGATGCGTGCCGATCATCCCTTCGATCACTTCGGGGATAGTCAGGTCGGCGCGGTCTTTCGTCAGCACATCGCGGCCATTGCGCGTCACCGTCACCCGGTCGGAGATCGAAAAAACCTCTTCGAGCCGGTGCGAGACGTAAAGCATGGTGATGCCGCGCGCGCGAAGCTGGTGCAGAACGGCGAACAACCGCTCGGTTTCGCGCTCATTGAGGGCCGAATTTGGCTCGTCGAGGATCAGCAGGCGCGGTTCTTCGAGCAGCACGCGGCATAACTCGACTAACTGCTGCTCGCCGATGCTCAGGCGACCAACCGGGGCGTAGACATCGACCCGCAGGCCGAGCTGGCCGAGTAAATTGCGGCTCTGTTCTTCCATCGCGCGGCTGGAAATCAGGCCGTGGCGCGTCGGTTCGTGGTTGACAAACAGGTTTGCCAGCACCGAGCGCTGCGGGAACAGGCTCAATTCCTGATAGACGATGCCGATGCCGCGCGCTCGTGCCTGCTGCGGCGAATCGAGCGTCACGGGCTGACCGTTGAGTTGAATCGTCCCGCTGTCTGGCCTGACGACCCCGGCCAGCGTTTTCATGAGGGTCGATTTACCAGCGCCATTCTCGCCGACGACGGCGTGAACCGTCCCGCGCTGCACTTCCAGATTCATGCTGTCGAGCGCGACGACACCGCCGTAGCGCTTGACCAGCTTTTTGACCGAGACGAGGGGATTTTCAGGCGCAACCATCATGACTCAGATCGACAGGCAGCGGACGACCGGGTAAGTCGCCCGCTGCCTTAAGACGTGCAGATGCGAAGGGTTACTGCGACTCAGCTTCGATGGGTTGCAGGCCGCACATCCAGCCGGGGCCGGTGACGCAGCTTGACCACGGCTTGTAGTATTCCGCCGTCGCCGCCGGGTCAGCCGAGAGCTTGAGCAGTTCGTCGAAGGTCAGGGCGGGCAGGCCGTTGCCCATATCGACGCTGGTGGCAGTCACGACCTGCGTACCGGCGTTGGCGAACTCCAGCGGCAGGGTTTCCTTGTTGCGGATGGCGCTGACGAGCATGACGACCGGCAGGTAGCCCTGAACGAAGGCGCTCTGGCCGAGCGTGACGTAAGCATGGCCTTCCTTGATCGCCTTGAGGTTGCCTTCGGTCAGGTCATAGCCGCCAGCGACGAACTTGTCGCCGTTCTCGCTGTTCAGCTTGCCCAGACTCTCGACGTCGGGCGCGCACAGGCCGATCAGGGCGACGGCGTCAGGGTGCGCGGCGTACTGCTGCTGCCAGTTGTTGTAGTTATCGACGGCGCTGACCTTGACATCAAACGGGCCGAGGATGTTCAGGCCGGGAGCCTTCTTGAGCGACTCGATGACGCCGCTGGCGCGGTTCTCCAGCACGGGGACGCCGGGGAAGCAGTTGCCGATGATGACATCGCCGGTAGCCGACGTGCCGCCGAGCTTATCGACGATCATCTGGCCGAGGATGCGACCGCTCTGCACCGACTTTTCGCCGACGTAGGGGCCTTTGACGTTCTTGCTCAACAGGTTGAACTGGACGACCGGGATGCCCTGATCGACCATGTCGTTCAGGCCGTTCGCCATCGACTCGCCCTGGACGGAAATGGCGATCCCCTGAGCGCCCGCCGCGACGAAGTTCTGGGCGATCTGGAGTTCAGCGTCCGCGTTGCCGTCTTCCGGCCCGCCGACATTGAGCGTCACGCCCAGGTCTTTGGCTGCCGCCTGCGCGCCGTCGATAATTTGCTGGACGAACGGGTTGCCTTTGACGTGGACGGCAAAGCCGATGGTGATCTGGTCATCCTGCGCCAGCGCGGCAGGGGCCAGCACGCCGAGAGCCAGCGCGACAACCAGCATCATGACGACAAAACGGGAGTGCTTGAAAGCCGACATTTTCTTCTCCAGTTATCAAAAATTATCAAAAGGGACGCTTTGTAACAATCATAGAGTAGCTGGCATTTATATAATCTGTCAAGGTTATATACAATGCCTGCCGCTTGTATACAATCACCCCACTTTATGCCAGAGGCCACGAGGTTGTTTAGCGTTGTTCCTGTATCAACCTGTTCTATCCGCCTTCCGGCCTCTGGCTTTATTCGATTGATCTCGCCGCTGCGCTTATCACCCTGTCCGGCGCGCGACCGCCAGAGTTGTTGACAGGTCGGGAAAGTCAGGCTGCCGACTGGCTGGAACGGGGCAGACGTGAACAATAGAAGGACGTGACCGGAGCCGAGACGATGGAGAAGGGTAGAGTGACACGATGACCAACACGGCCTTATTGAAGCGGAGTACCCCGGAAGCCGAGGGCATCCCTTCCTCAGCGGTTCTGGATTTCGTTCGCGCAGTCGAGCAGCACAGCCACCCGCTGGACGCGGTGCAGAGCTTCATGCTGCTGCGTCACGGGCAGGTCGCTGCCGAAGGGTGGTGGACGCCCTATGGGCCACAGTTCCCGCACTCGCTGTTCTCACTGAGCAAGAGCTTCACGTCCAGTGGCATCGGGCTGGCGGTGGCTGAGGGGCTGCTTTCGGTGGACGATCCGGTGCTGAAGTTCTTTCCCGACGACGCGCCCGCCGATCCTGATGAGAACCTCAAAGCCATGCGCGTGCGCCACCTGCTGACGATGAACACCGGCCACATGGACGACACCTATGAGCGCGTCCGAGGCGGATACGATCAGAACTGGCCTCGCGCCTTTTTGTCGCTGCCGGTTGAATACGCGCCGGGAACATGGTTTCGCTACAACACCGGGGCGACCTATATGCTTTCGGCCATCATCACGAAGCTGACGGGCCAGCCGCTGCTGGATTACCTGCGCCCACGCCTGTTTGATCCGCTGCGAATCGAGAATCCCTCGTGGGAGATTGATCCGCAGGGCATCAGCCTCGGCGGGACTGGCCTGCACGTCCGTCTCGAAGACATTGCCCATTTCGGCCAGATGTACCTTCAGCAGGGGATGTGGAACGGCCAGCGTATCCTGTCAGAGGCCTGGATCGCCGAGGCCACACGCGCCCACTCTGATAACAGCAATACCCAGACCAACCCTGACTGGATAGTTGGCTACGGCTACCAGTTCTGGCGCTGCCGCCATGACTGCTATCGCGGCGACGGCGCTTTTGGTCAATACTGCGTCGTGATGCCCGAACAGGATGCCGTGCTGGCGATCTTCAGCGGCGTCCGCGACTTGCAGGCGGTGCTGGACAAAGTTTGGACGCATCTTCTGCCCGCCATGCAGCCACAGGCATTGGCTGCCAATCCACAGGCTCACGGCGAACTGCGCGACACACTGGCGACGCTCTCGCTGCCGCTGCCCCACGGGCAGCCCTCGTCGCCGGGCATGGAGCGCTGGTGGGGGAAGCCTTACCTGCTCGATCCGAATGATCTGGAGCTTGAGAGTGTCACTCTCCAATCGAGTGATACGGGCAGCACGCTCGTGCTGCGCGACGGACGCGGCGCGCATCTGATTCAGGTGGGCGGCGGTAGATGGCAAAGAGGAATGACCGACATGCATGGACGGGGCGATGAGCCGGTCGCGGCGTCGGGGGCCTGGACAGCGCCGGATAGCTACGAGGTGCGGCTCTGTTTCTACGAGGGCGAATTCTGTCCGACCATGCGCTTTCACTACACAGGCGACCAGCTTCAGATGCAGATCGAGCCGAATGTCGCCTGGGCTAACCCGACCGTCACGACCCTGACCGGCCACCTGACCGATTAGGCGGCTTCATCAGGCTGCTTTGCTATCGACACGCGGCGCAGTGTGGGGAGTTCGACCGCATCCTCGACCCGCAGTAGGCCGGGGATGCGGTCAGCCGTGAGCGACCTGCGGCTGAAGCCCGAAGGCGTCGGCCAGCAGCTCATACGAGCGGCGGCGCGCCTGATGGTCGTGGACGATGGTGACGGCCATCACTTCGTCGGCACGGAGCGAATCGGCCAGCTTCTGAATCTCAGTCACGACAGTCGCCGGTGAGCCGACGATCTGGCCGGGACGGTTCTCGCTGCCGTCCGGGCCGAGCGCCGCCAGCGCGTCTTCGACGGTCGGCACTTTGCGGGTGATGCCCTGCCGCATCCAGCGATACATCAGCCGCGACGACGAGGCGATTCGGCTGGCTTCCTCGTCGCTGTCGGCGCAGATCACGCCGAGCGCCAGAATCACGTCAGGCTCGTCCAGATCGCGGGCGGGCGTGAAGTGCGCGCGGTAGTAGTCGATGGCGGTCGCCGTGTTCTGCGGCCCGATAAAGTGGGCAAAAGCGTAGGGCAGCCCCAACTGCGCCGACGCGCTGGCGCTCCACGGGCTGGAGCCGAGCAGCCAGACATCCGGCTTGCCGGGCATATCCGGCGAGACGTGGATGCGGGCGAATGGGTGGCCTTCAGGAAAGTCATGGTCAAGGAAGGCCATCAGCTCGACCAGTTGTTCGGGAAAGTCGTCGGGAACCGCGTCGGTCGGTCGGTCGCGGCGCAGGGCGTAGGTTTCCAGCGGCGTGCCACCCGGCGCGCGCCCGATGCCGAGATCGACGCGGTCGGGATAGAGGGCGTAGAGCATCCGAAAGACTTCGGCCACCTTGAGCGGGCTGTAGTGCGGCAGCATCACGCCGCCGGAGCCGATGCGAATGGTCGATGTCTCTGCGCCGATTCGCGCCAGCAAAATCTCTGGCGCGGGACTCGCCAGCGAGTCGATGGCATGATGCTCGGCGATCCAGTAACGATGATAGCCGAGCCGGTCGGCCAGCTTCGCCAGGTCGATGGTGTTGTTGAGCGCATCCGCCGCCGTGAAGCCGTCGGGGATCGGCGATTGATCGAGGATGGAAAGACGCATGGAAATATCCTCACTCCCGGCCCCGGCCCCGCTCCAGGAGGGAGAGAGAGGCGAAGGATAGGCCGGGGGAATAGTCGGGTGAAAGAGGGGGAGCGGTTCGAGCAGCAGACGTAGTTATGCCGGTTGAGCGAGAATTTTATCGACCGCTAACAGGTCAGCTTCGCTCAGATGCCAGTCAGTCGCTTTCGAGTTGGCCTGAACCTGCTCCGGTTTCATTGCGCCAGCGATGACTGATGCGACGGCCTGATGCGCCAGCAGCCAGACGAAGGCCAGCTCCAGCAGCGTGTGTTCATGGGACTCGGCGAACTCGGCCAGGTCTTCGACTCGCTTCATATTGTGGTCGTTAAGCCAGCGGCCATGCTGGCCCACACCGGATGTGATGCGCGTCCCTTCGGGCAGCGCCTGATCTCGGCGATACTTGCCGGTCAGCAGGCCGCTCGCCAGCGGGAAATAGGGCAGATAGCCGATCTTCAGTTGTTCGCACAGCGGCAGGACTTCGGCTTCTTCGCTGCCGCGCCGGATCATGCTGAACTCGTTCTGCAGACTGACGAAGCGCGCCGCGCCCGGTTGGACTGCCGCTTCAGCCGCGCGAAGCTGCTCGGCGGAGAAGTTCGACGCGCCGATTTCGCGCACTTTCCCGGCTTTGACCAGCTCATCGAGCGCGCCGAGCGTCTCGGCAATCGGCGTGTGCGGGTCGGGCGTATGAAGCTGGTACAGGTCGATGACGTCGATATTGAGGCGCTTGAGGCTGGCCTCGACGGCGGTACGGACGTAATGGGCGCTGGCTCCCTTGCCCTGATGCTCCATCGGGTTGCCGAACTTGGTGGCGATCAGCACTTTATCGCGCCGTCCCGCAATCGCCCGCCCGATAATCTCTTCGCTCTTGCCGCCGCCGTAGACGTCAGCGGTGTCGAACAGATTAATCCCTGCGTCGATGGCGGCGTCGATGACGGCCTTCGAGCCAGTTTCGTCCAGTCGCCCGCCGAAGTTGTTGCAGCCGAGGCCGACCACCGACACCTGAAGCGAACCGAGTGCGCGTGTCTCCACCGTCTTTCTCCCGTTGTTGTAGCCTATCCGCTAGCGTGATAGACGCCGCCTGCGCTCCGATGATTACGCCGTGAAGTCAATGCTGCCGCCGACTCTAGCGCATGGCTGGCGAAAGAGTCTGAGCAGGCGCGTAGAAAAGGGCGGGTAGCTTAGGGGCTACGGCAAGCCCTGAAGGGTCACGATGAAGTTGGCGGGCTGACCGGCCAGCTCCGGGATCAGGATGCCGAACGGGGCCGATTGTCCCGGTTCGAGGATGCCGGGATTGAGGTCGGTGAAGCGCGCCGCGACAACGCGCTGCTGCCTGTCGAAGACCGTGACGACAGCGCGCAGCTTACGGATCGTCTCTGCCCCCTTGTTCCTGACGGTTCCGGTGACGGTCAATTGACCGGCGCTCAGGGATGAATCGTCCGTCCATTCGAGCGCCTCGTCGCCGTAGATGTGGCGGGCGGGATCGCTGCGCCAGTCGGTGCTGCCGACTGAGAGCGCGTAGCCGGTCGAGAGCGCGGGCTGCTGGCTGAAGCGCAGGCTGAAGGGCGCGAAGCCGCCGGGCGGGATGCCGTAGCCCATGACGACGTCCTGCGCGCCGGAGACGTTCAGGCCATCGGCGGTCAGCAACTGCGCCTGTACCGGCAGATCGGTCGCCAGCGTGCTGCCGTAGTTGGCGACTTCGCCGGTGATGTAGAAGACGCCGTCGGCGGTTGTCCAGGTGTTGACGTGCAGCAGGCCGAAGTCGCTGCCGCTGGCGTAGGCCAGCATACTCAGTGGGGCCTGGTCGAGCGTGGCATCCGGGAGGATGGCGAAGCTGTTGACGATGGACTGCAACAGCATCATTTGCGCCGCGTCGTCCGGCACGACTACATCGACGATGCCGAGCAGCGATCCGCTCCGTTGAATGAAGGTGTTGAGCGCCAGCGGCAGCCCTTCACTGCGGACGCCGGTGATGCGCCAGCTTCCGTCGCCCATCGCCTGACGCGACTGCTCCACGTAGCGGTCGAGGTCGGGGCGCACCTGCGTCTGATAGCGGTTAAGCACGTCGCTGAAGCTGCTGGCGTCGAGGTCTGCGCCGAGGTTGACGACTGAAATGACCAGCGACGGCTGATCGTCACCGGGCGCTGAAAAACCGGCAGTCGCCAGCGTGGTTGTGTTACGGACGTAGACCGGCCAGTTTGGCGGCACAGCGACCGAGAACGCGCCGCTCGGATGCTCGTAGCGGATCGGCGACAGGTCGGGCGGGGGAGCCGTCGGCGCGAAGACTACCGCGCCGCCGCTGCACGCGGTCAGCGCCAGAATCAGCAGCGAGAATGTCAGCCGGGAAAGCCTGCTCAAGGTCTTCATAGGACTCCATTATGACTGTCGCCGTCCCCGATTGAAACAGACCTATCGTGATTCAAACAGCATCGACTTGAATCAAACCAACCCCTTTTTAACATAAATGGTACTTTAGTCCTATTTGACGCTGAGTCAAAACACTCCTATAGTTCTCAGTGACTCAACTTGTCACAAATGTCTTTTTAACCTTTATTAGAAAGCTCATCCTCATGTATGCTCAGAACGAGTTGATGTTCCCCTATCAGGCCATTCCATCGCTGCGACTGTTACGCGGGCCTCAATGGCAGGCGCTGGTCGAACGAGTCATGGGCCTGCCGGAAACCCACGAAGAAACGCTCGCGCTGATGATGATGATGATCCGCCTCAATGGCTGTGTCGCCTGCGAAACGGATAGCTATCGCGCCATGCGCGGCTGCGCGGCGTGCGCGCTGCAAACACTGCGCCGCTACAAAGGCAGCGATGCCGATCTGGCGATGCTGTTCGATCAGGCGCTGATTGATGTACGCCAGTTCGCCAATCTTAACCCTTCCTGCGGCATCACCGATGGTAGTATCAACTATACGATGCGTCCCCCGGCCTGACGGGCGGAGCGACGGTCGAACGTCGGCAGTGCGAGAGAAGGACTGAGGCTGAGTCTTGAGGACTGAGTAAAACAACAGGCGCGTCCGCGACCATCACGCACGCGCTCTCGGTCTTTTTGCTCAGCCCTCAGTCCCCGGCCCTCAGTCCTTATTAGAGGGTGTTCCGTGCCGTATATCGAACCTGACTGGGAAAGTCTGAGCGAGATCAATTTCATTCTTTACCGGCGGATGTCCGAGCATCTAAACGCCGCGCTCGCGGCGATTTCACTGCTCGGCGCGCCGGAAGCGCCGGAAAACCCGGAGTTCTGGCGCGAACGCGCCCTGAGCGAAGTCATGAACTCGCTCGGCCTGCACAACGCCTGGGCGAGCCTGGTGCGTTTCCGCCTCGGCGAACAGTTTCAGGCCCAGAATCTGATGCAGTTCACGGCCAGCGAAATGCTCGACTGGCTCTCGGCGGAACTCCAGTTGTCCAGCGTCGAGCCGCTGGAAGCGGACATTCTGCTGTTTGGCAACCGCGAATCGTTGCAGGAAGCGCTGCTGCTGCTGCATTCGTGCGCCAGCATGTTTGGCCCCGGCGTCACCCTTCAGGCGCAGATCGAAGGCCGGGGCATGTGGTTTCGCGTCCGCTATCAGTCGATGAAGCTCCCGCCCCCTTCGCTCGATGCGCTGATCGCCTCGCTCGAACGCCTGCCCGAAACCTGGCGCAACCGCAACTGCGTCTTCGAGCTGAAGCGCGCCCGCGACTTTCTGCGCATGAATAACTGTGATCTGCTCTATACGGTCGAAGGCCATCTGTGCGAGCTGGCGTTCTTCGTTCCGGCAGTTGCCCTGTTCGATCAGGGCAGCGGCAAAGCGAAGAAATTTGAGCTGTCCGGCGACGACACCTCGGTGATGTCCCCAAAGTCCTTCATGCTCAACGACTACGTCAGCACGTCGAGCGCGGGCCTGCGCGCTCCTCGCTCCGGCGCGCCTTCTGCCAGCACCGACTAGTCGTTCAAGGCTGGCACACCCCGCCGAGTGACCCGACAAGCGAATCTGGCGGGAGAACGGTGTTTCTATCTGTCCGGCTGAAAATCGCCCCGAATCTCACCAAGCCCACGCTTGATTCTTGCGAAAGCGCCATGCTATAATCCCGTAGCGTTGGGTGTATCATTGCGCAAGTTGTTTTGCAGACCGGTTTTAACCGTGGCTGTGGCTCCCCGAACTGAACCCCATCCGCATCAAATCCCGGTTCTTAAAAGCCTCTGGCTGCCCGCTTCGGCGGGATTTTGAATCGGGAACAGGTAGAGAGGAAGTTACGATATAGGCTCGTCAGACTATCGCATCAATAACCAGATACGCGCGCGTGAAGTCCGTTTGATTACCGACACCAATGAGAATGTTGGCGTTGTGTCCTTGAACGAAGCCCTGGCGCTGGCGGAATCGAAGAACATGGACCTGGTCGAGGTGTCTTCCAATACGGAGCCACCCGTTTGCAGGATCATGGACTTTGGTAAGTTCCAGTACGAAAAGCAGCGGCGTGAGCGCAAGGCCCGCAAGCAGCAGAAGATCATCGAGGTGAAGGAGATCCAACTGCGGCCCAAGACCGACGATCATCACTTAGGATTTAAGGTGCGGGACGCGCGCAAGTGGATCGAAGACGGGATGAAAGTGCGTGTGCGTATCCGTTTCCGCGGACGCGAAGTCACACATGCCGACATCGGGCGCGAGCGTCTGGAGAAGATCGCCACTGAGATGAAAGATGTGGCGATTGTCGAGCAGATGCCTATCCTGGAAGGGAACAGCATGTCGATGGTGCTGTCCCCCGCAGCCGACAAAAACAAGAAGTAAGCGGAGCATTCTACTTTGGCGAAGAAGTACAAACTCAAGACTCATAAGGCCACGGCCAAGCGCTTTAAAATCACCGGCACAGGCAAGGTGATGCGGACGAAGGGCGGCAAGAGCCACTTCCGTCGCCGCCGGTCGCAGCGTGCCAAGCAGGCGCTGGGCAAGATGATCGTCGTCACCCATGTGGCCGACGCTCAGCGCGTCAGGAAGCTGGCCCCCTACCTCAGTTTCTACAGGCAGAATCCCCCGGCGTAGTGCCGGGTGTTGACCAGGAGTAAGTAACGATGGCGAGAACTAAAGGCGGCTACGTCACCCGACGCTGGCACAAGAAAGTCTTCGAGCGCACCAAAGGCCAGTACGGAACGCGCGGTCGGACCTTCCGCCGCTCGAACGAGGCGATGATTAAGAGCCTGTGGTATTCGTACCGCGACCGCAAGGCGCGCCGCCGCGATATGCGCCGGTTGTGGATCACCCGCATCAACGCTGCGGCTCGCCTCAACAACATGAGCTACAGTAAGCTGGTCTCTGGCCTCAAGCGCGCGAACGTCGAGCTGGATCGTAAGGTGCTGGCGGATATTGCCGTCCGCGATGCCGAGACGTTCACCAAGATCGCCGTGCTGAGTCTTCAGAACCAGCAGTAGAAGCTCCCGCTCCGCAAGCGACTTCTCAGGCAGCCCGCATCCGTCACTGGGTGCAGGCTGCTTTTTTGAGTCTATTCCTGAATCTCACCGAGGATGTCAGTTACGAATTGTGCGACCGGTATGATCTCAATCGCCTGATAATGCCCAAGAGAAAGTAAATGGCGGTCGCCACTCACGATGTAATCAGCCTTCCCGGCAGTGGCGCAAGCGATCACCGCATCGTCATCAGGATCGCTTGCGACAACACGAAGAACTTGAGGCGTCTCTATCACTTGAGCCAGTAAGCGATAGTCGTTTTCGAGAAAGGACTCGACGGTTTCACCGATATGAGAAAGGTCCCTGACGAACTTTGGCCTTGAAAGGACATCTTCAAGTTCTGTAATCAATCGCTCTGAGGTTAACGATCTAAAACGACCCGCTCTGGCAGCATTGAGTGCTTTGCCCGGAAAACCTCTCCACAGCAGCCCGGATACGATGATGTTAGTATCAAGGACGGCGCGGATCATGTTGCGTCTGCGCGTTTCTTTTTGTGCTTTTCCTGTCGATACGCCTCAATCTCAGCGTCGATTTCTTCAGGTGTTATTTTTGATTCAAGATCGCGCAGTCGCTCAATCTTCTCAAAGAAGATATCGAGACGATGCTGACGCTCAATTTCTGTAACGAGTAACCGTTCAATCTGGTCGTCGGTGAGCAAGCCTGCCGCTTCAGCCTGTCTGGCAAGCTCCTGAGGCAGGTTAACCTTGAACGTGATATCGACGCGATCCATCATCGTTTCCTTTTGAATTTCGCCCTATTATACAACGAGACGTGACGAGCCTGACTTCCTGACCGGCGGGATCGGCAGCGGCGACCGATACCGGTCTACGAGAAACCCGCCTTTTTCGCCTCATCGACGAAGGCTTGCCACGCTGGTTTTTGCCGTCCATCCGCTGTAATCAGGCCGAGCGTACACAGGAAATCATAGAATTTCTGCCCGCTGACGCCGTAGTAGCCGACCAGTTGATGGCAGATGTCGGCGGTCAGGTCGTGTTCCAGAAAGAAGTTGAGCAGCGGGATGCGCCCCTCGGCCTGCGACCAGGCTTGAAAGACGCTGCGGACGAACTCGGCCTGTTTTTGCTCCGAACTGCCGAGCAGCGCCGAGGTCGGATAGCCGACTTCCTGTAAGATCAGCGGCTTATCCCCGGCCAGCGCCAGCATCAGCGGAAAATCGGTCAGCGGCGCTGACGGATCGCGCACCCTGAAATCGGCGTCGAACGGGTAGTAGGTCAGGATAACGACATCGCTGTTGGCGGTCAGTTTTTCGACCTGTTGGGGTGTGTCGCGCCGCGCGCCGTCGAAACCGACCGTCACGCCAACCTGAAGATGGGGCACTTTCTGATGGATGTAGGCGACGGCATCGTTGTAAAAGGTCGCATAGGCCGCCCATTCATCATGTGTTTCCAGATAGCCGTCAACCTCGTTGCCAATCGACAGGTACAGGTAGTGGGCGTCGAGGATGGGCGCGATGGCGTCGATCAGCGCGTGAAAGCGCCCGATCATCTGCGGCGAGTCGAACGGGACGTTTTGCAGGTCGGGCGGCACTTCGCGCGCGACAGTGTTGATGACCTGAAGGCCGAAAAAGACCTGGAAGCCGCGCGCTCCAGCGACGTAAGCCGTTGTGTTCTTCAGGTCGTCAAGCCTGAACTGCCCCGGCGACGGCTCCAGTTCTTTCCATGTCTGAGTGTAAACGTCGCCCTGCGCCCCGGCGCTGGATGCCAGGTTGAGCGCTTCGAGGTAGCGACCGAGCAGATCGGCGTCGTTGGCTGGCTCCGGGTCGAGCCGGGGTGACATCGAAATAGCGAGCAGGCGCGGGGCTGCCGGTGCAGCGGTCTGCGCCTGCGCCGGCAGCGTCAGGCCGAGCGTTACCAGCAGGAGGATCATCATGACTGGCAAAGGTCGTTTACGTCGCATCGTGTCCATCCCTGAACTTGCTGACTGCCGCCGTTAGTCTCGATTTTAGCCCAATATAGCGCTGAAAATATTGGTGGTGTACAAATGCCAAAGTCTATGAGACAATAGTATCTGATAGGGTGTGCAAGAAATTGGTTTACCTGCAAATCGCCTCGCTTTGCCTTCTGCAATGTTTGCCACTCCACTTACTTACTCTATCGACTTGTATATCTCACCTGGAGTAAGCCAGCATGGCAAAGAAACTGTACGTAGGCAATCTGTCGTATGACACGACGCAGGAGCAGGTCAAGGCTCTGTTTTCTCAGGTCGGCGAAGTGACTGAGGTCAGCCTCATCACCGACCGCGAAACCGGACGCCCCAAGGGCTTCGGTTTCGTCGAGATGGCGACCGAGCAGGGCGCTCAGGACGCGATCAAGCGCTTTAACGGCACGACCGTCGATAACCGCGCGCTGACCGTCAACGAAGCCCGCCCGCGCGAAGAGCGTTCGGGTGGCAGCTTCGGCGGTGGTTCACGCGGCGGCTACGGCGGCGGCAGCCGCGGTCGCTTCTAGTTAGCGACTGCACCGGGTCAAGTTAACGTTTCAACTAAATAGTGCGAGGGGGCCGCGCTCTCTCGCACTATTTGTTGTCTCTGCGCTGGGTTTAATCGAGGAGGCACGATGGCTAAGAAAACCGAGTCCCCTGAATATTTTTGCGTGGCGGTCAAGCGGAACTACGAAGATATTTGGCGCATGGTCAGCTCTTTTCCGACCCGCGAAGCCGCTGAGGCCGACATGGAAAAGCGTCGTGGCTATACCGGAGCCTTAAACTACGACAACGCCGAGCTGCGCGTCATCTCACGCGCTGAAGGCAAGAAGGAATTTGGCAAGGATTGGGAATATACCGCTATCGGCAGCAATCGGCCCCGGCCTCCCAAAGCTAAGAAACCTGAAGGTGAAATCGAACTCGACTAACCCGTCGGGCGACCTGCGATCCAAAGACCGGCGACTTCCGTCTGTGAAGCGCTCCGGTCTTTTTTATTTTCTGGTCACAAGCGAGAGAGGCAGGCTCAACCGCCTATCATAAGGCCAGTGGACGGAGGGTAATCCGCTCAATCCACAGACGATGCTGCTCAATCGCCGCCAAATCCTGGGCTTCATGCGAAATTAATTAAAATCGTCATTAATTCTAATCTGCTTTTCACTCCTCTTTTAATCCTGATTGTTATATTAGATTCATTGTAAAGAGCAGAGGGAGTTTGATGATGCGCAGCAAATTATTCGCCAGTGTCTGTATGGCGGCCTGTCTGATGTTTGGGGCGGTCGCCTACGCTCAGGACGCCACGCCTGAGGCGACCGCCGGGCCTTTAACGCTCGGCGATGTCACCGGCGGCAACGCGGCCAATTACTACGGCCAGACCGTGACCGTCGATGGCAACGTTGATGAACTGGTCAACATCCGCTCGTTCCTGCTGGGCGGCGGCGGACTGAACAATCCGCAGGTGCTGGTACTCAATAACAGCGGTCACGAATTTGACATCGGCCTGTCGACCGATGCCAACGTCCGCGTCACCGGCACGATTTATCCATCCTACAATCAAGGTGGCTGGGATCAGGTGAGCGCGATTGCTGTCACCGGCCCGGCAATGCCCGGCATGGACACAAGCATGGGCATGGATACCATGTCCGGTATGAATACTGCCGGGATGGATACGATGATCCCGACGGTGGACACGACCGGCATGGACACGACCATGATGACCGAGATGCCGATGGCGACCGAAATGTCGGGAATGGATACGATGATCCCGACTGTGGACACGACCGGCATGGACACGACCATGATGACCGAGATGCCGATGGCGACCGAAATGTCGGGGATGGATACGATGTCATCCGGTATGGATACGCTGACGGCTGGCATGAGCCAGTGGGTCGGCCTCGACCAGTATCCGATTTCGATCCTGACCAACCGTTTCTCTGACTATACTATTCTGGTCATCAACTCGGTTGACGCGATTGAGTATCTACCCAATCCGAGCGCGGGCGTGACCGCGACGCCATCTGTCGGCGGGTAGCCGCCCCGCAGTTTGAACGCAGCTACACCGAGCGCCGCTCCATTCGAGCGGCGCTCTTTTTGCGTCCTATTGGCGTGACGAATGGCGAAGGGGATAATTCAGCGGCGGTCATCCATTCGAGCGGACAAAAGAGCGGACAAAGCCGATGCCGGTTCCCTTTGGCTATCATGACCTGATCGAGACATTTCCTCAACCGGGCTGCGCCGTTTGCACGCTGCTTCAGCGCGACGTGACGCGCCACCTCGAAAGCAGCCTGTATGAGTTCGTGGTTGATCCGCCGTTCGTCCACGGCTTCCGGGACAGCCGCGGCCTGTGCAGCGAACATGCCCATCAACTGATCGAGGCGCGCGGCCATGCGCTTGGCGTGGCGATCCTCTACGATCACGTCCTCGACGCAGTGCTGTCGGCGCTCGATCAGCCCGCAGCCGCCAGCGTCGCGGGATTCTCGCGCCTGTTCAGCCGTCAGAGCAGCGGCGCGGCGCTCGCCAGCGCGCTTGAGCCGACTGCGCCCTGTATTGCCTGTGAACTGCGCGACCGAAGCGAGATCGCCTATCTCGATGCGATTGCGCAGGCCAGCGACGACCCGCGCCTGCGGGACGCTTATGCCGCCTCGGACGGGCTGTGCCTGCCGCACTTCCGCCGCCTGCTGCGGGCTGCGCCGACTGCCGATGCCGTCGGCGCGCTGGTGTCGCTTCAGGCTGAAATCTGGCGCCGGCTCAAGGCGGAGCTTCGGGACAAGCTGCGCGGCCTTCGCGACGACGG
>CAZZAO010000002.1:0-49562 GCA_964652205.1 uncultured Anaerolineaceae bacterium | reverse complement strand
GGAGTTCGCACGTAAGAGCGACTACCACAACGCCGCTGAAGCAATGGGCCGCGAAGCCGATAGCTGGAAGCGCGCCGTCGACCGGATGAGCGGGGCGCGCGGCGTCTTCGGCCTGCGTAACCGCCGCGACTGACCGACACGGCTCATCCTGCGGCCAGCCACTGCCACGCATCCTCAAGCTGACTGCGGTCGAAAGCGCGGGCGCGGGCAGCGTAGAGCAGTTGTGCCAGCCGCGTCAGCCAGTGAGACAGGCGACCGTCCGCGACAATGGCAAGATTCCGCACCTTGCGACCACGCTCAAGGCCGAAGCGCAGATCATCTTCCAGCCCTTTCAGCGTGACGCCGCGCAAATTGCCGATTGAGAACAGCAAATCGACATGATCGTGCTGCTCAAGCGCCGCATCGACGTCGAGGCGCAGCGTGGCGTAGTCGGCATCGGTCAGGACGCCGTCGATGCGATAGGCGAGCGTGTGGCCGTGGCTGTGGGGCAGATAATGCAAGGCGCGTTCGGTGAGAATGCTGTCCGCGCTGAACTGGCGGCGCAGCAGCGGAATAAAGGCATCACGAAACACAATCTTGAGCGCGGCCCTCTGGATAAAAAGCCCCAATCGGCTTTCCGGCACGACTGTTTTTGCGCTAGAGCGCGCGTTTTTCTGACGCCATTCGATTTCAGGACGCAGTTGGTGTTCATAGCGAGTAAAGGCTTCATGGTAGTCCGGTGCGTCATGCAGCGCCTGGGCCAGCAGGTAGGCGCAGCCCAGGGCCATCGATGCGCCGTTGCCCGAAATCAGCGTCATACACTCGCAGGCGTCGCCAATCAGGACGACGCGCCCCTTCGACCAGGCGGGCATCTGAATTTGCGTAGCGGTGTCCATAAAGATATTCGTCGGGTCAGGCGCGTCGTCCAGCAGGGCCTGTGTAATCCAGCCCATGCCAGCGAACGCCTGACGCAAGCGCGCCAATCGCTCGGAGCGGGGAATGTCGCCGTCATCCGAGGTTTTCCAGATGAACAGTGGAGCAATGTGTCCGGGCTTATACCAGTAAGCCGACACCTGTCTCCCCGGCTCATTATAATTTTGCCAGCCTTGTCCGATGCCGTACCGGTCTGGCAGCAGGTAAGTGGCAATCCTGTAGCCCATAAAGTGGGCAAACTGGCTTTCCGGCCCGAAGACCAGCCCGCGCGTATTCGAGTGAATACCGTCAGCGCCGACCAGTAAATCGAAGTGCTCGACCGCGCCATTATCAAAGGTGGCTGTGACATTTTCGGACGTTTGTTCGACCTTCGTCAAGGATTGGCCGAAGCGGATTTCGACTTTACCGGCAATCGCCTCGTATAGGATATCTTCGAGATCACCATGCAGCAGCGCCATATAGCGCCCACGCATCACCTTTTGCATGGTGTCCATGGTCAGCTTTACGTAGGGGTACCCCTTCCGGTCAACCAGTGAAATATCATTCACGCCAATGTGTCGACTGCGCAGCGCTTCGATCAGTCCCATGCGTTCCGCCACATCGTAGCCGGTGCCGAAAAAGTCGAGACCGTAGCCGCTCCGGCGCAGATCAGAGGCTTTCTCGACGATCACCGGGGTGAAGCCGGTCTGTTTCAGCCAGTAAGCCAGTGTCATTCCAGCCAGTCCAGCGCCTGAAATCAAAACACGCATCATTCACTCCTTCTCTTCGGCGGCCTTCGTTGTGTCGGGCGGACGCAGGCCGCGCAGCAGAACTTCAAGCGCGGCGGACAGGCGTTCACCCAAGTCCATTGACTGTGGCAGCACACTCCAGATCAGCAGCGTTCCCTCGAACAGCGCAATGACTGCGTCGGCAGCGCTATCGACCGCATCCGTCTCCCATTCGCCCGTTTCAACTGCCTGCTGAATCAACTGCTGGATGCGCTCGCGGTAGGCAGCAAAGTAGTAACTGAGCCGCTCGCGCAGGAAGGTGTCTCGCGCGGCCAGCGCATAGAATTCGAGCGAGGAAGGAAACTGGGCGGCCATCAGCGCAAGTTCTGCGCCTGCCAGCCCGATGTACGTTTGCAGGCGGCTGGTGACAGAGCCTTCACGGTTGAGCATCTGGTTGAGGGCGTCGAGCTGCGCATCAAAATAGTGGTCGAAGATCGCCGCGACAATTTCATTCTTGCTGCTGAAATGCCAGTAAATGCCCCCTTTACTCACGCCTGCGGCGCGCAGGATGTCATTCATGCTGGCGTCAGCAAAGCCTTTCTGCGCGAAGACCGCCGCCGCCGCTGCCAGAATTCGTTCTCGCGCATCATCCATTGACTCACCTCGCCAAGACCGACCGGTCGGTTTGTTCATCTCAATCCTATACCGGAATGCCTGCCTGTCAAGTCTGCGCAGACGACCGGCAAGGGTGTACGATAAGAGCAGCCAGAGCGTTCACCATTGGAGCGGGACAACCAGGAATGATTACCAGCCTGCAAAATGATCGGGTCAAGCTGGCCCATGCGCTCCAGACACAGGCGAAGGCGCGGCGTAAAGAGGGCAAAATCGCGCTCGAAGGCGCGCGTCTGGTCGCCGATGCCGTCGAGCGCGGCGGCTCGACGCCGGAATTTGCCCTCGTCGCGCAGGACGCCGACGGCGCGTTGATCGACCGGCTGGCGGCGGCGGGGGCGGATGTGCTGCCGGTCAGCGCTGAGGTGATGCGCCATGTCAGCGCGACCGAGGAGCCGCCCGGAGTCATCGCCGTCTTTCCGCTGCCGGACGCCAACCTGCCGGCGCCGCTGGAACGCACGCTGATCCTCGACAACATCCGCGATCCCGGCAACCTCGGCACGATGCTGCGGACGGCGGCGGCGGCCAACGCGCAGGCGGCGCTGCTCTCGCCCGGATGCGTCGATGCCTGGAATCCGAAGGTGCTGCGCGCGGGAATGGGCGCGCACTTTCGGCTGGCCGTCGCCGAGTTATCGTGGGACGCCATCGAGCGGCAGATCGACGGCGCGGCAGTCTATCTGGCCGCCATGAGCGGCGACGTGAGCTATCAGGCCGCCGATTGGGCGCATCCGTGGGCGCTGATTATCGGCAGCGAGGCCCACGGCGCGAGCGAGGGCGCGCGAATTCTGGCTCATCAGCAGGTGTATATCCCGATGGCGTCAGGCGCGGAGTCGCTCAATGCAGCCGTGGCGGCGGGGATTCTGCTGTTTGAGGCGCGACGGCAGACGGCGCGGTGACGCGGCTGATGACTCTGTGCGCGGCGCTGACGCTGCTGTTCGTCGGCTTGCTGCTGGTTTCGCAGACGGTCGGCGCGCGGATTTATCAGCCGCCGACGCTGCTGACCGGCCTCGGCGCGTGCGCCGCGCCGTGCTGGAACGGCATCGTCCTCGGCGAGTCGAAGGTGGTGGACGCCAGCGCGATCCTCAATCAGCGCGGGTTTCGCGCCGTCGGTTCGGCCAACGAGAGCGATCTGATCTTCCGCGCAGGCGGGCGTGACTGCTGGATCGCCGTGACCTTTTTCAACGCGCGCGTGACGACACTGCGTTTTTCCGGTTGCGAAGTCATCCGGGTGGGAGACGTGATGCTGACGCTCGGCGCGCCGGGGAGCATCATCGCCACCGGCGGCGTCGGCGACTGGTGGCGATGGCGTGATAATCTGATCGAGGCAGGCGTTACCGGGACAGCCTCGGCGCGGACGGTTATCGACACCTTCAGTCTCGATGCGCCGAGCGGCAGCGTGCCGTCCGGGACGGCGTGGCACGGCTTTATCCCCTTCTGGCGCTACTGTCAGTTGGAGCGCGTGCCGTATTATTGCACTGGCGGCGCGGCGATCAACGCCCGACCGTGAATCAAAAGCGACCTCACCCCCCGGCTCCTGCTGTGAATCAAAAGCGACCTCACCCCCCGGCCCCTGCTGTGAATCAAAAGCGACCTCACCCCCCGGCCCCCTCTCCGCAAGCAGAGAGGGGGAGAAGTCAGGGCGAAGTTGAGTTTATCCGAGCGCTGAAACCCCGGCTCCTACGGTGAATCAAAAGCGACCTCACCCCCCGGCCCCCTCTCCGCAAGCAGAGAGGGGGAGAAGACGCGGGACGAGCGGGCCTGACCAGAGGCCGAGAGTGAGGGAGCTTACAGATTAATCATGTGGCCTTCGAGTCCGTGCGCGGCTTCCATCAGCGCCTCACTCAGCGTCGGGTGGGCATGGACGTTGCGGGCGATCTCTTCCGAGGTCAGCTCGGCGTAGCGCGCCAGTGTCAGTTCGGGCAGCAGCTCGGTCACTTCGGGGCCGATCAGGTGGCCGCCGAGCAGCTCGCCGTACTTCTTGTCGCTGATGAGCTTGACGAAGCCGACCGGATCGCCGAGTCCCTGCGCCTTGCCGTTGGCCTGGAAGGGGAACTTGGCGACGTTGATCTCGTAGCCCTTTTCCTTCGCCTGCTTCTCGGTGTAGCCGAAGCTGGCAACCTGCGGCTGGCAGAAGGTCGCACGCGGCATCATATCGTAGTCGAGTTCAATCGACGGCACGCCAGCGATATTCTCGGCGGCGATCACGCCCTGCGCTTCGGCGACGTGCGCCAGCATCAGTTTGGCGGTTGCGTCGCCGATGGCGTAGATGTGCGGCACGCTGGTGCGCATGTGACCGTCGATGGCAATCGCGCCGCGCTCGGTCAGCTTGACGCCGGTCTTGTCCAGGCCGTAGCCCTCGACGCGAGCTTTGAAGCCAATCGCCTGCAAGACCTTGTCGGCTTCGAGCACCTGCTGCTTGCCATCCGTGCCGGTCACAGTCACGCGGACGCTGCTGCCAGTGTCCTCGACCTTCTCGACTCGGGTGCTGGTGAGAATCTTGATGCCGTTTTTCTTGTACTGTTTGGTCAGTTCTGCCGAGACTTCTTCATCTTCCAGCGGCAGCGCGCGGTCGAGGAATTCGACAATCGTGACATCGACGCCGTAGCTGTTATGGACATAAGCGAACTCGACGCCAATCGCGCCCGCGCCCGCGATGATGATCGACTTCGGCAGCGCGCCGGTCATGATCTGCTCTTCATAGGTCACGACGCGCTCGCTCAACTGCGTGCCAGGGAGCAGGCGGGTCGTCGCGCCGGGGGCCAGAATCGCGTTCTTGAACCTGATCGTTTCCTTCTGGCCGTCGTTCAGGGCGACTTCGAGCGTGTTGGCATCGCTGAAGGTTCCCCAACCGTCGAACTCGTCGATCTTGTTCTTACGCATCAGGAAATGGACGCCCTTGACGCGGCCATCGGCGACTTCGCGGCTGCGCGTGAAGGCCGCTCCGAAGTCGAACGAGACGTCGCCGGTCACGTTGATGCCGAACTTTTTAGCCTCGTTCCTGAAGATGTGAACCAGCTCGGCGTTACGAAGCAGCGCCTTCGACGGGATACAGCCGACGTTCAGGCAGACGCCGCCCCAGTATTTCTTCTCGACGATGGCGGTTTTCAACCCCAACTGAGACGCGCGGACAGCCGCTACGTAGCCGCCCGGCCCTGCGCCCAGCACGACAACATCGTATTCTTTCGCCATGAATAGTCTCTCCGAGTGATGTGAACCTGTGGACGTGATTATAACCGCAAGCTGTCCGGTGGCCTATTGCCAGTGGCGCAGCCGGGCAGGCCGAAGCGCGGTCGTCAGGTTCAAAGGTTGTCCATCAGACGCGCTGGCCGCCGGGCAGCTTACGCCCTCGGCGACGTATAACGCGATACCGAGCGCGGGCTGATCGGTATGGACGGGGCAGCTTTGAAAGTCAGCTTCTGCCAGCAGGGTGATGATTCCCGGCAGTCCCGCCGCTTCGCTGGCGCGCGCATAGACGACCCAGATACGACGCTGCCCGTTAAAGGTCTTACGCAGGCGGTCGTCGAGCGCGGCCTGCGCTTCGGGCGTGTCGCGCCGGTCGGCCACCGTGTACGCGACTGGCAGATGCGCCAGCAGGCGATAGTAATACTCGAAGGCGTTGCCCTTCACGCTTCTGGCCGACATGTCGTCCGGGACATAATTCACGATCAGATCATCTTTCTCGACCTGCGGGCCGAGCGCGGCGGCGAAGTGGTCGAGTGGGAAATTGAAGCTTGAGCCAGCCAGCGAGCCGGTGAAGTTGACGAACAGCGCGCTCCACAGGCCGCCGACGATCCACAGCGCCAGCAGGCCGACCCATAACCCACGCGGACGGCGCAGCGCCGTCATCCCCGCGCCGATGACCAGCGCGGCCAGCGGCCACAACGGCAATAAGTAGCGTAACCGGCTCGGTTCGATCAGGTTGATGGCCTGATTGATGACGAGGATTGCGACCAGCGCGGCCAGCGCGATCAGGGCAATCTGCCGGGCGTGGCGCTCGAACCGGCTCGTCCCGCGCAGCTTCACCCCGGCGACCAGCAGCAGGCCGAGCAGCAGCATGACGACGCCGTTGCTGAACATCCAGACGAAGCTGGCGAGCACGCCGGGAGCCGATAGAGCCGCCGCTTGCAGAGATTGATCCTGTTCGGTGCGGCTGATGCTGCGGATCAGCACCCAGACCCACGGCACAAACAGGAGCGCGCCCGCGCCGCCGACGGCCACAATCATCCACCAGCGGCGGTTCTTCGGCGCGAACAGCAGGTGATAGAGGCCGATGCCCATCAAGGGAATAGTGGCGAGATAGTGACTGTAGAGCGTTACCGGGACAACGACGAACAGCGCTACCCACAGCCAGCGATTCGGGGGTCGGCGACTGTTGATGAGGCTCAGATAGATCGAAAGGGACAGCGCCGAAAGCAGAGCGCCGAGCGAATAGACGCGCGCCTGCGTGAAAAAGAAGCTGTAGAACGGCGACACCGACAGGATGATCGCCGCTGCCAGACCCGCTTCGGCGGACAGCCACCGCCGACCGACGCGGTAAGTGACGGCGATGCCGAGCAGACCCGGCAGCAGCGCGAGGAAACGCAGCGTTTGTGGCTGCCAGCCCGTCAGCCGTCCCCATCCGTTGACGAGCATGAAAAAGCCGGGCGGATGGTCAGGGTTGACCTTCGCTACTTCTGCCCAGATGTCCGAAGGCGAGTACGGTTCCTGATCGAATCCCCGCGCGTCGCGGAGCGTATTAATCTCGTCGCCCCAGAAGGGATGCTTGTTCAGGTCGCGCGCGCCGAGCCAGCAGGCCAGCAGCAGGAATGGGACGACAAGCATCCATCGAGAGCGCTGTTTGACGGTCATCGCGGCCTCTTGCTCAGGCTGCTGTTCATGGAAACAGCCGCGCCTGTGACGGAGATCGTCTCCACCACAGGCGCGTGAGAATCGGTCAATGAGCAGGCGGAGAGCGGTGTCTCAGCCATGTCCGGTGGGGTTAGTTGGGAAGCTGGACAGAAAGAAGCTGCGTGAACGGGACGCAGACTTTGCTCCCTGAGCCGCTCGAAATGCAGAAGAAATCTGTGCCGACGTCGGTAATCTTGCTGCCGCCCGCGCCGATAGTGACGGCTGCCACGGTCGGCGCGTTATCGGCGTTGCCGCTCATGACACGCACGCGGAACGAGAACTGCGCGTTCTGGGAAGTCCGCGATGCCAGCGTGGTGAACATGGTTTGCAGCGTATTGCCCGGCGACTGCTGCTGCACGGTTTGCGTCGGTTGGCTGACCGTCGGCTGATTCTGGCCGAAGACCACGACCAGCGCGGCAATGGCGACCAACAGCACGGCAATCGCAAGCATGTAGTAAATTTTCTCTCTCATCCATTCAACTCCTGCATAGGTGATGTCACGGGCCGCGCGGGCCGGTCAGGCAGCGCGACCCTGGCGAAGCGATCTTGCGGACGCATTATACTCCGCCGAGCGGATAACCGTTATTGAAGCGCGGATAAAAGGCGCCGCAGCGTTTCACCCCCCGGCCTTGAGCGGGCAGGTCTGACTCTGCCGCGCGTATACTTCGATGACGACGTCAGGTTCATCAGTCGTCCAGTCGCAGCGCGTGAACTGGGCTTCGAGCGCTGTCTGGAAGCCCGCCAGCGACTCAGGAACCGCGTCCGCGCCGGATGGATAGCCGACCCAGACACGCTGTTTGCGCTTAAAGCTTTTCAGCATATCGGCGTTCTGTTCGTCGCGCTCCTGCTGGCTATTTTCGTCGTCTGCCGAGGTGTACTCGATGTCCTGAGGCTGAAAATAGAACTCCAGAATATTGTCTTTCAGCGCCGGATTCGAGCCTCTGGTATAGGCGACGACCACATCGTTCGGCTGAGTGTAGGGGCGGATAGCGCGGGCGATGTGCTGCACCGGGTAGACGAAGTCCGCGCCGTCGAGGTCGATGGTGAAGTTGTAGCCGACGATATTCCACAGGCCGACGAACACCCAGAGCGCGGTGATCCCGACCATCAGTGGACGCCAGCGCCGGAACTGGACGATGCCAAGCCCGATCAGCAGTGCGAACAGCGGCCAGAGCGGCATCAGGTAGCGCAGTCGCCCCCCGTGCATAATCATCAGGACTTGATTGACCGCCAGAATCGTCACCAGCGCGCCGAAGGCGACGACCAGCAGCAGACGGAGATTGTGCGTCAGCCAGCGCTCGGCTCCGCGCAGCGCCACGACTGCTGCCGCGACCAGCGCCAGCATGAGGACAATCGCGCCGTTGCCGAACATGTAGAGGAAGCTCCACACGGCTCCCGGTGTGGTCAGGGCGCGCGCGTGCAGGTCATCCTTGTCGACGGCCAGCTCCAGCCCGTCGAGCATGTAGCGCAGCCAGGGAATGAACATCAGCCCGCCCGCGATGACGACGGCAGAGACGAGCCACCAGCGGCGGTTCTTCGGCACGAACAGCAGATGATAGAGGCCGATGCCGACCAGCGTAACTGCGGCCAGATAGTGACTGTAGAGCAGGCCGACCGTCCCGGCGAACAGCAGCAAGTAAAGCCAGAGACTCGGTTTTCGGCTCTGAAGGATGCGCGTATAGGCCCAGAATGTCAGCGTCGAGAGCAGCGCGATCAGGGTATAGACGCGCATCTCGAATGAGTAATGGATGAAAAAGGCGGACGAGGCCAGCACTAACCCCGCCAGTAAGCCGACCAGCGGCGCGCGGAACAGGGCCAGCGCCAGCCGGTAGGTGATGGCAATCGTCAGCAGCGCCGCCATCAGCGACAGTACCCGCAGCGCGGGCGGCTCCCAGCCGGTCGCCTGCCCCCACTCGTGCAGAGCGAGAAAGTAGCCCGGTGAGTGCCAGGGATTGTTTTCGGCGACGTAATCCCAGACTTGCGCCAGACTGCCCGGCCCCCAGAACGAGCCATAGGCATCAAGTACCGAGCGCCGCTCGTCAGCCCAGACCGGTCGGGCATCCAGACTGCGCGCGCCGAGCCAGAAGGCCAGCAGCAGAATCGGGATCATCCACCCGCAGGAAGTCGGCTTAAAACGGGCGGTTGTGGACACCAGGTTCATGAGGCGTTCTACCCTGTTGTTGACTCGTCGCAGGCGGCGGACGTTCGCGCATAGAGTTCGGCGCGCAATTGAATGCCCTGATCGAGACTGGCGCAATACTGGAAAGACTGTCGAAGCGCAGCCTGATAGGCGTCGAGCCTGTTCGGCGGCTTTTCTGGCGCGTAAGCGAACCAGATACGCGCCTGCTGGCTGAGGTCGCGCACGGCCAGGGTCGGCGGTTGGCTCTGAACTACCTGACTCCGCAGCCCGGTTGGCGCGACGTAATAGCCGATGAGGGCCTTGTAGCGCTTCGGCGTCAGGTCGAGGTCGGTTTCAGGCAGGTAGATCAGCAGCAGATCATCGGGCTGCGTTTTGCCGTGCAGCAGCGTGACCAGATTATGAACCGGGAAGATATAGTTGAAGCCGTCGAGGTCGAGGCTCATCAGCTTGCCGGTACTCTGCGCCAGCCCGAACGTCAGCCATGCCGCCAGCAGCGCCATCCCGAGTCTGGGCCGCCAGCGGTCAGCCTGCGTTAGACCGAAGCCGACCAGCAGCGCCAGCAGCGGCCAGAGCGGCATCAGATAGCGCACGCGCCGGTCAGTAATGATCTGCGTGGCGGCGTTGAGGATCAGAATCAGCGCCAGCACGGCAGCGAAAAAGAACCATAAGCGGGCGCTGCCGCGTATCTCGCGGCGGGTCGCAAAGCGCAGCGGCGCGTAAGCGGCCAGCAGGAGCGGCGGAATCAGGATGAAGCCGTAGCCATTGCCGAACAGGTAGGCGAGCTGTAGCACAACCTCGTCGGCGGTCAAGGCGGCGATATGGACATTGATTTCCCCGGCCATCTCGCTGATCCCGGCCAACATCACGCTCAACCAGGGCAGGAAGAGAATCCCGGCCAGCGCCATGACGGCGACGACCTGAAGCCAGCGGCGGTTGCGGCGCACAAACAGCAGATGATAAAGGCCGATGGCGATCAGGATCAGCGCGCCGATGTAGTGCGTGTAGAGCAGGCTGACCGCGCCGAAGAACAGCGCCAGCCAGAGGAGCGGCCCCGGCGCGCGCCGCCGACGGATGAGGCGGAGATAGATGCACAGCGTCAGCGCGCCCAGGAGCGCGACCATCTCATACATGCGGACTTTGGTCAGGTAATGGACGTAAAGCATCGATGTCGCCAGAATGGCCGCGCCGTACAGACCGACGCGCGGCCCCAGCAGGTCTGCCCCCAGCCGATATGTCCAGGCGATCCCGGCCAGTCCGCACAGCACCGTCAGCAGGCGCAAGGCCTCGCGCGACCACCCGACGCCAGCGGCCCAGGCATTGAGCATGACGAAGTACCCCGGCGCGTGCATCGGGTTGATGCGCGCCATCTCCGTCCAGATGTCGGCAGGCGACTGCAAGGATAGGCTGTCGCTGTCCGCATCGCGCAGGCTATTGATCTCATCGCCCCAGAACGGGTTGGTACTGAGGGCGCGCGCGCCGAGCCAGAAGGCCAGCAGCAGAATCGGGATCATCCACCGCCGCGGTGAGTTGAAACGCCATAAGGCCAGCGCGGCGCGAGGGTTGACAGGCTGGATAGCGACGACGGACAAACGAGGGCCTCTGATGTTCATTTTCCCCTGATGGCGGTCGATTATAGCACGGGCAGCCTTCAGCCGATGTGGACAGTACGCAGCGTCAGCCGGTCGCTGGCTGCGCCGCCGTCAGCGACTGTGCCGGTCAGCCGGACGGACGTCTGCCAGTTATAGACCAGCGCCTTGAGCGTGTAATCGCCCGGAGCCAGCGTCGAGACGTCGAGCTTAAAGTTGACGCAGGAGAACGGCGCGTCAGGCAGCCCCTGATCCTGCTGCGCGACGAGACTGCCGCTGGCGTCGTCAAGATGGAGCGCGAACGAGTAGGTGTTCGGCGGCACAGCGCTCGACAGCGCGACGCCGATCAGCACTGACAGCGCGTCATTGACAGGCGCGCGCGGCGCTTCGAGGATGTCGAGGCCGATGCTGCCGCCGCCGAAGCGCAGGTCGGCATCGGCGAGTGGGATTGTCCGCGCGTAACGGTGAAGAACGATGTCCGGCGCGGACGCCGCGATGCCGCAGTCGGCGTAACCCGGCTGGAGCGCGCGCGCGAACTCTGCTAGCTGATAGGGCGACGGCACGGCGGGCATGATCGCCGTCCAGACGAACGGCGCGTCGTCGATAAATTTCTGCGCCTGCTTCAGATAATCGTCGTCGGCTTGCAGGCCGGGGATGTCCTCGTACTGGCGGTAATGGATGCGCAGGCCGTTCATGTAGTAGTCGAGCATCGGCGTGCTCCACCATTCGTTGCCCGGCTCGACGAAGTGAAAGACGGCGACGGCGTGGCGATTTTCATGGGCGCGCAGGGTTTCGACAATGGCGCTCATTCCGGCCTGCGAGACGCGCGTCCCCTGACCATCGAGCGTCAGCGGCATGAAGTTCAGGTTGACGCCGTTGAAGACGCCCGCGACGATCCAGATGCCGAGCAGAATCGTCGGGCTGACGCCAGCGCGCGCCAGCCGCTCGACGCCGATGCCGACCAGCAGCGCCAGCGCCGGGACGATCATCATCAGGTAGCGGACGTGAATCAGCACCGGCACGCGGGCGTTGATGAGCAGCGCCAGCGCGAACCCGGCGATCAGCCAGACCCACGCCAGCCGCGCCGCCTGACCGCGCGCCCGCAGCGCGAACGCGCCGATGACGGCCAGCAGCGCCACGCTGCCGCTGCTGAACAGGTAGAGGAGCTGGGTCGCGGCGTCGAGCGGGCCGAGCGAGGCCGCCTGGCGCGAGGTTGATTCGTCGCTGACGGCAATCGAGATGGCGTTGAACATCACTCGCAGCCAGGGAAGGAACAGGATTCCGGCGAGGGCCATCAGGATGACGACGCGCCACCATGCTCGATTCTTGCGGACAAACAGCAGGTGATAGAGCGCCAGCGCTGCCGCCGTCACCGCCGCGAAATAGTGGGTATAGAGCAGCCCGGCGATGGCAAAGACGAACAGGGCCTGCCGCGCCAGTGAAGGCTTCGCAGCGCGGACGAGCCGCCAGTAGGCCCAGACGCTGAGGAGGCTGAAGAGGGCCAGCAGCGTATAGCCGCGTAATTCGTGCAGGTAGGCGACGAAAAAAGCTGAGGTTGCCAGCGCGACCGCCGACCCCAGACCGACCAGCGGCGAGGCGAACAGGTCACGACCGAGGCGGTAGGCCAGCGCGACCGCCAGCACCCCGACCAACAGCGCCAGCGAGCGGGCGGCGAGAATTGACCAGCCGGTTAGCTCGCCCCAGCGATTGAGCAGCAGGAAAAAACCGGGAGCCTGCCACGGGTTGCGCTCGGCCAGCCCGTCGATCACCTCGACCGGGGAGCGCGGGCCGTTGAACGCGCCGCCCGCGTCGTAGAGCGACCAGTATTCGTCGTACCAGATGGCCTGGGTGTTCAGCGCCCGCGCGCCAAGCCAGAAGGTCAGGAGAAGGAGCAGGATGAGGAGCCAGTGAACTCTCCCTTCGCTCCAGCGCGGAGAGGGGGGAACGGTCACGGGTGAATCTGATGGACTGGAGCGCAGTTGAAAGCGGCTGCAAAGCGCGCGTATGTTTGCGGTCATGAGACTGTCACTTCGCCGACAGGCAGCAGGTCAATGACCGGGGCGGCGCTGCCGAGCGCAGCAGGCAGGCGCGCGCCATCGCGCCAGTTGTAGACAGCGATCCTGACCGCGTAGACACCGGCGGGCAGCGAACTGAGATTGAGCGTAATCGGCTGGCAGGGGCGCGAACCGAGCGCGATCCCCTGATCGCCCTGCCCGACTTTGTCGCCAGCGCTGTCGAAAAGCTGGAGCGTGATCGAATAAGTTTCAGGCGGCACGTCCGCGCCGACCGCCCAGAGCAGCGTAACTTCGGTCTGGCCGTGGGCTGGCTCGGTCGGCAGGCCGACCCTGAGCAGGGCGATGCTGTCGCCAAACCGGGCGACGGCGGCCTGATCGGGATCATCGACGCAGCAGGTCAGGCTGCGCGCGTACTGGTCAAGGCGGGCGCGTGTCAGCGCCAGCGAGCGCGGACACTGCTGAAAATCGCCCGCCAGCGTCCCGGCAAAACCGGCGCTGGCGCTCGTCGAGCGATCCGGCGCGTAAGCGATCCAGACCCGCTGCCACTCGCTCAGATCGGACGCCGCCGATTGATAGCTGGCTGTCTCCGCGCCGCGAATGGCGCGATAACTGGTGTCCTTGAGGTCGATGCGCGAGTCTTCAGCGGCGATGCGCGACATCTCCTCTTCACTGTCGGTCAGGGTGTCGGGCAGGGCGACGACCACGCGCTCGCCGACGAGCTGATTCTGATTCAGCAGCAGATCGACGGCCTGAATCGGGAAAAGATAGCGGAAATGTTCGATCTGAGCGTGCGCGTCGCGGACGATGACTGCGTGGATACCGACCAGCACGAAGGCGGTCAGCAGGCCGCCAGCCAGCCAGCGTCGGATGTCTCTGGCCTGTCCGAGCCGGACAATGGCGACCGCCAGCAGCACGTCGAGCATCGGCCAGAGCGCGATCATGTATGAGGGGCGGGTTGGGCGTAACCGGTGCGAAATCAGAAAATAGGCCATCAGGATGAGGGTGTTGAGCAGGGCAATGCTGTAGATCGGCCTGAGCCGTCGTCCACCGAATGTCAGTACGACGGCGATGAGCGCCAGCAGCGCCAGCAGCGGCAGGCCGTTGCCGAAGAACTCGGCCAGCACGCCGAATGAGGCGATCAGGCTCAGGCCGCGCTCGTGGTGACTGGCCTCGACGCGCATCCCGTTGACGAAGTTGGGCAGCCAGGGGAGATAGAACAGCCCGGCGACGATCAGCGCCAGCATGACCTGCTGCCAGCGGCGCATCCAAGCCCGTCGGGCATTCGGCAGCAGCGCCAGATGATAGAGGCCGAGCGCGCCGAGCATGAGCAGCACCAGATAGTGAGTGTAGAGCAGCGCCGCCACGCCGAGAATCAACCCGGCCCACAACCAGCGGCTCGGTGGCTTGCGCTGGCTGATGGCGCGCAGATAGAAGTAAAGGACGAAGGCGGCCAGCGTGGCGACCAGACTGTAGGTACGGACACGGGTCAGGTAGTAGACGATCAGCATTGAGGTCGTCCACAGCAGCGCGGCGACGATCCCGACCCGGTCGGACGCGGCGGCATAGCGCCCCAGTCGATAGACCCACGCCGCTCCGAGGCAGCCGATGAAGATCGAGAGCATCCGAATCGCCGCCGGTTCGCTGCCGATCAGGCGCATCCACAGGTTGATGAAGGTCTGATACTCCGGCAGTTGTTCGGGATGGTTGATGGCGACATCCCGCCAGACCTGCGGCAGCGGGTAAAGCTGCGGCGTCAGCACACCGCCGGTACTTTGAATGGTGTTACGTTCGTCGCCCCACAGCGGGTCGGCGTTGCCATAGAGCGTGCCGAGCGTCACCAGCAGCAGTAGAATCGGGATCATCCACAGCCAGGTCAATCGTTGTTGCAAAACCCACACACTCCACAGGTCATATTCGCCGCATTATTCTAGCGCAGGCGCGAGCTACGTCTAAATTCAGTGTCAGCCTGTGTCAAGCGTTTCGCGCCAATGGCTGGACAAAAGGTCACTAATCGGTCTTGTACGAGTAGTGAATATCGACCGACTCGGCAGGCTGAATCGTCACCGTCCAGCGCAGCAGGTTGCCCGGTTCGCGGGCGGCGTCCTGGCTGAAGGTGAACTGTTCCGCGTCAGTCGGGAAGCTGTCAACCACGTCGATCTCGACGGCGGCTGCCCCGTAGTTGGCGAGTGTGAGCGTCACTTCGTGCAGCGTATCGCTGCCAACAGTGGTCGTCTCGGCGGTCGCCAGCTCGTCGCGGTGAGCGCGGACATCCTGAAGGTTGCCGACGGTCACGCTGCCTTCGCTGCCCGGCGGCGTGAATTCGATCAGGTCGCCGCCGACGAACAGGCCATCCTGATACGAGCGCACGACGCCCTCGGCGAACGGCAGGTCAGTGCTGTTCTTCACCTTGTAGATGACGACGGGCTGAAGATCGCTGCTGGCGTTCCAGAGCAGCAGGCGGCGAGCGGTCAACTGGCCCTCGTAGAGCTTGAGGTAGAGCGCGTCGCCAGGCTGCGCCGAGAGGCCCTCGAATGGATAGAGGCTCTGAATGGTGACGGCGCTCGTCCCGAGATTCGATGCGCCGTCGTCCGAGTCGTCGTACCCGGCGACGTACTGATTGATCGTGACCGCAGACGGGCTGACGACCTGCGACGAGGCATCGACGCGCCCTGCGGCGAGTTGGACATCGACGCCGTCGAGGTCAAAGATGTCATTCTGAAGCTGGGCGACAAAGGACATTCCGACTTTGTCGGTCGTTTCCTTGCTGAAGTCGAGCGTATAGAGCGGCGTCCACGAGATGCCGGTCGTCAGGTATTGCAGCGTCAGCTCCTGAAACTCGGCTCGTGTTTGCGTGGTCAGTTGCAGCACGGTCTGCCCGCTAGCGCGGCTGACGCGGTAGCCGGAAAGCTGGCCGTCGGCGGAACGGACGATCAGCGTGTCCTGATAGATCGTGTCCGGCAGGACGATGTGGACGGTGGCGTTCCCCGGCACGCGCAGCGAATCGCGGGCGAAGGCGATGCCGTTGAGAAAGACGGTCAGCGCTTCCGGCTGGCTGATGTAGTTCACCTGGTCTTCTGCCGAGGCGGGCGCGGCGGCCATCAGCGCGAGAACGAGGAGCAGAGTCGCAAGCAGAGGGCGCATGATCGACGTCCTTTCGGTTCAGGGCGCAGGCGTTGAATCGCTGCGCCAGATGTCGATAGCATAGCATTCTCTGCGCGAACGCACTTTGCGCTACGAGAACAGGTCGATGTGCCCGCAGTCCACGCAGCGTACCGCGCCGACGGCTTCTGCTCGTCCGCCGCGTCGGAGGGCGAGATGGCTGCGATACGTCCACAGCGTGGCGGCTTCGAGCACCCTGCCGCACAGCCAGCAGGTGAGCAGCGTCATCATCCCGCGTTCGGCGGCTTCGCGCTGCTGGCGTGATCGCTGTCCGCGCACAGCCAGCCCGGCGATGATGGCAATGATGAAAATGACAATGAACCCGACGAAAAAGATCATCGGGAACGTCAGAGGCAGGTTGGACGGCATGGCTTTCCCTTCCCGGTCGCGCGAATCGCGGGCGATGATGTCGGCATCGCGGTATTGGTCGATAGGCCGATTCTAGCGCAGAAGCGTTTTATCGACGGTTCCAGGTGTTGGAGCTGGCCTCACTGAATGTCAGCGTGCCGGATCCTGTGCCGGCGCAGTTCTGCTTCCGCGATCTCGACGGTAACATTCGTCGGGCCGTCAGGCTAAATTCGTCTAAATCCGCCGCAATTGTCTGAGCTATAATGGACTCAAGTGAGGTAGCTATGGTCGAAAACATTTTCACGGATGACGAACTCAAGAGAGTCGAAGCACTCGCACACAAACGTGGGTTCACTTCGATGCGTGAGTATATGCACTCGCTCGTTGATTCAGATGCAGCATCACATGGCGAGATGCCGCTGTTTGAAGATATCAACGACGACGATGACGCGATTCGCGCGGCAATTAAGCAGGGATACCGTGAAGCGCTTCGAGGTGACGTGCTGACCGAGGAAGAATTCTGGAAAGCTGTTTCCGAGGATGAGTGATCGGCGAGTAACTTTTTCGCCACAGTTCACTCGCGATTTTAAGCGATTACGGAAAGCATATCTGCATATTGCTGACGATGTGCAGCCATTAGTTGCGCAGCTTGCGAGCGGTGAAACACCGGGCGATCAAGTTCCCGGTGTCAGTCGTCCGGTCTATAAAGTCCGTGTCCAGAATCGAAGTGCGAGGAGCGGCAAGCGCGGCGGTTTTCGCGTTCTGTATTACCTTCAAACCGCTGATGCGATTGTTCTCCTCACTATTTATTCCAAGACTGAGCGCGAGAACATTGGTCCTAAGGACCTGCAACACTTGCTTGACGAAGTAGATAATGAGTAAGTCATTGCCTATAGCCGTTCGGCGACCAATTCGGCGACGTCCTTGATGACCGGGCCGGTCGGGTCGGCGGCGCGGGCCGTCTCGAACATCTGCGCGCAGAACGGGCAGCCGACCGCGACTGTCTCTGCGCCGGTGGCTTTCGCTTCGGCGTAGCGCGTCAGGTTGACCGCTGCTGTTCCGGGTTCCTCTTCCTTCCAGAACTGCGCACCGCCCGCGCCGCAGCAGAACGACTTCTTGCCGTGGCGCGGCATCTCGATCAGATCGACGCCGACGCCGGTGAGCGCGTTGCGCGGCGCGTCAACGATGTTATTATGCCGTCCGAGATAGCAGGGATCGTGAAAGGTGACGTTGGATGACTTCTTCTCGCGGACGCTCTCCGGCAGGCGACCCTGACCGATCAGTTCCTCGATCAATTCGGTGTGGTGGATGACCTCGTAATGACCGCCGAACTGGTGATATTCCCTGCCGAGATTGTGGAAGCAGTGCGGGCAGGTGACGACGATCCGCTTTGGCGCGACCTCGTTGAGCGTCTCGACGTTCTGAGTCGCCAGCTCGAAATACAGGTCTTCCTTGCCCGCGCGACGAGCCGGGTCGCCGGTGCAGGTCTCCCTCTCGCCCAACACGGCGAAGTTGACGCTGGCAGCGCGCAGCACCTTGACCAGCGCGCGGGCGGTTAGCTGGGCGCGCGGGTCGTAGCTGACGGCGCAGCCCGTCCAGTAGAGGATGTCGTAATCGGGGTTGTCGTCAATCGTCGGGATGTCCATATCCTTCGCCCAGGCGAAGCGACTCTCGCTGCTCTGCCACGGGTTGCCCTGACGCTCCATGCCGTTGAACGCGCCTTTCAGCGCCTGCGGGAACTCGCCCTGCATCAGCACGGCGTCGCGGCGGATGTCGAGGATGTCGAGCATCGGCTCGTTGCCGACCGGACAAATGTCGATGCACGCGCCACACGCCGTGCAGCCCCAGACGGCTGACTCGCTGATGGCGAAACCCATCAACGGATGCGGCGACTCTTCACCTGCCGCCAGCCCGGCCATCTGATCCTTGTACAGAAAGCGCTTGTTGACCTCGTAGGCGGCAGGTGAAAGCTGTTTGCCGGTGGTATAGGCCGGGCAGACATCCTGACAGCGGTTGCACATGATGCAGGCGAAGCCATCGACCAACTGTTTCATGCTCAGGTCTTCGAGCTTATTCGCGCCGAACTGTTCGAGGTTGTCGTCCTCGAAGTCGAGTTTTTCCATCTCGCCGAGCGAGGTACGCTCCGGTCGGGTCAGCCAGTTGATGGGAGCCATGAACAGGTGCGCGTGCTTGGAGAGTGGGAAGTAGGGAATGAAGAGGAAGATTGCGCCGAGGGCGATCCACCAGAACAGATGCTCCGCCAGCAGCAGGCCGTCCGGCGACGCGCCGCGCCAGATCACCGCAACCAGCGTGGCGAACGGGCGCGCCAGATCGGGGCTGGTCGCGGCGACCTGCACCGACTGGCCGAGGAAGCGCGCGCCGACGTGAATCAGGATGAAAACGGCGACGATGACCGAGTCACGAGTGACTTGATCGGCGTGGACGGCGGGATGGAGCAGAACGTTATCGTGGTAGCTCAGGTCGCGGCGCTGTCCGAGGACGAAGCGGCGCAGAATGAAGTAGATGATGCCGACAAGGACGGCGACACTGAGCAGGTCGCTCAGGATGTTGTACAGGTCGCGCAGGGCGGGCGCATCGGCGAGGAAGTGATAGCCGGGGGTGAAAGCTTCGACGACGTCAACGACGTTGACGAGGAAATACCATGTAAAGCCCCAGACGACGCCGAGGTGAAACAGGCTGGTCATCGGGCGGGCGCGCAGAGTCGTATTCTGCGTCAGATAGACGGTCAGCGCGCGCCACGCTCGCGCGGGCAGGTGGTCGAGATAGAGTTCCCCGTGTCCGCGCCGGATAATCAGCAGCATCTGCTCGAAGCCAGCATAGGCCGCGCCGAGCGATAGAACGACCAGCAGCAGGAAGAGCATTTTTTCAACGGCTGTGAGCATGGCAGCGCCTCTGAGATCACGGGGGGAAGGGCATCATTTTTCGGCGGGTAGTGTAGCATTGGCCTCTCGAAAGGCCAAACTCGAAAGAAACAGCGCGCCAGACCGCTCTAAACAGGGAACCGAGAGCCGAGAGCCGAGAACCGAGTAAAAAGACAGAGATCGGTTACGTCTCTCATTCGTCTTTTCTCGGTTCTCATTTCTCGTCTCTCGGTTCTACTGATTGAAGGAGTTTCTGCGGTGACGATTGATTTTGCTCCGGTGCGTGAGAATGCCATGAAGTTGGAGCAGTTCGCGCAAGATTATACGGTGGACGATTTACGGACTCTGACGCGCGACCTGCTCGGCAAAATCCGCGCCATTGTCGAGGCGGCCAATGATGAGCAGGTGGTATTCCTGCCCTTTGACCCCGACGCGAACGACCCGGCGGCGCTGCCGGGCGAGGAACATATTGGCTGGAGTCTGGCGCATCTGGTGCTGCACACGACGGCCAGCGCCGAGGAAAGCGCGGCCATTAGCTCACTGCTGGCGCGCGGTGTGGTTTACGGGCGCGAGCCGCGCCTGCGCTACGAACCACGCTGGCAGGACGTGACCAGCAAGGCGCAGGTGATGCAGCGGCTCGACGAGTGCCAGCGGATTTGTCTGGCGTATCTGGATGCATGGCCGGATAGGCCGCTGCTTGAGATTTACCGCGACAGCAGCGCGAACTCGCTGGAAAAGCATGGCCGCCTGAACGCCGTCGCTAATTATCTTCATGGCTTCCGCCATATGGACGGCCATCTGGCGCAGTTCCGGGAAGTGCTGCGGCAAGCGCTGGAAGTATAAAAGGACTGAGGACTGAGCGATGAGGACTGAGTGAAAACCGGCGCGCGGATTTTTACTCAGGCCTCAGTCCCTGGCCCTCAGTCCTGTCTTTTCAGCCCGTCGATCATCCCGACCATTTCGGCGACGACGCGGCCAAAGACCTGATCCATGAGCGCGTCATCCGCCTGATAGTCGCCGCCATAGTTGCCATCGCCGAGCAGCTCGCGCGGGGAGAGGCTGTCGCGGTAGTCGAGGTTGACGTCGGGTTTCGAGCCTCCGGGCGAGTCGGCCACGCGATTGAAGCGGAAATTCTCGCTCCAGTTGGCGTGGTTTGACCGAAGGCCATGTTCGGCGTTGAAGGTCTTGACAGCGGGGCTGCGCCACCAGTCGTACCAGGCGATCCGCGCTGCCCCTTCTTGCTGAAGCTCGGCAAAGCGCGTCGGGACTTTGTTGCCGCCGTGACCGTTGAGGACGAAGAAGCCCTCGAAGCCCTGATGCAGCAGGCTCATGATGACGTCGAGCATCACGGCGTCGAAAACAGGCTGGCTGATGCTGATCGTGCCGGGGAAGTCGAGGAAATAGTCACTGACACCGAAATTGAGCGGCGGGGCGATCAGCACCTGAGTCTGTTCGGCGGCGGCCAGCGCCAGCTTTTCGGGAATCAGAATGTCGGTCAGCAGGCTCAGGTAGGCGTGCTGTTCGGTGGCTCCGGTAATGAGAATGATTCGGTCGTCAGTCGCCAGATAGCGCTCGACATCCATCCAGTTGAGGTCTTGCAGCCGCATCGGTCACTCCGTCCTGCCAGGACACGATGCTTTGATTGTACCGGCGAAGCGGATAGTTCACCGTAAACGTGGCGCGCCCTGACCATTTTTCCAGTGAGACAGCGCACGGATTGGGTTTATGATCGACGCAAAAGCGTTTCAACGGGAGAGGCCAGTATGAAAATCGGGATTCTTGGCGCGGGCAATATCGGCGGCACGCTCGGCAGTCGATGGGCTGCGGAAGGCCAGCATAAGGTTGTCTACGGCGCGCGCGACCCGAACAGCGCGAAAACCAGGGCCGCGCTGGCTGAAAGCGGCCCGGATGCGCGCGCGGTCAGCCTGGTGGACGCGGCGGCTTTTGGCGAGGTGCTGGTGATCGCCCTTCCGGCGGACGCAGTGGCGGGGGCGCTGGCGCAAATGGGCGACCTGAACGGCAAAATCGTCATCGACGCGACGAATGATGTTCGCCACGCGCGGCCCGCCGATTCGCCGTCAATGTCGAACGCCATCGCCCGGCAGCTTCCCGGCGCGCGCGTCGTCAAGTGCTTCAATACCATGACGTGGGAGACGATCCGCGACCCGAAATTTAACGAGGGGGTCGCCGCGACGGCTTTTCTGTGCGGCGACGACGCCAGCGCGAAAGCCGTCGTCAGCGGGCTGGCGGCGGAACTCGGCCTCGACAGCGCTGATCTCGGCCCGCTGGCGCAGGCGGCGATGCAGGACGGCCTGCTGCTGGTTTTCTTTGCGCTGGCGCAGACTTACGGGCGCGATATCGCGCTCAAGATGCTGCGGCGCTAAGGTCGAGGGAGACAAAATGCCTGTGGCTGCCAGCGGCTCAATGCCGGCAGCATCCTTGATCGCGCAGCGTCGGGATTGGTTCATTGGGCGAATGGCGCTTTTGCTTTAATATAGAGGCACGATGGAACATTCGTTTAAGGGAGCTCAGGATGGTTACGGCAGACATTGTTCAGCAGAACAAAGACTATACGCTGGCAAGCTGGCAGGCGCAGGGCGCGTGGAACCCGATGGTCTATGAGCGGGCTGAAGGCGCTTATATCTGGGACAGCACCGGCAAGCGCTACCTCGACTGGTCATCGCAGCTCGTCAACGTCAACATCGGCCACAGCCACCCGCACGTCGTCAAGGCGATTCAGGAGCAGGCGGCCAAACTGTGCTACGTCAATCCGAGCTTTGCCACCGAGCCGCGCGGTCGGCTCGGCGAGCTGCTGGCGGAAGTGACGCCGGGCAAGCTGACCAAGACCTTCTTCACCAACGGCGGAACCGACGCGACCGAGAACGCGATGAAGATCGCGCGGCTGTACACCGGACGCGACAAGATCATGACGCGCTACAAGTCGTATCACGGCGCCACTTTTGGCGCGATGACGGCGGGCGGCGACCCGCGCCGGATCGGCAACGAGCCGGGCGTGCCGTGGATCGTCCGTATGCCCGACCCGTATGCCTACCGCAGCCCGATTTATCAGGGGCGGACGCAGGAAGAAGGCGACGCGATTATCGCCGACCTGATCGAAGATCAGGTGTTGATGGAAGGCCCGAAGACGATTGCCGCCATCATGCTCGAAGGCTACAGCGGCACGAGCGGCATCCTTCAGCCGTCGCCGGTTTTCTGGTCGCGCATCGGCGAAATCTGCCGCAAGTACGACCTGCTGTTCATCGACGACGAAGTGATGAGCGGCTTTGGCCGGACCGGCGAATGGTTCGGCATCGACCACTATCCCGATATTCAGCCGGATATCATGGCGATTGCGAAAGGCGTGACCTGTGGTTATGTCCCGCTCGGCGCGACGATTGTGACCGACGAGATCGCCGCGTTCTTCGATAACCATGTGCTGATGGCCGGGCTGACCTACAGCGCGCACACGCTGGCCTGCGCCGCCGGGGTCGCCACGATTGAAGTCTACCGCGACGAGAACCTGATTGAGCGCTCGCGCGAGATGGGCAAGTCGCTGCGCCGCGGGCTGGTCGATCTGGCGGAGAAACACCCGATCATCGGCGACATTCGCGGCACGGGGCTGCATCAGGTGATCGAGCTGGTCAAGAACCGCGACACGCGCGAGCCGCTGAGTGATTTCAATGTGCCGCTCAGCGAGCCGATGAAGGTTGCCAGCGCGTCGCTCCGGGAAGACGGGATGAGCACCTACGCCCGCTGGAACATGATTTTCAGCACGCCGCCGCTCAACATCACTGAGGCGCAGCTTCAGGACGGCCTCGATATCATCGACCGCGCGCTGACGAAGATCGACAGCTACTACGAAGGGTAAAAAGAGGACTGAGGACTGAGCGATGAGGACTGAGTAAAAGATACGCCAGTTGCCTGTGTTTTACTCAGTCCTCAGTCCCCTCATGGGGCGGTTTCGCGCTCCTCGGCCCGCAGTCCTTTAATTCCTGAACTCGGCGAAGTCCTCGTTGTCGTCGGCTTTGTTGTGGCTAAGGAAGTCGTCGAGGGCGATGCGAGCGATGCGATAATCGCTGCTGATGCGCGCTGCCGGAATCTGGCCGGCGTCGATCAACTCGCGCACCTGCGCCTCGGAGATACGGAGATAGGTGGCCGCTTCCGCTGGAGTCATGACGTTCGGCGGATTGTAGGCGCTACTGGCTGCCGGAGTCGCCGCGAACCGCGCCTCAGGCGAGGTCAGCGGAGCGGATTTCGGCAGGGTATAAATCTGGTAGACGACGAAGGCAACGACGAAGATCAGTAGAATTGCGCCAATGGTGTAAACCTGCTCGGCGACGTTCATGAGCGCGTTATAGTCGAGCTGGTCGGGATTACTGCTGGCGATTGTCAGCCCGCCGCAAAAGCTCAGGACGAGACTGACGACCAGCGGAAGCATGAGCGTGAAGGCGCTGCGTCGGCTGATCTGCCGCGAGACGTTGCGGCCCGCGATACGAAACGGCCCCTTGAACAGCAGCGCCAGACCGACGAAAAAAGCGATATAGACGAACATTTAGGTTCCTGTCTGACCGACAGAAGTGTCTCTGCGCCAGGCGTGAGCGCACAGACTCCATTATAGCGCCTGAACTTTGAGATCGTTACCAGTCCACTGCCGAGCGGCAGAAAAGGTTCCCGACGACCATGCAGCCCTTCGATTCCGACGATCTCGACGTAATTTTCTCGGCGCTGTCCGACCCGGTGCGCCGCGCCATGCTGACCCGGCTGGCGCAGGGCGAAACCTGTGTCTCCGAGCTGGCCGCGCCGTTTGCCCTGTCGCTGCCTGCGATCTCGCGCCACGTCCGCGTGCTTGAGGATGCCGGTCTGCTGACGCGGCGGCGCGAAGGGCGGGTTCACTGGCTGACTCTGGCCCCGATTCCACTGGCGCACGCCGCGCGCTGGTTAGGCGATTATCACCGTTTCTTCGGCGAACGGCTCGATGCGCCATCGGCCTGAGTCGGGCTGCCGTCTGGCTTTGAGATCATCTCCCTGAAGTTCACCGGGAAAGCCGAGCAGCCGTCATCAAAAAGGCGCGGCAGAGCTTTGATCTGCCGCGCCCTGCTGTTCGACAGGGCGAGGGTTGATTAGCGCACGACGTTCGCGCCATCGGTCGCGCCGGTGACGTAAATCGCCGGAGTCAGGGTCGTCAGTTCCTGATAGCGCAGGCTGACCTCATCGGCGAACGACTGCGCCAGCTCCGCCCTGACGAGCGCGACCGCGCAGCCGCCGAAGCCGCCGCCGGTCATGCGCGCGCCGTAGCTGGCCTCGTGCTTCTGCGCCAGCACGACCATCGTGTTCATCTCATCGCGCGAAATCTCGAAGTCGTCGCGCATACTGGCGTGGCTGGCGTTCATCAGCCTGCCCAGTTCCTCGGCGTTGCCGCTGCGCATGGCTTCCGCCGCTGCCAGCGTGCGCTCGTTCTCGGTGACGACGTGGCGCGCTCGCTTGAGGACGACCGGATCGAGCAGGTCGGCCACGCCGCGAAGCTGGCGTGAGGTGACGTCGCGCAGGGCAGGGACGCCGAAGAACTTTGCGGCAGCTTCACACTGCTCGCGGCGCTCGTTGTAGGCGCTGCCGACCAGCCCGCGCCGCGTGGCCGTGTCGAGGATGACGACTGACGTGCCTTCCGGCAGCGGCACGGCGTCGAAGGTCAGCCAGCGGCAGTCGATCAGCAGGGCGTGTCCGGCGATACCTGCCGCCGAAATCATCTGATCCATGATGCCGGTCTTGACGCCGACCCATTGATTCTCGTTCTTCTGGCCGAGCTGCGCCATCTGCGCGGCATCCCACGGGATCGACGATAATTCGGCAAAGGCGCACGCTGTCGCCATTTCCAGCGCCGCCGACGACGACAGCCCCGCACCGCCGGGGACGTCCCCGGAAATGACGCCGTCCCAGCCTTGCAGCGCCAGCCCGGCTTGCTGCATGGCCCACGCCTGACCCTTGAGATATTCCGTCCATTCCGGCCCGCCATGCTCGATGGCCGAGAGCGCGAAATTGGCCGTCCCTTCAAAGTCGAGCGAATGGGCGTGCAGCAGCTCATCGTCGCGCGGGCGGAGCGCGATATAAATGGCAGGCTCAATCGCCATCGGCAGGACGAAACCGTCGTTGTAATCGGTATGCTCGCCGATCAGGTTGACGCGCCCCGGCGCGCGGACGACGTGCGTCGGTTCGCCGCCGATCAACGCCTTAAATTCGTCGATGACCCGTTGTGGTAACGCCATAACAAGCCCTTTAGTGATGAGTGACGAGTGATGAGTGACGAGTGATGAGTGATGAGTGATGAGTAAAGAGTGATGAGTAAAGAGTGATGAGTGATGAGTGACGAGTGATGAGTGATGAGTCAAGGATCGATTGCCGTTGGAATAGTTCACAGCGTAAGTTTTAACTCGGCATTCAGCACCTGACACTCGTTACTCATTTTTGTAGTGAACGTCGGAGAGGGCGCGCAGGCGGGCGGCGGCCTGTTCTGCGGTCAGGTCGCGCTGCGCCTCGGCCAGCATCTCATAGCCGACCATGAACTTGCGAACGGTCGCCGAGCGCAGCAGCGGCGGGTAGAAATGGGCGTGAAGCTGCCAGTGAGGCGCGTCGCCGCTGTTGGTTCCGGTCGGCGCGCCATGCCAGCCCATCGAGTAGGGGAATGAGACTTCAAACAGGTTGTCGTAGCGCGTCAGCAGGCGCTTGAGGATAGCGGCCAGCGAGTCGCGCTGACGGTCGCTCAGGTCGGGCAGGCGCTGGACGGGAGCGCGCGGCAGCAGCAGCGTCTCGAACGGCCAGACGGCCCAGTAGGGGACGACCGCGAGCCAGTCGTCGTTTTCGACCACGGTTCGCTCGCCGCGCTGCTGCTCGAGCGCGACGTAGTCGAGCAGCAGCGGCGCGCCGTGTCGGGCGAAATAGTCGCGCTGCTGACGATCTTCTTTAGCGGGTTCGTTGGGTAGAGCGCTGCCCGCCCAGACCTGACCATGCGGATGCGGATTCGACGCGCCCATCGCCGCGCCTTTGTTCTCGAAGACCTGCACCCAGCGATAGTCCGATCCCAGATCGACGATCTGCTGCGCCCACAGATCGACCACGCGGCGGATGGCCTCAACGGGCATCAGCGGCAGAGTCAGGTCATGGCGCGGCGAGAAGCAGATGACGCGCGCCGTCCCCTGCTCGCTCTCGCGCTGGAGCAGCGGGTTGGTCTCCGGCGGCGAGGGCGGCGTGTCCGGCAGCAGCGCGGCGAAGTCGTTGGTAAAGACGAAGGTGTTTTCATACTGAGGGTTGCGCTCACCGTTGGCGCGGACGTTGCCGGGGCAGAGGTAGCAGGTCGGGTCATAGCGCGGGCGGTCGTCCTGCGGCGGGCGCTCGACCTGCCCCTGCCACGGGCGTTTGGTGCGGTGCGGCGAGACCAGCACCCAGTCGCCGGTCAGCGGGTTGTAGCGTCGATGCGGATGTTCAATCGGATCAAAGAGCATGAGAATTACTCCTCAGACGTGGCGCTGAGAATAGAGCCGAGAACTGAGAACCGAGAGCCGAGAACTGAGAACCGAGAGCCGAGAACTGAGAACCGAGAGCCGAGAACTGAGAACCGAGAGCCGAGAACCGAGAGCCGAGAACCGAGAGCCGAGAACTGAGAACCGAGAGCCGAGAACTGAGAACCGAGAAAAGATGAATGCGGACGTGTTATCACCGTGCCTCTAGCGTACATCGGTGTCAAGCAATGGGGGGGATACGATGCAAAAGTCCGCGCCAGATGGCAGCGATTCAGACCCGCCGAATTCGTAGGGGCATAATGGCCTCATGCCGACCATCGGCGCAGCGGAAAGCCGAGAGCCGAGTGTACCGCCTTTTCCCGGTTCTCGGCTCTCGATTCTTCTTTTCTACTCAGCACTCAGCACTCGTTACCCAGCACTTTTTTAGTGGTATTCGGGCAACCAGCTTCCGTGGGCCTCGATCAGGTCATCGACCAGCGACCAGATCTGGTCGAGGCTTAACTCGGCGGCAGTATGCGGGTCAAGCATGGCGGCGTGATAGATATGTTCGCGCTTGCCGGTGAGCGCCGCCTCGACGGTCAATTCCTGTACGTTGACGTTGGTGCGCATCAGCGCGGCCAACTGCGGCGGCAGCGCGCCGATTTTGGTCGGCTGGATGCCGTTCTTATCGACCAGACACGGCACTTCGACGCAGCAGCCCTGCGGCAGGTTGTCGATCAGGCTGCGGTTGGGGACATTGCCGTAGATGACGCGCGGCGTCCCGGTTTCCTGGCTGTGGATGATGAGCGAGCCGTATTCCGGGCTGCGCCTGACTTCGAGCGGCGCGCCGCCTTCGAGCGCGTCGCGCTGCCGGTTCCATTCGGCGATCTGGACTTCGCAGCGGCGGATATACTCATCGAGCGGAATGTTGAATTCCTCGATCAACTCAGGCCGGTCATGCTTGATAAACCACGGCGTATACTCGCTGAAATGCTCGCTCGACTCGGTGACGAAATAGCCGAGACGCCTGAACATTTCATAGCGGACGCGGTTCCGGTCGGGCTGGCGGCCTTCGTCCAGCACCTTGCGGATTTCCGGGTATAAATCCTGCCCGTCGCGCTCGAACCTGAGGTAGAAGGCCATGTGATTGATGCCCGCTGCGACGTAGTTAAGCTCGTCAAACGGCACCTGAATGTCTCTGGCGAGCTGCACTGCGGTTCCCTGCACGCTGTGGCACAGGCCGACGGTTTTGATGGTCGAGGCGCGGCTGATGGCCCAGCAGTTCATCGCCATCGGGTTGACGTATTGCAAGAAGGTCACATCAGGGCAGACCTGCTCCATGTCGTGGCACATCTCGACCAGCACCGGGATGGTCCGCAGGCCGCGCATGATGCCGCCGATGCCGAGCGTATCGGCGATGGTCTGGCGCAGGCCGTACTTCTTCGGCACTTCAAAATCGACCACGGTTGCGGGCTTGTAGCCGCCGACCTGAATCATGCTGATGGCGTAGTCTGCGCCGTCGAGCGCGGCGCGCCGGTCGAGCGTGGCGCTGATCTTCGGCGTGACGCCGAGCGCTTCGGACAGCCGGTGGGCGACGATTTCCGACGTCCTGAGCCGTTCCGGGTCGATGTCAAACAGGCTGATTTCCGAATTTGCCAGCTCAGGAAAGCCGAGGATGTCGCCCATCAGGTTTTTGGCGAACACGGTGCTTCCCGCGCCGATGAAGGTAATTTTGGTCATGCGTAGACTTCTCCAGTGATGTCATCTGAACCGGAAGCGGCTCCGGTCAAGCACTTAACAGAAACGGTCATCAAGCGGCCCCGATCAGGGCGCAAACAGGACGATGCGCGGCGTGACGGTCGTTTAGCTGCCTTCTTTCCCGCGCGGGTGAGCGCCGCACGATTGGCGGATGATGAGTTCTGTCGGCAGGCGGACATGCCGCTCGGTCGGCGTGACGCCGTTTATCAGGTCGAGCAGCAGGGCGGCGGCGCGGCGACCGTGTTCGATATCCGGCTCGCGGATGGTCGTCAGCGGCGGCGCGCTGAAGGCGGCCAGACGGATGTCGTCGAAGCCGACCACGGCGATGTCGTCGGGGATACGCAGCCCTGCTTCGCGGATGGCCCGCATGGCGCCGAAGGCCATGACGTCGTTCATGGCGTAGAGCGCGGTGAAGCGTTCCGACGCCAGCAGGGACTTCATCGCGGCGTAGCCGGTGTCGGGGTCATAGGCGCCTGCGCGGATCAGCTGCGCGTCAGAGCCGATACCCGCCTGTTCCAGCACAGCGCGGTAGGTCGCCAACCGCTGGGCCGGGTGACTCTGGTCGAGCGGCGCATAGCTGATACAGGCGATCCGCCGATGGCCGAGACGGACGAGATGCTCGACAATTGCCCGCGTGCCAGCGAGCTTATCGACCATCACCGAGCAGACGTCAGGGTGAACGTCGTCGAGCGTGACAATCGGGAAATGCCCGGCGCTGTAGGCAGCGATCTCTTCGATGTCGCGCGTCATCGTCGGGTTGAGGATGACGATCATCCCGGCGACTTCTCTGCCGCGAATCAGGTGGCTGTAGACCGATGGCGTCGCGCTATCGGCGACCGGCTCGACGAGAATACGAAAACCCTGTGGCTGAAGCGCCTGGTGGATGCCGGTGAGGATGGCGGAGAAATATTCGTCGATGAAGACCTGACGATGGGGGCGTCCGAGGATCAGGGCGATACTGGCGCTGCGCCCGCGCGCCAGCGCCCGCGCCGCTGTGTCGGGGACGTAGCGCAGGTCACGCGCGGCCTGAAGCACGCGCTCGCGCGTTTCCGGGCTGATGCTCGCGCCTTCGACGTTGTTCAGGACGAAGGAAACCGTCGTCTGCGAAACGCCGGCGCGTTCAGCAACCTGGCGGCTGGTGGGTTTGCGCTGCACGCTGATTTCCAGTCCAGTACCTGAAGTAATGCGGATTAGTAATCCGCATTACTGATGTAACATGCTTTCATTTTTCTGTCAACCGAATCGAAAAACCCCAGGGCGATGGCCTACTCATCCTTCATCTAGCCGATAGCGGTCAATTTAAGGATCGTGCTGCCTATCCGACCCCTCCCCCTGTCCCCCTTCGCGGCCTTCGGCTCCTGCCGAGCAAAGAACGCTCGGCACGCTTCGTCTCCGCAAGCAGCGGAGAGGGGGGAACGGTCACAACCGGCAGCGATTTTCCAGTCTTATCCGCTTAAGTTGACCGCTATGGGCGACCCGGCGAGTCGCCCCTACTAGACGACCGAGGTGATGACGCTGAACAGGGCGTCGCGGGTGAAGGGCTTGGACAGGTAAGCGCTGGCTCCGGTATCGAGAATCTGCTGAAACACGTAGTCGTCGCGGATCCCGGTGATGATGATGATCGGGACGTTGAGCGTGACTGCCTGACTGCGCAAGGCTTTGAGCACGTCGAAGCCGTTGAAGCCGGGCATCATCAGATCGCAGATAATCAGGTCGGGCGGCTGCGCGGTCGCCATGTCGATGCCGTCGGCGCTGTCGAGGGCGATGCTGACCTCAAAGCCTTCCATACCGAGCATTTCGCCTACGGTTCGCAGGACGGTCGTTTCGTCGTCGATAATCAGGACTCTGCTCACAGGGTTTGCTCACTCGTTAAAGGGAGAGTAAAGCCGATGGTGGTTCCGATTCCGGGGCTGCTCTGGACGCTGACCATTCCCCCGTGCGCTTCGACGGCCCGCCGGACAATGGCGAGGCCAAGGCCGGTTCCCTCGGTCGCTCCGACGTTCGTTGCGCGGTAGAACTGCTCGAACAGATGCGCCTGATCCGGCTCTGGGATGCCGATTCCTTCGTCTTGCACCGTGATCTCGGCGCGGTTTTGAGGGAAAGCCAGACGAATGCGGACGGTTGTTTCTTTCGGCGAATATTTGATGGCATTCGAGATCAGATTGAGTGTCGCCTGACGAATCAGCTTACGGTCGAGTGGGATTGGCGGGCAGTCGCCACTGGCGAACAGCTCGACCGAGCGATTCGGCCATGAGGTCAGCACGGTATCGACCGTTTCGCGCAGCAGGGCGAGCAGCTCGACCGGCCTCGGATCGAACTGCACGCCGACGGTTTCCATTTTGCTGAGGGTGAGGAAATCGTTCAGCAGTTCGGTGATGTGTTCGACTTCCTGCTGGACGACGCCGAGATGGGTTTCGCGCTGCGAATCCGACATGCGCGAGCCATAGTGACGCAGCAGGTCGGTCGAGGACTGGATGGCGGCGAGCGGCGTCCGAAATTCGTGGCTGACCATCGAGACGAAGCGGCTGCGAACGGAGCGCATCTCCACTTCCCGTTCCAGTTCCGTCTGTAAATGCTGGCGAGCGGCGGTTTCTTCGGCCAGCGCGCGCTGCAGGCTGATGTCGCGCTCAATGCCGACCGCGCCGATGATGGCCCCGTTGGCGTCCCTGAGCAGCGAGGTCGAATTGAAAATCTGGATCGGCGCGCCATTTTTGTGATATTCGACGACTTCGCCGTGCCAGTGACCGGTTTCGAACATTTCGCGGATCGCCTGATCGGGCTGAAGGCCCATATATTCGGTATGCAGGAAGTCGTCCGGCTGCCTGCCCAACACTTCATCGGCTGTCCAGCCGTAAAGGATTTCAGCCGCCTTATTCCAACTGGTGACACGCCATTCGGTATCGACAGCGACGATGGCGTCGGAGACGTTCTGGAGCAGGTTGGCCTGATAGGTCAACTGCCGGTCAACGCGCTTCAACTCGGTCACGTCGCGCGAAACCAGGGCGATGCTGGCGTTCGGCCCCTCGCTCTCGATCAGGAAGGCGTTGACGGACAGCTCCACCTGCCGCCCATCCTTCGTCAGGCCAAGCGCTTCCAGCCGCTCCAGCTTTTGCCCGCGCTGAACGCTGTCCAGCAGCGCCATACTCCCTTCGACCCGGTCTGGCGGCGTAATCATCCGCAGCGATTGGCCGACCGCTTCCTCGGCGCTGTAGCCAAAGAGGCGCTCGGCTCCCCGGTTCCAGCTTGCGATTTTGCCGTCCATCGTGATGGCGATGATGCTCTCGTCCGATGCCTGAACGATGGATGCCAGCCGCTGCATGGCCTTCTGAGCTTCTTTTTCCGCCGAGATGTCCTGCGAGATACCGAGGATTCCGGTGATATGGCCCTCGTGGTCGCGGGTGGCAGCGGTGGCATTGCGGATGAGAAGGCGCGTCCCATCCTTACGCAGACGCTCGATCTCGATGACGGGCAGGGTTTCGCCTGCCAGCAGCCGCGCCCGAAACCCGGCTGCTTCGTCCCTGAACTCAGCGGGGACGTTGCGCAGTTCCCGCCCCACTATTTCCGCCGCTGTCCAGCCAAAAAGCTGTTCCGCTGCCGGACTCCAGAAGATGACGTGAAAATCCCGATCAACGGCGTAAATGGCGATGGGCGAAGCATTGAGGATAGTTTGCACGGTGCGGGTGGTCGCTTCCAACTCGCGCTGGAGCTGAACCTGCTCTGTGACGTTGTGGATGACCTGAAGCAGCGCCTGACGGCCATCAAAGTCGATGGGGCGCGACGCGACTTCGACGATGAGCCGTTCGCCGTTTTTGCGCTGGTGCTGTTCGACTCCCTGCGCCGCCCGTGAACGTTCGCTGCGCGGCAGCCCGTCAAGCGGCGGGGCAGCTTCCTTCGAGCGGATGTCGCTGGCGGACAGGGCGAGAAATTCAGCGCGGCTGTAGCCATACTGCGCGAGCGCTGCCCCATTGACGCCGACGAAGCGCTGCGTGTCCGGGTCGATGATGACCATCGGCGCGGGGTTGTTCAGAAACAGGTCGTGAAACTGCTGCCCGCTGGCCTTCAGACGCGCTTCGCGGGCGGTTCGGTGGCGGAACTCGGAGCGTAAGAGAAAATAGAGCGCGACAGCCGTGACACAGACAAACAGCAGGTCCTTGAGCAGTTCGAGGTTCCGCAGTTCTGGCTGCGCGCCAGCCAGCCGGTCAAGGAGCTGATCGGTGAGCAGCACCCAGGCGACACAAACCACAGCGGAGATCAGGGCGAGACGAACCTGAAGTGACATAGGGCGCTCGATCTCATCAAGCCAGGCAGGAGATGAGTCACGGCAGGCCAGGATGAAAGCCATGAACGAGACTCATCATCAGTGTAGCGCCGGTTTCTGGCTCAAAGCATGGAGATTACGGGCCTCTTTCCCTTCTTAATAGTCGGGTAATTCCTGATCGTGTTCAGGGTTCTGGCAGGAGTGAAGGCCGACTGTCGTCGATGCGCTGATTGGTCGAGGTGTACTCCGGCGGGTCGGCGCAGCAGGACGCGCTGGCGGCGAGGCCCTCAAGCGGCGTGTCCTCGATCAGCAGCGAGCGATCTGAGACGGCGAAATGCAGATGGCGGCTGAAACCGACGCCGCAGGGCGTATGAAACTGGTCGCTGCCGATGATCTCGCCGAGATATTGCCCCTGTCGCACGATCTGATTGAGCAGGTGGCGGCGGACATTGAGCGAGAGCGTGACGTGCAGGTAAAAGGTCGAGCGACCGTCGGCGTGCTCGATTTGCAGCAGGCTCTGGTAGCCGTCACTGCACAGCTCGCGCAGCCGCCCCGACTGCGACGCCAGCACGGCATAGCGCGGAATCAGCGCTGGCTCGAAGTCGATGGCGCTGCCGTCGTGCCAGCCGTTAATGGCCCACCACGTCTGCCCGCTCATCCACGGGAACTTGTAGCCAGTCGTGATCTCCGGCAGCGGCGAACTGACGTCGATGAAGCTGGCAGGCAGGTCGGACGCGATGGCGGCGAAGGTCGGGCTGCCGAGGATATACGGGTTCCACTCGCCCGGCGCGGTCTGGCGCAGCACGATTTCGACTGCTTCAGACGCCCTCGTTTCGACGCCTGCCCAACTGGCCCTGACCAGCGCCGTCGGCACGAGCGTGACCAGCGCCCAGTCGGGAATGTCGCGGTAGGCCGAGACGGTGAACTGCGTCGTTGGCGCGAGCAAGGCGCGATTGGCCGTCATCACGGCGAGGATCGGCGCGCGAAATTCGAGCGCGGGCGGAAAGATGGCGTCGAAATCGACCGTGACCGGCGCGTTCGGGTCGGGCGTCAGCGGGGTGGTCGAGCCGGGCTGCTGCGCCGAGGCGCGTAACATCCCCGCGCACAGCAGCAGCGCAGGGACAATCAGGCGAAGGACGGGGCGGAGTCGCATCAGGCACTTTCCGGGCAGGTTCAGGCGCGCATTCAGATCACTCACTCTTACGGCGCTGACAGCGGCTGCCTCTCGATTTCGCCCGGCCCTAATGGCTGGACGAGCGGTCGTTCGGCCTGAGCGCTTCGATCATCCGGCGCATTTCGGCCAGTTCTTCCTTATGTGAGGCCATCCCCGTGAGGACGGCGCTGTGCGTCTCGGTGATGTGGGCGTGATCTTCTTCCTGCATCTTCTCCAGCCGCTCGACGATCAGTTTTTCGATCCGGTCGAGTGAGGTCGTGACGTGCTCCATGACTTCCTGCTGAATGGCGTCGATGTGGTCGTGGATTTCCTCGATGCGGGCGTGGTCTTCTTCGCTGCGCTGCTCGACCATCTGCTCGTGCCGCGCGGCGATTTCCTCGCGCCGTTGAGCCGCCTTGCGGTCGCGGGCTTCGGAGAGCGTCGAATAGAGCAGCACTGTCGAACTGACGACGACCGACATGACGTTCAGGTACGAATTGGCGAGCAGCACCAGCACCTGATTGGCGGCGAAGGCGATCAGCGGAATCAGCAGGCAGAGCGTCGCCAGAATGGTGATGCGGTTGGTCAGATATTTGACCGGCCACGGCAGCACATGTCGGTCGAGAAATTGATTGAGCCGGGCGATTGGGCCACGAGGCTCGTCGTCCATTACCGGAACGGAAGGCTGCGCTTGCGTCATCAGATTGCTCCATCGACAGTTTCAGATGCGATAGTCCAATGTATCAGCATACTCCCGAATAGCGGCCACGCGGGCTGGTTTAGCGTTGTTGTACAACCGGAATCAAAAGCGCTCCTCATGGGAATGATGAGGAGCGCTTTGTTAGCGACTGCTTTGACTCAGCGCTTCTCGTTACCGGATCGTCGGGTCGCTGATCCAGATGTCTTTCGAGTAGAGCGTGTTGCCTTCGATTTGCAGGTTGGCGGTGTAGCCATACTTGAACTCGTAGACGTTTGCGCCGTTGTTCTGCGCCAGCGGCTGGAAAATGCTGCCCGTGCTGGCGTCGATGACCGAGATGACCGGCTCGCAGACGGTCGCGGTGGCGGCGGGCGTGGTGCAAAGCTCAAGCGTCACCTGCGCCGTCCGCGTCGTCGTGTTGTCCTGAATGTAGGTCACGCGGATGTTATTCCACGACACCTGCGACCTGGCGGGGTTCGGCGTGCCTGCGCCGGGCGTGGTGATGAGCGCGGGCTGCGTGCCGCCATTTGCGCCAATGACCGCGCCGAGCGGGCCTTCGCCGGTCGGCGTTGGCGTCGGGCCGGGGCCGCTGCACCATGAGGCGGTGCAGAAGGTCTGCGGGTTGACGCCCTGAAGCGACGGCAGCGAATCGAAGACGTAAGGCGGCAGGGTGGTGAAGGTGTAATCGACGTAAACGGCGAAGTCGTCGCCGGTGACGAACATCATCTTCGAGCCGTGGAAATTGCGATACCACGCCTTGAACCTGATTCCGGCGGGCATGATGCCCATGTACTGCTGCGCGCGGAAGTCGAGGTAGGCGAAGGCGTAGTTAGAGACTGCCGACTGACGCTTGTCCTGATCGGTTTCGGCGACGACGTCCGAGATGGGCGGATTTTCGGCGATCTGGTTGGCGGCTGCGGCCAGCAGCGTGCAGTAGTTCGGCGCGCTGGCATCAATCTGCGGCGAGACGAAGTTGTACTGAAGGGTGACGATGGTGACGATGTTCTGCACCAGCGGGTCGCAGCGCAGCGTCGCTTCGCCGCCCTGCCAGCCATTCGGGCGCTGACCGACGCCGAGCGCGTTATCAGCCAGCAGCTCAAGGTCGTGGCGCAGATTGAGGAAGGTGGTCGGCGGCGTGTTAGTGATGGCGCCGATCCAGCCGGGCGGGCGCTGATCGGCGCCGACCAGTTCATTCGCCAGCGCTTCCTGATCGAGGAACAGGTCGGCGGAGAAGGTCGCCGAGGTCTTGTCCTTGTTGCCGACCCAGCCGCTCGGACGGTTATTCAGGCCGAGTTTTTCGTCGGCCAGCCGTTCGAGGTCGCCGCGCACCGCCAGCAGTCGATCCATGATGGTCGCCAGTTGATCGGGCGTGAAGGCGACGGCGGCCAGTTTGTCCTCGACTTCCGAGGCCAGCGTTGAGCAGTAGTTGAGCGCCGATTCAGGCGTGATCGGCTGCTGATTGTAGAACGTCTGGAGCAGGCTGACGGCGTTCTGTACGGTCAGGTCGCAGCGCAGCAGCGGCGCGGCTCCGCGCCAGCCTGCTGGACGGCTGCCGACGCCGAAGACCTGATCGGCGGTGATTTCAAGATCGTGGCGGATGTTGCGGGCGATCAGCGGCGGGTTGCTGCCGGTGATGCCGAGCCAGCCCGGCGGGCGGTTGCCGACGCCGAAGACCTGATCGGCCAGATGCTCGTTGTCGAACCACAGGTCGGCGATCACGGTGCGGGATTTAACGTCGGTATTGCCCGTCCAGTTGGCGGGCAGGACGCCCTTATAGGCGGTTGTCGCCAGCAGGTCGAGGTCAGCGCGGGTGTCGAAGATCAGCGCCTCGAACGCCTGACCTGCGGTTGTGGTGATGCCGCTGCCGGACGCTGCTGCTGTCGGGACGGGCGCAGGCGCGGGCTGAGTCGCCTGAGCCGCGATTGAGCGCGCCGAGCCGAGCACGAGCAGGCCGCCGAGCAGCAGCAGGATATTCCACTGAAAATGGCTAGGCCGTCGCATTGTCCATCCTTCTGATGCTCGCCATGTCCGTCTGGCTTCATTATAGCCGAATGGCCGGAGCGGACAATTCGCTGCGCGGCAGAGTGCAGAATTGCCGTAAATTGAGACGGGGGATAGCCCGCGCTTTTCGACCGAGCGCAAACCCTTGTCAGGCACGCGGCGGGATTCGGCTTTATGATGAATGCAGACGTCCGACGTTACGCAGAGAACCGTCCATGTCGAAGGCTCAGTTTGTCCTCGCGCGCGAGTTGATTAAGGAAAAGGATTATGAGGCCGCGCGCGCTCTGCTGGTGACGATTGAGCATCCGCTGGCCGCCGACTGGCTCGCCAGACTGGAGCGAATTGCGCCGACGCAGGCCAGCGACTCGCCTTCGACAGCCGAGGAGTCCTCAGAAGCATTCGCCGTCGATATGCCCAGCCTCGATGATCTCGTCCGGCTGGAGCCGCCGACCGCGAAACCTGCTGCGCCGAAACGCGCGCAGCCGCAGCCCGAACCCGCCATCCTCGATTACGCCACGCCGGTCGATGCCGAAGTCGCGCCGGTGGCCCCGAATGCTATTCCCGCCCCGGCCCCGATCAATCATGCCGCCTTTCGCCGTCCCGGCACGGCTGACGCGGCTCCTGCGCCGGGGATGCCCGAAGCGCCCGGACCAAACAACGGGCAGGCGAGGTCGGCGGCGACGAAAAGCAAGCCGCCCCCGGCTAAAGGCGCGTCAGCGAAACCGGCCAGCGGCAGGCCGATGGCTGCAACTCCGTCAACCCGTCTTCAAAGTGCGACTCCCATCCAGCCGACTGGAAAACCTGCCTGGCAGGGATGGGCAAGCTGGCTGCTGTTTGGCACGCCGCCGCCGGGTCAGGAAGCGCAGGATCGGCTCCAGACCGGCCCGCCGGTCGATGACCGGACACCGCGCGACGATGACGAAGCCGTTGACTGGCGCAGCCTGCCGTCACGCGCGAACAGCGGGCAATCCAGTGAGATGCCCTGGCTGAGCGGCAAGATTGACGCGCGCGGCTCGTCATATTATGGCCGTGTCGCCACGATGGGCGCAGCGCCCGCCGCGCGCGGCCCGGCAGGCGACGCGCTCGAATGGGATTTTTCGGGGGAACTGCCGCCGCCGACGCCGCAGGCTGAGGACGATGATCCGCCGCGCCTTCGCGCCGAGCAGGAAGCGGGCGAACGAGGTAAAAAACACGGCCACCGGCTGTTCGACGGCCTGAATCTGATCTTCGTCGGCCTGTTTAGCTGCGGCGTGTTCGCCTTCATCTACAGTACGCGCCAGGCGGCAACGCCCGCAGGCGAAGCCTACGCCGTCGGCTCGGAAGCCGCTTTCGTCGTCATCGGCCTGCTGCTGGTGCTGCTCGGCCTGTGGCGGATCATTGGGCCGGAGCAAGCGCGCGCCGACGAGGCTAAAGCCGCCAGACCGACCCCTTAACCAGCGCCGACATTTAGCTGACTGCCGGGACTTTTTCGGTCGCGCTGCTGACGAACGCTTCGGCCATCACCGGGTCATGAAACAGATTCGCCACCTCGTCGATCATCGCGCGGGCGGCGGCGGCCTGCGCTGCCGCTTCCTCGGCGCGTCCGAGCGCCGCCAGCACAGCGGCGGCCCCGGCGCGGCTCTGCCAGACGTAAGGCCGCATTCCCATAGCGAGCGCTGACGTCTCGGCAGCGCGGTACTGGCTCAGGGCGCGGTCGTGGTCGCCCCGCGCGAGGCTGATTTCCCCGTCCGCGAGGGCGATCAGCGGCGCGACGTGCTTCATGCGCCGCGCTTCACTGAAGGCGCGGGCCTGCTCGACGATGCTGGCAGCTTCGTCAGGCTGGCCCTGCCTCAGCAGGACGAGCGCCTGTCCAACCAGCAGGCGCGGCCTTTGCAGAAACATATGAATCGAGGGCAGGGTCAACCCTTTGTGAAAGACCTCGGCTGCCAGTTCGACTCCCCCGACGCCGAGCGCGCAGAAGCCGGTATCGGCCCAGCCGCCCGCGCCTGCGGGCATCCCCATCGGCAGCTCGAGCAGCCGCAGCGTCGCCGCGTGCAGCTCCTGCGCGCGGACAACGAAGCGCCCGCCAATCTCGAAGTAGGTCTTGCCGAGCGGGGCCAGCGCCATGGCGCGCGCGAACGGCAGGAACTGCTCCATCGGTTCTGAAACCTGCATGGCGCGCTGTTGATAGCTCAGGGCATCCTCGTACTGGCCGAGGAGCGCGGTCAGGTCGCCGAGCACAATCGAGATCAGCAGCAGGCCGAACAACTGGCCGGTTCGCTCGATAATGGCCGCGCCTTCCAGCGCGCAGGCCATCGCCCGATCCAGCTTCCCTTCGCGCAGATAATAGATTGCCATCGGCACGCCGAGGAAACTGGCCTCATATTCCCGATGCCCGATCTCGCGCGCCAGCGCCAGCCCCTCTTCGGCCAGCGTCATGCCTTCGTCAAAGCGCGTCATATACATCATGGTCGCGGCGATGTGGTCGAGGCCGTGGGCCAGCTCTTCCTTCTCGCCGATCTGGCGCGCCAGATCGACCGATTCGCCCATGTAGTGCAGGACGGTATCGAAATCAGCCGCAGCGGTCGCCATCTGGCAGCGGACGGTGCAGGCTTCGGACAGGCCGCGCAGATCACCTGCCGCTTTTGCCATGCGCTCGGCGTCGTCTAACCAGCGGATACTTTCGGCGAACTGGCCCATATGCAACGCGCGCACCGAGCCGAGCTTGTTAAGAGCAGAAATTTCCATCGGGATGTTGCCATGCTGCCGCGCGACCGTCAGCATTGTCTCATAGATGTCGAGCGCGCCCTGCAAGTCCTGCGCCAGCGTCAGCGCGCCGCCGAGTCCTTCGTAGGCGCGGCGTGTCAGCGGCAGGTCAAAGGCGGTTTCGAGCAGCGCCAGCGCCTGACGGAAAAGCGCAATGGCTTCGGGCGTTGAGTAAGCCCGCGCGGCGTTCTCGGCGGCGGCGATCAGGTAGGGCAGCGCGAGCGTCGGCTCCTGCGCGCCGAGGTAATGGCGGGCGATTTCTCCCGGCGCGCCATGCGCTACATGGGCCAGGATGTCGGCGACGCGGCGGTGAAGCTCACGGCGGCGGCTGACCAGCAGCGAACTGTAGGCGGTTTCCTGCGTCAGCACGTGCTTGAAGGCGTAGCTGTCGATGGCCTGCGCGCGCGGGCGAATCAATTCGCGCTGCTGAAGCGTTTCAATCGACGGGCCGAGCGCGGACGGCGCGTCGTAGACCTGCTCGAGCACGCCGACCCGAAATTCGCGGCCAATGACCGCTGCCGTCTGCGCGGCGTGCCGGGATTCGTCGTCGAGCCGGTCGAGGCGCGCGGTGATGACCCCGCTCAGGTTGTCCGGCACGGCGATGTCGGCGATTTCCCGCAGCGCGCGCCAACTCTCGCCCTCGCGCACGATCAGCCCGGCGTCGAGCAGCGAGCGCACGACTTCCTCGACGAAGAACGGGTTGCCTTCCGCCTTGCGCAGAATCAGGCCGCGCACGCTCTCCGGCAGCCCCTCAATTCGCAGCAGGTTAGCGACCAACTCGCGGCTTTGCGCCTCGTCGAGCGGCGTCAGTTCGATGGCCGTGTAGCGATGCGGATAGTCGCGCGCGGCTGTTTCGTGAAAACGCCACGAGGCATCCTGTCGCTGAGGCCGGTAGAGCGCGACGATCAGCACGGCGACGGTCCCGGTCAGCGGCAGGAGTTGTTCGAGCAGATCGAGCGAGGTGGGGTCGGCCCAGTGCAGGTCGTCGAAAACCAGCACGACCGGGCGCTGGGCCGCAAGCTGGCGGATGAGCATCTGTACGGCGCTGAAGATGCGCCCGCGCAGGAGCGGCGGATCCAGATAGCGCACGCGCTCAAGATCGAGGCCGGTCAATTTGTAACCGAGCATCGCGCCGATGAAGGGCGCGGTTTCCATGACCAGCTCAGGCATTAGCCCGGCGATGCGGGTTTTGATGCGCTCGTAGTTGGCCTCGTCGGTCGCCTCGCGGGTGAGGTCGAAAGCGTCGGCCATCAGGCTGGTGAAGAGCGTGTAGGGCGTCGTCGTCTGATAGGACAGCGCGCGGCCTTCATACCAGACGACCGGCAGGCGCGCGCCCCGTTCGCCCGCGCGCGCCTGCACGTCCTTATGGACTTCAGCCAGCAGCCGCGACTTGCCCAGACCGGCTTCACCCATGACCGAAACGATCTGCCCCTGATGCCCGCCCAGACTGCTGACCAGCGCCACGAGCTGCTCAAATTCCTGCTGGCGTCCGATCAGCGGCGAACTGAGTCCCTCGATGCCGCGCAGCGATCCCGGCTCGGCTCTGGGCGCGAGGACGCGATAGGCGGCAACCGGCTCCTGCTTGCCCTTGATCTCGATGGGGCCGAGCGCCTCGAACTCAAACAGCGGTCGGACGAGCCGATGAGTATAAGCGGAAATCTGGACGCTGCCGGGCTGCGCGGTCTGCTCCATCCGCGAGGCGAGGTTGGCGGCGTCGCCCATGACGGTGTACTCGACGCGCAGATCGGAGCCGACTTCGCCGACCACGACCAGCCCGGTATTGATGCCAACACGCACGTCGAAGTCGATACCGCGCGCGCGTTTCAGTTCCTCGCGCAGCGGCTGAATCCCCGCGACGATGGCGAGCGCGGCCAGCACGCTGCGCTGTGGATCATCCTCGTGCGCGACCGGCGCGCCGAAGAAGGCGAGAATGGCGTCGCCCATCAGACGGGCAATCGTGCCTTCGTAACGGTAGACCGGCTCGATCATCAACTCAAAGCTGCGATTCATGATCTCGGCCCACTCTTCCGGGTCGAGCGTCTCCGCCAGGGCCGTCGAGCCTTTGACGTCGCAGAAGAGAATCGTCACGATCCGGCGCTCGCCTTCCATCGTCCGGTCAGCGCGGGCGCTTTCGAGCTTGCGCCGGAGCACGTCCGGCATGTAGCGGCGCAGGCGTTCATCGAGACTCGGCGCGGCAGGTTGGGGCGCTGCCGGAGTCGCGCTCTGGCCGAGCGCCTGGCCGCAGTTGAGGCAGAATTTCGCGCCCGGCGGGTTTTGTGTCGCGCAGTTGGGGCAGGTCAGCGTCAGCGGCTTGCCACAGGCCATGCAGAATTTCGCGCCAGCAGGGTTGTCGGCTCCGCAGTGGGGACAGGTCATGAGGTTTTACTCCGATAAAGCAGGCACTTTATTTAGGCCAGGATGCCGACGAGCGTCGCCAGTATCATATTCGTCGCTGCGGTAAAAGTGGATTGCGCTTTATGAGTCTTTTATAAGTTTATGGTACTGCAAATTCGGCAATTACGGCACGGTTGGTTTGATCGTGGAGAAGGCAAGGGGGACATGAGGGCCGCTTTCGCCGCTAACCGGAAATGACAAGGTCGCGGCGCTGGAACTGCCACAACGCCGCCAGAAATAGGGCGAGCGCGAGCAGCAGCAGCGTTCGGTCGTAGGGCCAGTTTAAGCCGTTCATAAAGACCGGGACGATGCGATAATAGTAGAAAATGGTCAGCGGCTTGAACGGCGCCAGCGCAGGCACGTCCACCCACGTCAGCACGGCGCGCCAGAAGAAGTTCGCCAGCAGCACCAGCGCGATCAACCCACCCGCAAAGCGGCCCGTCCGCACGCTGACCGAGATCAGCAGCGACCCGGACAGGATTGCCAGCGAGATCGGCATGATGTGCCAGATGCCCGCCGTCAGGTTGAGCAGCGGCAGGGTCGCTCCGGCGACGAACAGCGTCGAGACGGCAATCGCCGCCCACATCAGCGCGAGGATGCCGACCAGCGAGACGATGATGGCGAGCGTTTTTTCGATCAGGAAGCGTGGACGCGAGATCGGCGCTGCCAGCAGCAGATCGAGCGTGCCGCGCTCTTCTTCGCGGCTGACCGCGCCGAGCGCCTGCGGGACGATGAAAACGGCCAGAATTTCCGGCGCAAGGTTGAGCGCCATCACGCCGAGATAACCGCCGAAGGTGGTGAAATTGTTCAGGTTGGCGAAATCTTCGCTCGTTTTGGCCGAGCCGAGCAGGTTGAGGCTGCCCGCGATGCCGAGCAGGGTGTGACTGGCCTTCATGGCCGGGTAGAGCGCGCAGACCGCCAGCAGGAGCAATCCATAGCCCAGCCCCCAGCCGAGGATGCCCGGCAGGTTATCCTGGATGGCGCGCCGAAAGACCGCGCCGGGACGCGCGTTCCCGCCTTCGGCAGCAGGCCGTCCCGCCGCGCGCTCCCTCGCTGCCGATTCCGTCGGTGACATGGACGCTGGTTTCTCTGAGTCTCAATGCGCCGGTCAAATCCTGTTCATGATAACATAGCCTGGGCCGCCGCTCTGTCAGGCTGGTCATGATATCGCAGGCAGTTAAGGGTGATTTTTACCCGATTCTTATGTCGGCATGGCACAATAGTTCCGTGTCCAATCGCACCTTTCAGGAGTTATCTCTCGATGGCTGAAGCGCAGCAACAATTTGCCTTCAAGGCAGAAATTCAGCAGTTACTCAACATTCTCGTCCACTCGCTCTATACCGACCGCGACATCTTCCTGCGCGAGCTGATCTCGAACGCCTCGGACGCGCTCAACCGGCTCCAGTTCGAGCAGTTGACCAACGCCAACGTGCTCAATTCGGACGCGCCGCTCGAAATCCGCCTCGTGCCGGATGAGGAAGCTGGAACGCTGACCCTCAGCGATACTGGCATCGGCATGAACCGCGATGATCTGGCGAACAACCTCGGCGTGATCGCTCACAGCGGCGCGAAAGCCTTCATCGAGGCGATGCAGGAACGCAAGGAGTCATCGGCGCAGGACGTCATCGGGCAGTTCGGCGTCGGCTTCTACTCGGCCTTCATGGTGGCGGACAAAATCCGCGTGGTTTCGCGCTCGTTCAATCCCGATGAACAGGCGTATGCCTGGGAATCGACTGGCGGCGATACCTACACTATCGAACCCGCCGAGCGCGCGCATCGCGGCACGGACATCATTCTTTACCTGAAGGACGACGCTAAAGAGTATCTTCAGGCATGGAAGCTCAAGGACATTATCCGCCGACATTCCGACTACGTCACCTTCCCGATCTACGTCGGCGACGACACAAGCGCGACCAACAAGCAGACGGCCATCTGGCGACAAGACCCGAAGGAAGTCAGCGACGCGCAGTACACCGACTTCTACAAGATGCTGACGCTCGACTTCGAGCAGCCGCTGTATCACATCCACATGCGCGCCGACGTGCCGTTGCAGTTCTACGCGCTGCTCTATATCCCGGCGACCGCCGAGCGCAACATGCTCAGCCTGCGCCGCGAGCCGGGACTCAAACTCTACGCGCGCAAGGTGCTGATCGAGGAATACAACACCGAACTGCTGCCCGACTATCTCCAGTTCGTGCAGGGCGTGGTTGACAGCGAAGACCTGCCGCTGAGCGTCAACCGCGAGAGCATTCAGGCGACGCGCGTGCTGGCGACGCTCAAGAAGACGCTGACCAATAAAGTGCTGAGCGAGCTGAAGCGACTGTTGAAGAAAGAGCCGGAAAAGTACCGCGACCTGTTCGACCTCTATGGTCGCTTCCTCAAGCAGGGGCTGGCGATCAGCCCGAACGACCGCGCTGAACTGGAGCCGCTGCTGCTGTTCGACAGCACGACGACCACCACGGAGCCGGCCACGCTGGCCGATTACGTCGAGCGGATGGCGGCCAATCAGGAAGATATTTACTACATCATGGGCGATGATGTCGTCAGCGTGGCCCGCAGCCCACATCTCGATGCTTTCCGCCGCCGGGGAATCGAAGTCCTGTACTTCACCGACCCCGTCGATCCGGTGATGCTGATGGGCCTGCCGGACTTCAACAATCACAGGCTGCGCAATGTTGACGAGGCCGACATCGACCTGACGGGCATCGGCAGCGAGCAGGCCGACGAGGCGAAGGCGGAACGCGCGCCGCTGGCTGAAGATGCCTTCGGCGGCGTGCGCCAGCGCTTCACTGACGTGCTTGGCGGGCGGGTGCAGGACGTGCGCGAGAGTAAGAATCTGGTCGGCAGCCCGGCGCGGCTGGTCAGCGGCGATAACAACCCCAACAGGCAGATGTTCCGCGTCAACCGGATGCTCGACCGTGACTACGATCTGCCGATCAAGATTCTCGAGCTAAATCCCAAACATCCGCTGATCTACAACCTGAGCGGTCTGCTCGGCAGCAGCCCGGATAACCCGCTCATCAATCTGGTCGTCGAGCAGGTCTTTGAGACGGCGCTGCTTCAGGAAGGCATCCATCCTGATCCGGCAGCGATGGCCGGTCGGCTCAATCTGTTGATGGAAGCGGCTACCGGGACGCCGGTGACTGATCTTGACCTGAACGAGGACATTCCGCCGCGCGAAGCGCCAGAGGCTCAGGCAGGGTTCGATCTGTCCGGCTTCGACCTCGGCGGCGACGAGGGTGATGAGGCAGACGAAGAAACGCCGGAAAGCTAACGTCTATCGATCTGATTCGACAGGCAGCGAGGCGATCCTGAACACCGGAGCGCCTCGTTTTATCCTGTTCCCGGTACGCAGGCAATCGGGTGCTGGCGCGGAACAGGAACACAACCAAAAGAAAAGCGGGGAACCGTTCAGTTCTCCGCTTTGGGGTTAGCCTGCGCATATTCAGCCGTTCCGTCGGGAATGGACACGTTGACTCGCCTGACCCGATAAGCTGTGCTTACCAGCTCGCAGGAGCGCTCCCAGAGTCGCTCTCGATCTGGGCCAGAATTTCCGACGCCATATCGTCGAGGGTAATCTCCCCGCAGCGGGCTTTGGCATCGGTCAGCACCCGCGAGCAGACTTCGACTTCGAGATCGAGCAGCATGGCTTCAGCCAGCTCGCGCGTCTCGCGGTGCATGGGATAGCACAATACCAGCGCCAGAATTTCAACCGCGCGCTCCAGATCGCCGCGCTCGATCAGCGCTTCGGCGATCCCCACCAGCGCTTCGATAGCCGCAGGCACGGCGCCGATCTCGATGGCTGCTTTGAGGGCTTCACGATACTGTCTCATGGTGACGACTTCCAATATCACACAATCAGGATGACTCAATGATACTCCTGCTTATTCCGACCTGCCATAGATGAAATCGCTTTCAGACAGCGAATATCCTGAGTTTGAGCGTGAGCTAGCTGAAAAATTCACAGAAAAATTCAGGAATCGTTGAGGAGTCGGTGGGAGAGCGCTGGTTGGAAATGAAAAGAGCGGCCCGAAGGTCGCTCTTTCCTGTTGGTGAGGCTGAAATTAGAGCGTGTTGACGATGTTCGAGAAAATGTTGCCGATAGCGGGGCCGAGCAGCGCCAGGATGACGATGACGACGACCGCGACGAGGACGAGGATGAGCGCGTACTCGACCAGGCCCTGACCTTCTTCACGAGGCATATACAGCATGATGACAAGACCTCCAAATAAAGGATGATGGTTTCGCAAATGCGATTTCCGTCCACATCGTAGCATAAAAGGCCGTCGAAACAAGGATACAAGTATAAAGGTTTTGTACAAATATCCTTGCAAATGGGCTATTTCTCTCGTGAATGACGATTGAGGCCGTGACTAGTAAAGGTTAAAGCCTCAATTCTCGTGCGCCGAATTCAGCCTTCTGTTTGCGGCGTTATGACGGCGTTGACGGGGCGTTGTCGAGGTGCAGGCGCAGGGCGGCCAGCGCCTCGCCGAGCGCGCCGCCGTTGAGCGCTTCAACTTCCGTCAGCCGCAGCAAATAGTAGCGATCATTGAGATTGAGCGCATAAACGGCAATGGCGTTGTCGGCGACTTTTTCGCCGAGCAAATAAGGATACTCGCGCTCGGCATGATAGCGGATCGCGCTCAGGATGGTTTCCATGCTGATATCGCGCCTGTCGATGTGGAGCTTGAGCGCGCGGCGCTGCGCTTCATCCAGACCGCTGGAGTCGGCGGCCTTGAAAACGGCGCTGACCAGCGGCAGTGTGCGCCGCGCCCATCGACTGAAGACGGGAAACGGCAGCTTGCGCCCGACGGCGCGCCGGAGCGCGGCGAAAAAGGCCGGTTTATAACGGTAAATCATCGGCGTTTACCTCGGCGGCGGAAGAACTCGAAGCCTGCGGCCAGCAGCACGCCGACCTGAACGGCCACGGCGACGGCCAGCCAGGGAGACGGCCCACTGCGGATAATGGTGACGGCTGCGAGCGGCGCGGTGCCGATGCCCGGCGTGCCGCCTGGCAAGGTGGGGACAGCGGCGACGAGCGTACCCTCGGTCGCCGGTTCAGTCGCCGGCTCCATGAGCAACTCCTGAGGCGCTGCGCCCGCCGTGGCAATGCGCAGCGGAGTCGGCGAGGGGATCGGCGTCGGCGTCTCGGTGGGGTCGGGTGTTTGCGTCGGCCTGGCTGTGGGTTCGTCGCCCGTTTCGATGGCTTCTTCGGTCGCGGCTTCGGTGGCCTCAGGCGGGCCGCCGGGGGTCGGTGTGTAGGTTCCAGCCTTCGGCGGGACGAGAAAGATGCTGTCGGCGGACAGGTCGCGGACGTCGCTCAGGCCGTTGATCTGGAGCATATAAGGAAGGTCGGCCCAGGTATAGCCGTAGAGCAGCGCGATATCGCCGACCGTTTCCCCCTGGTGGACCTGATGCTTGAGGTTGCCATGCTCGTCAATGCCGACGATGTACGAGGGCGGCGCGGCGGCGGCGGCGGCGGCGCTGCTGCCCTTACCGGTCGCGTTGCTGACGACCTGAATCGAGCGCTGGCCGGTCGGGTTGCCGAAATCGGTCACGAACGCCTGCCCCCACGCGCCCGATGCGATCCCGACGCCGATCTCGGTGTAGTAGCTGTTGACCATGCCCTGATAATGAATCGGGGAATTGAGCCAGAAAATCCAGGCGTCGTTGGTCGTCGCCATCGTCCCGCCGTAAATATTCTCGCTGACGTCGGGGCTGCCATAGCCGTTCGCCAGCGCGCGGGTACGCGGGCCGGAGCCGTCGGGGTGGGTGTGGACGACCGAGCCATTATCGACGATCCACTGCGCCTGCTGCTGGGCAGCGGCAGTTAGCGCGCCATTGACAGCGTAGGGGGGGAGTCCGCGCTGCGCGCGCAGCGTGTTGATTCGGTTAAGAATGTCACCCGTGTCCTGAGCCTGGACACCGTGAGCGCCGCACCACAGCATCAGCACGGAAAGAAGAAGGAAAACGTCTTTTCGCCGCATGGCGCCTATTCTATCACGGACGCCAGCCGCGCTGCATCGGGGAGTTTTGCCGCCGCGTCAGGAGCCGCTGCCCCTGACGCGGCTAGTCGCAAGCGGTTACCAGGTTCTGTTGACATTTGATATACACTGGTGGAATGGGCCATGTGAGCCTAACTAACGATCATCTGGGAACGCCTGTTGGTTCAGGTCGCTGCCGAGCCGGGTCTGGAGAGCGTGATGATCGACAGTACGATTGTCCGCGCTCATCCATGCGCGGCAGGCGTTGGGCCGGAGTCGCGGCGGCTTCAGCAGCAAAATCCACGTCGTCGATAGCCTGGGGAATCCAGTCTGACCGGAGGGCAGCGTCATGACATCCCGCAGGCGGCCCGTTTGATCGCCAATCTGAAGTTCGACGACTTGATTGCGGATCGAGGCTACGATGCCGACGCATTTCTCAGCTTGATCGAGCAACAGGGAGCGATGGCGGTCATTCCGTCGAAGAAATCGCGCAAATTCACGCGCGACTACGACACCTGACTCTAGCGGGAGCGTCACCTGGTCGAGTGCTTTATGAATAAGATCAAACACTATCGGCGATTGTTCTCGCGTTTCGATCAGCTTGACCGTCGCTTTTCCGGCTGCTTGCGTTTTGCTGCGGCCCTGATCTGGTTACGGTGAAATGTCAACAGAACCCTAGTTTCGAGGTGATGCTTATGTGCCGAAATATCAGGACGCTCTACAATTTCGCGCCGCCTGCCAGTGAGGACGAAATCCACGCGGCAGCGCTCCAGTACGTGCGCAAGATCAGCGGCTTCAACAGGCCATCGAAGGCCAACGAAGCGGCCTTCAACGCCGCCGTCGACGAGATCACTGCCATTTCGAGTCGGCTCCTCAGCGCGCTCGAAACCAACGCGCCGCCGAAGGATCGCGCGGAAGAAGCGGCCAAGTCTAGAGCGCGCAGTATCCAGCGCTTCTCGGTCGTCCGGTGAATTAACTGAGAGTAGACAGCAGCCGAGGCCCAGATGCGCTGCGCGCTACTCGCTCACTTTCACCGAGTCCATCGTCCAGTTGGTTTCCCAGCTCTGGCCGCCGTCGGTCGAGAATGCCTGCTCCCAGCGCGCGGTCGTGGCGCTGATGTTTGACCAGATGAAGCGGCTGAAGATGTGCCTGCCTTCGAAGGTTTCATGAGCGTAAAAGTAGCCGCGCCCATCCAGCTCGAACCTGCCGACCATCGGCGGGAAGATCGGACCGCCCGCGCTGCTCGCCCAGTAGAGCGACCACTCCCCTGACGCCGGATCAAACAGGCGGATCGTCAGGCCGTAGCCCGGCCCCAACTCCCGTTCGAGCGTGATCTCGTCGAAGTTGCCCACGCCGCCGAGAATCGGTCTGGCGATTGAGATCGCGTCGAACTCTTCCCAGTCATCTGACCCTTTCAGCCGCTCGCGCAGCCGCCGGTTGTGAACTTTCCACGTCCCCACGTAAAAGTCGAAATCATGCCGTCCATCATGCTGTGCTGCCTGCATTAGCTTTTTTTCCTGATCGATTGCCGCACTTCAGCTAGCATAAGCGGGGTTTAGGTCAGAAGCCGCCCTGATTGCCTTTGGGATAAATTAGATTTCCCAGAGCGGGCAATCTTCGCTAGAGGGACGCTTGCGGCCTATCGGGCTGATGAGCAGGAAGGATCATGCTCCGCCGAAAGCCTGTTCCACTGCCGTTATCGAAGCCCTCAACGGGGGGACTGGCAGGGCAATCGCATCAAAATCGCAGCTCAGGCTATAAAAGGTCATGAGGGTTT
>CAZZAO010000001.1:1562-114835 GCA_964652205.1 uncultured Anaerolineaceae bacterium | reverse complement strand
ACCCTCCCCCCGCCCCTCTCCCGGCGGGAGAGCGTGAAACATCGGTTAGGGATACCCGTCAGGTAATGCCGTGATGAACGATCTACGACCGATGCGGGGTGAGGGACTTGAGAGAGGCTAAAGCGCCACATGTCCCAGACTGATCTGCTCCCATCCGGCCATGCGAAAATTCAAACTGCCGAGCTGCACGATATCACGATTCGCTTTCCCGGCGTGATCGCCAACGATCATGTCAATTTCGACGTCAAGGCGGGCGAGATTCACGCGCTGCTCGGCGAGAATGGCGCGGGTAAAAGCACGTTGATGAAAATCCTCTACGGCCTGTACCGACCAGACGAGGGCCAAATCCTGCTCAACGGGCAGGAAGTGAAATTCCACTCCCCCGCCGATTCACTGGCGGCAGGCATCGGCATGATTCACCAGCATTTCATGCTCGTTGAGACCTTAACCGTCGCGGAGAATGTCGCCCTCGGCCTGAAGTCAACCGGCTTTATCGTCGATCTCGACGCGGTACGCCAGCGCCTGCGCGAGCTTTCGCAGATCTACGGGCTGAAAATCAACCCCGATGCTTCGATCTGGCAGCTTTCGGTCGGCGAGCAGCAGCGGGTCGAGATCATCAAGGCGCTCTATCGCGGCGGCGCGCTCGTTATCCTCGACGAGCCGACAGCCGTGCTGACGCCGCCAGAAGTCAAGGAACTGTCGGCCACGCTCAAGCAGATGCGCGAACAGGGCCATGCGTTGATCTTCATCTCGCACAAGCTCCAGGAAGTTCAGGATTTGAGCGACCGTGTCTCGGTGCTGCGCGACGGCAGGCTGATCGATACCGTCGTCAATGACCACCTCGACCAGCGCGTGCTGGCGCGGATGATGGTCGGGCGAGACGTCCAGTTCCACCCGGTGCGGACGCCGCTCAAGGCCGGTGACGTCTGCCTGAAAGTCCATAACCTGACGGTCAGGAACGACCTTAACCTCGAATGTCTGCATGGCATCTCGTTCGACGTGCGCGCCGGTGAAGTCCTCGGCGTCGCCGGAGTGTCTGGCAACGGGCAGCGCGAGCTAGCCGAAACGATTGCCGGACTCCGTTCTGCCGAGAGCGGCGAAGCCTGGATTGGCGAGCATTCGATTTTGCACGCGCCGATTGAGCAGCGGCTCAAGGACGGGCTGTCGTTCGTGCCGGAAGAACGGAATCGTCACGGCATCATCGGGCCGTTCACGGTCGCGGAAAATGCCATCCTGCAAAACCACGCCCAAACACCGTTCGCGCGCGGGCCGTTCTTCGATTTTAGCGCCATCGCGCGGCACACCGGCGAGCTGATTCGCCGCTTTAACATCAAAACACCCGCGCAATCGACTGCGGCCAAGAACTTGTCCGGCGGGAACGTCCAGAAGCTGATTATTGGCCGCGAGCTGTCGCGCAAGCCGACGGTGCTGATCGCAGCACAGCCGACGCGCGGCGTCGACATCAGCGCGACCGAATACATTCACAACGTGTTGATGCAGCAGCGCGCCGACGGCATGGCAATTCTGCTAATCTCGGAAGACCTCGATGAGGTGATGGCGCTGTCCGACCGAATCGCGGTCATGTACGAAGGCCAGATCGTCGCCATTGTCGACTGCGATCAAGCGGATGTCGAGACGCTCGGTTTGATGATGGCGGGAGTCGGCAAGACGGCCTGACGCATCATAACCCCTGCCAACACCTATCGTTCTCCTCACCCTCGCAGCGGGCGCGAATCATCGCGCCCTTACGGAAGCCCCGGCGCGTCGGCGGCGAGGGTTCGGCGCGGCTGGTAGAGCGAGATGAGCACACCCGCCGCGATCAGCAGGCCGCCGATCCACAGATCGGGCGTCATCGCCTGATGGAGCAGCAGCACGCCGAGGAACGCGCCGACGAGCGGCTGCGCGAAGAAGAACAGTGACGCCAGCGAGGCATCGACCAGCGCGAACGCCCGGTTCCACAGCCACATCGCTCCGGCCATCGACACGACGCCTAGATAAAGCACACCGAGAATTGTCCCGCTGTCGATCACGCCGATAGGCCGCGACGGCAGTTCCAGCGCTGCGGCAGGCACGGCGACGAACAGCCCGCCGAAGAAGCCGAACAACGTCACCACCAGCGTGTCGAAGCGCGCGCTGACCTTGCGTACCAGCACCGAGTACAGGCCCCACGTCAGCGCGGCGAAAGCCAGAATGAGGTTGCCGGTAAAGGTGTCTGAGCTAAGATCGGCCTTGCTCAGATCGAGGATGACCAGCACGCCAATCGTCGCCAGCACAACGGCGATCACCCGCTGAAGGGTGATTCGCTCGCGCAGGAGCAAGGCGGCAAAAACGAGGATGAACACGGGCGAAGCGCTCGTCACCAGCGCGCCGTTGACAGCGTTCGACTTATCCGTGCCGACGAACTGCGCGCCGACGCTGATGCCGAAGCCAATCGCGCCAACGCCGAGCAGCGCAACGGCTTCACGCCCGCGCGGCCAGCGGACGCGGCGCATCCGGCTGACGATTGCCAGCAGGATGATGATCCCGATCAGCAAGCGGACGACCAGCAGAGTAAAAGGGGGAATTGTGTGCAGCACCACGTCAGAGACGACGTAGAGGCCGCCCCAGATGGCGGCGGCGGTCAGCCCGTAGATCGCTCCGCGTATCGTATTCGACATTCAGACCACTCCGCAGCCCGTGACGCCGCCCATCGCGGCACAATCGACGCCCATTTTAGCATTGCCGGCCTGGAAAGTTACCACCTTGTTATTTTTGCCGGACTTTATATACTCTGCACTATCACTCATCGTCAGCTATTATCATCAGGCAAAGCGAACTGACTTCAGTCCCTTTGCCGCAGGCTGACGACGCGAGTGTGTAATTACAATTTGTCGGTGCAATTGACCTATTTGAGGAGAACAGAATATGCGGCAACGTACTACCATCGTCCTGGCGCTGGTTCTAGCGCTCGCCCTGAGCGTGACATTCGCGCACGCGCAGGACAAGAAGGTGATCAAGATCGCCTCGCAAAGCCCGCTCTCCGGCGGTCAGTCGGAAGTCGGCACGGGCATCCGCAACGCCGTCGAGCTGGCGATCTCGCAGCTTTCCGGCCCGCTCAACGACATGGGCTACGATGTGCAGTTCGTCCCCTACGATGACCAGGCGACGCCGGACGTCGGCGTGTCGAACGCCAATCAGATCGTCGCTGACCCGGCGATTCTGGCGGTGATCGGCCACTACAACAGCGGCGTCGCCATCCCATCGTCAGAAGTCTACAACAAGAACGATCTGGTGATGGTGTCTCCGGCGAACACCGGCCCCGCCATAACCGACCGTGGTCTGCCGACCGTCAACCGCGTCTGCGGTCGTGACGACACGCAGGCGGCAGCGGGTGTCGGCTTCATCGAGACGCTGCCCGACGTCAAGAGTGTCTACGTGCTGCACGACACCACAACCTACGGTCAGGGGATCGCCCAGTTCGTCAACGACCAGTTGATTGCAGCGGGCTACAATGTCCTCGGCTTTGAAGGCACGACCGAGAAGGCCAACTTTGAAAGCGTCATCAACCCGATTCTGGCTCAGTCGCCCGACCTGATCTACTTCGGCGGCATCTACGACCAGGTCGGCATCTTCGTCAACCAGCTTCGCGCGGCGGGCTACGAGGGCAAGTTCATGGCCCCCGATGGCATCGACAGCCCCGACTTCGCCAAGCTCGGCGGCGAGGCTGCGGTTGGCACGTACTACAGCTCGGCAGCCGGCCACCCGACCGCCTTCCCGAATGCCAAGCAGTTCGTCATCGACTACAAGGCCAAGTACAAGACTGACCCGACGCCCTACAGCGCTCAGGCTTATGACGCGACAGGGATCGCCCTGAAGGCGATTGCCGAAGCTGCTGCCTCAGCCAACGGCGAGCTGCCGAGCCGCAAGTCGGTTTCCGAAGCGGTGCGCGCAACCACCGACTACGAGGGTCTGAGCGCCAACATCACCTTCGACGACAACGGCGACCCCGAACTCGCCAGCTACTACATCTATCAGGTCACATCGAGCGATCCGGCTCAATGGAACGATGCGCCTCAGCTCGTCGCCCAGCAGGTTCCATCGCCGCTGTACGCTGCCATGCAGGCGGCCATGACGCCGGAAGCGACGCCGTAGTTTTGCCTTAATATCCAAATACGGGCGGTGGTGTCACACGAGTCCCCAATCAGGAGTCGCGTGGCCCACCGCCTCTTTTTACACAGTCACCTGTGGGAGCGCGGAATGCATGGCTGAAATGACCCGCACCAGATCGGTTTCGTCGACTTTTTCACCGTTCATCCAATCAGTGAAACGCACCTGGGTTGGTGAATTTATTGTTTATCCCGTCGGTCAAATACTTATTTTTATCATTGGCGCGAGTCTCATGCTGACGATCCTCGCCTATCTTCTTGCCCTTTTTTTCCCCAATCCCCGACCGAATATCGTCCTCGCCACTCAGATCGACAAGCAGCTTCCCGGCATGATTATCAGCGGAATCAGCCTGGGCTTCGTCTACGCGATGATCGCGCTCGGTTACACGCTGGTCTACGGCGTGCTCAAATTTATCAATTTCGCCCACAGCGAAATTTTTATGACTGGCTCGGTGGTTGGCTTTGAGGTGATGCGGCGGCTCGACGATGCCGGATCGCTGGCAAGCTGGAGTCCGGTCGCGCTGGTGATTGTCGTCGTGCTGGCCGCGATGCTGGTCAGCGGGCTGCTCGCGGTGCTGGTCGAGCGAATTGCCTATCGACCGTTACGCAACGCGCCGCGCCTCGTGCCGCTGATTTCGGCCATTGGCGTCTCATTTTTTCTGATCGACTTTGTCCGCGCCATCGAAGCCGTGACGCGCAACGAATTCAACCTGACCTACCCGGTCAATGATCTGGCCTGGATGCGCACGCCGCTGGCGTTATTCTTCGGCGAAACCCGCGTCAACGTCCGCCCGACGTCAATCATCATCATCCTCGCCGCGATCCTGACGCTGCTGGCGCTCAATTACTTCGTCAACGGCACCAAGCTCGGACGCGGTATTCGCGCCGTCGCGCAGGATCAGACAACGGCGGCGCTGATGGGCATCAACGTCAACCTGATTATTTCGCTGACATTCTTTATCGGCGGCGCGTTCGGCGGCGCGGCAGGCGCGCTGTTCGGCATGAACGTCGGCACGGTGACGCCGGTTGTCGGCTTTACACCGGGGATCAAAGCCTTTACGGCGGCGGTACTTGGCGGAATCGGCAACGTCACCGGCGCGCTGCTTGGCGGAATCGCGCTCGGCTTGATCGAGTCATTCCTGAACGGCGTGCTGGTCTACTTCCCGGCGCTGGGACAGCGTTACACGGATATTTTCGCGTTCGCCGTCCTGATCCTCATTCTGATTTTCCGGCCCAGCGGTTTGCTGGGTGAGCGCGTGGACGAAAAGGTCTAACCGCGATGGCAACCATCCCCCACTCATCTTCCCGCTCGTCGGGGCCGCGCCAGTTCTTCAGGAACCCGACGGTTGCCGTGGTCGGCATCCTGATCTATCTGGCGGTTGTCCTGTCGATTCTGCTCTCGCTCAATCACAGCAACCTGTGGTTTCCGATTTACAGCACGCTCGCCTTCCCGGCCTTCATTCTCTCGCCGCATCTGATTCTGGCGACCAACGCGCCGCGAACGTTCAAGTTCGCGCTGATCGCCGTGCTGGTGCTGGTCGCCATGCCGCTGATCGGCATCTACGACACTGGCTACCTTGAGCTAGCGATTCAGATCTGCATCTTTACCGGCCTGGCGCTCGGCCTCAACATCGTCGTCGGCTTCGCCGGTCTGCTCGACCTGGGCTACATCGCCTTCTTCGCCGTCGGCGCATACTCCTGGGGCATGTTCACCTCAAACGTCAAAACAGTCTTCATGCTCAACGGCTGGCTCGTCCCCGACTGGGCCTTCTTCGGCTTCATCATCGTCGGCGTGGTTGTCGCAGCCGTGGCCGGTATCCTGCTCGGTCTGCCGGTGCTGCGACTGCGCGGCGACTATCTCGCCATCGTCACGCTCGGTTTCGGCGAGATGATCCGCGTGCTGGCGAACAACCTCGACCAGCCGATCAACCTGACGAATGGCTCACAGGGCCTGTCCGGCGTTAAATCGCCGCCGATGCCGGATGCGTGGCCGGACTTTATCGGTCACGTCGGCTCGCTGTTCAATATTCGAATAACGAATGTCCAGCCGCTGTCGCAGCAGTTAATGTTCTACTTCATCGCCCTGCTGATGATCGCCATCATCATCGTGATCGCGCGGCGGCTCGATAACTCGCCGATTGGCCGCGCGTGGACTGCCATCCGCGAAGATGAAGTGGCCGCGATTGCGATGGGCGTGCCGCTGGTGCGGATGAAACTGCTGGCGTTCGCGTCCGGCGCGGCGTTCGCAGGCGCGATTGGCGTCCTCTACGCCGCCAAGCAGACGTTCGTCAGCCCGGAGAGTTTCAGCTTCATCCAGTCGATCAGCATTCTGGCGATGGTCATCGTCGGCGGCCTCGGCGGCATTCGCGGCGTGATCCTCGGCGCGATGTTCGTCACCCTGCTCAACCTGCATGTCCTGACCAACCTTTCGCTCCAGATCAATTCGCTGCGGCAGGTCGATTTTGTCGTCCCGGTCATCAACTACCACATCACAAGCTGGCCGACGCAGCTCGAACCGGCCAAGTATCAGCGGCTGGTCTTTGGCGTCCTGCTCGTCATCATGATGATTTTCCGTCCGAGCGGCCTGCTGCCTGAACCACGGCGCAAGCTCGAAATGAGCGGGCGTGTCGAGGGCGAGAACCTGCCCAGCCCCAAGTCACCGACGCAGGCCGTCGCGCCCGCCCCACCGGGAGAGTAGCCCATGGCGCTGCTTGAAATTTCTCATCTGACCAAAGCGTTCGGCGGCATCGTCGCCGTGCGTGACGTCAATATCAGCGTGTCGGACAACAGCATCACGGCCATCATCGGGCCGAACGGCGCGGGCAAGACAACGCTGTTCAACCTGCTGACCGGCATCTACAAGCCCACGGACGGCACTATCGTCTTCAACGGTAAATCGCTGGTCGGGCTGCGGCCCGATCAGGTCAACGCGGCGGGCGTCGCGCGGACGTTCCAGAATATCCGCCTGTTTCCGGGCATGACCGCGCTCGAAAACGTCATGGTCGGGATGCACTCCCGGCTGCGGATGTCGTTGATTCAGACGCTCATCCGCCCGCAGAGCTTCCGCGATCAGGAAGCGCACGTGCAGCAAAAGGCGAGCGATCTGCTCGAATTCATCAGCATGACCGGCAAAGGCGACGAGATCGGGCGCAACCTGTCCTACGGCGACCAGCGTCGTCTGGAAATCGCCCGCGCGCTCGCCAGCGATCCGAAGCTGATTCTGCTCGACGAGCCGACAGCGGGCATGAACCCGAACGAGAGCGCCGAGGCGATGCGGCTGTTCCGCCGCGTCCGTGACGAATTGGGCGTCACCGTTGTCTTAATCGAGCACGATATGAAGGTCGTCATGGGCATCAGCGAGCATATCGACGTCCTCGACTACGGGCAGAAGATCGCCGAAGGCACGCCCGACGACATCCGCGCTAACACACGGGTGGTCGAAGCCTATCTGGGCCGCCGGGCCGCCGGAACAACGAAGGGAAATGGCGATGGCGCCGCTGCTTGAGTTAAAGAACGTCAATACCTACTACGGCCATATTCACGCCCTCAAGGGCATCGATCTCTCCGTCAACAAGGGCGAAGTGGTCACGCTGGTCGGCGCGAACGGCGCGGGCAAAAGCACGACTCTGCGGACGATCAGCGGCATGGTCAGCGCCCGACAGGGCCAGGTGCTGCTCGACGGGCAGGACATCACCTCGCTTAAACCGCACGAAGTCGCGGCGCTTGGCGTCGGCCATGTGCCGGAAGGACGGCGGATTTTTCCGCTGCTGTCGGTGCGCGAAAACCTCGAAGTGGGCGGCTGGAACCTGAAATCCCGCGCTGACATCGACGCCGGGATAGAGCAGGCGTTTCAGTTGTTCCCGCGCATCAAGGAACGACTGGAGCAAAAAGGCGGAACACTCTCTGGCGGCGAACAACAGATGCTCGCCATCGGTCGCGCGCTGATGACGAATCCACGACTGCTGCTGCTCGATGAGCCGTCGATGGGGCTGGCTCCGGTGCTGGTCGAGCAGATTTTCGACATCATCGCCCGCATCAATACGCTCGGCACGACGATTCTGCTGGTCGAGCAGAACGCGCTGATGGCGCTGGAAGTGGCAAAGCGCGGCTATGTGCTGCAAAGCGGAGCCATCGTCCTGGCAGCAGACGCGCATACACTCATGAACGATGAGAGCGTCCGCAAGGCGTATCTGGGCGAGAGCTAGTCTGCCGCAGAAATTGCTCCGGTGAACCGGCCTGATCTTCCACCGGGACGCGAACATTCGCGCAAACAGGTGCATAATTCCCGCGCTGCGGTAATCTCATTGCGGGTATTATTTTCCCTCATCAACGGTGGGCTATGACGACGCTATCAACCCAACTGGATTTTGCGCTCAACGCGGCCTGGCAGGCGGGGCGGATCAGCCTCGGTTATTTTCAGACACAGTTCGAGGTCGAGAAGAAGGCCGACCAATCGCCGGTCACGATTGCCGACAAATCTGCCGAGCAGAAGCTGCGCGAGCTGATCGAAAAGTATTATCCTGACGACGGCATCATCGGCGAAGAATTCGGGACGAAGCAGGGCAAGACGGCCTTCAACTGGATCATCGACCCGATTGATGGCACGCGCTCGTTTGTCGCAGGCGTGCCGCTGTACGCAACTCTGGTCGCGCTGGTCGAAAATAACAGCCCGGTCGTCGGCGTAGCGCATTTTCCGGCGCTCAATGAGACGGTCTATGCCGCGCGCGGCGGCGGCTGTTTCTGGGATGGGCGGCGGACGCGCGTCTCACGGATCGCCGCGCTGAAGGATGCTACCCTGCTCGGCAGCGACATCCGCGTGCCGGAGAAGAAGGCGGGCGCGTGGCAGCGTCTGGTGGCAGGCACGGGCCTTCAACGCACCTGGGGTGATGCTTACGGCTACTCGCTGGTGGCAACCGGGCGCGCCGACATCATGGTTGATTCGATCATGAAGGTCTGGGACTGCGCGCCGTTCGGCGTGATTCTGGAAGAAGCAGGCGGCACATTCACTGACTGGCGCGGTCGCTCGACCATCCACGGCGGCGAGAGTATCGCCACCAACGGCCTGCTCTACTCACAGGTCATGCAGACTATGAAAGACCCGGCCTAGCCGTTGGCGTCCAGCCCCCCTACGCCGCCACGCCGACGCGCCTGCCGAAAGTGAGGACTCATGATCGCTCAGGTCATCAGCGTGTTCGCCGTGGCATTTCTGTCGCTGTGGGGCGCGTTTCCAGTCGGCGTCGGCCTGCGCCTGCCGCCAGCCATCATCGGCGTGACGGCGGCGGTCAGCTACGCGGTCGGCGTGGCGCTGGTGCTGATTCTCGGCCAGCCTGTCCGTGACTGGCTGCTCAAGCGCTTCGGCAGCAAGATCAGCGGCAACCCGAACAGTACCGTCCGCAAAGTCTGGGACAAATACGGGCTGATCGGGCTGGCGCTGCTCGCGCCGGTCACGACTGGCTCACAGATCGGCGCGGCGATTGCGCTCTCGCTCGACGCTCCGCCGCGCCGGGTGTTCGTCGCCATGACGCTCGGCGCGTGCCTGTGGTGCGCCGTCCTCGCTCTCGCCATCCAGTTCGGGCTGGTCGCCGTTCAGGGTCAACCGAGTTAACGGAAACCGGCCCGCGTCTCGAAATAGGCCCGCTGGATAGCTGACGCCGCGCCTGTTTCCCGCTTTGGCCTGCCGGACAGTCTGCGCTAGACTATCGGCACAGGGGCTATCTGCCTTCTGTCGAGGCGCGATTTTTCGCGCCCGCGCATAAAAAATCTTCACTCAAAACAATGAGATACGAGCTTCGTTGAGTTCACAGGCAGCGCCGCGCGTCCGGCGCGCGGGTCGAAGGAGAGCAGCGTGAGTGATTCTTATGATGTCATCGTGGTCGGCGCGGGCGCAGTCGGCAGCGCTGCGGCCTACCACTCGGCGAAGGCGGGCAAGAAAACGCTGCTGCTGGAACAGTTCGAGATCGACCATCAGCATGGCAGCTCTCACGGCCAGTCGCGGATTATCCGCTTTGCCTACGATCACCCGGTTTATGTCAATCTGGCGAAGCACGCTTTCCCGGCATGGAAGGCGCTGGAGCAGGAAATCGGCGAGTCGCTCTGGGTGCAGACCGGCGGCCTCGATTTCGGCGCGGTGGATGAGCGCTCGATGCAGGAAACCATCGACAGCCTGAACAGTCAGAACGTGCCGTTCGACCTGCTGACGCCGGAAGAAACGCACGCCCGCTTCCCGCAGTTTCGCCTCGACGACAACATGATTGGCATTTATCAGGCCGACGCCGGGGCGCTGTTCGCCTCGAAATGCGTCCGCGCTCACGTCACGCTGGCGCAGAAGCACGGCGCGGTTGTGCGCGAACATGCGCCGCTGCGCAAGCTGACGATCCACGAGGACAGCGTCGAAGTCGAAACGCCAGATGCGCGCTACACGGCAGCTAGATTGATCCTCGTGCCGGGCGCGTGGGCAAAAATGATGTTCGCTTCGATTGGCCTCAACGTGCCGCTGACGATCATCAAGACGCAGGAATGCTATTTCGACGCGCAGCCAGCCCGCGACTATGAGGCGGGGCGCTTCCCGGTATTCATCGCCCATCAGCGCGAAGATTTTGGCCTCTGGACCTACGGCCTGCCGAGCGTCAACGGCTCCGGCCTCAAGACCGGGCTGCACGGCGGAACCATCGCCGATAACCCGGATACGATGGATCGCGCGATCAATCAGGACATCATCGACCGGGTGCGCGAATTTTTCCGCCGCCACATCCCGGCGGGCGACGCGCCGCTGACGTATGCCCGTGTCTGCCTGTACACCAATACGCCCGATGAGCATTTCATCATCGACAGACACCCGCTCTATCCACACGTCATCCTGTCGTCAAGCTGCTCCGGTCATGGCTTCAAATTCAGCGGCGTCGTCGGCGAAATTCTGACGCAGCTTGCCATCGACGGGGCATCGACCTACGATATCGAGACCTTTAAGCTGGCGCGCTTCGACCACGTCCTTGCCTGACGCCAAAAACACGCAGCCCAATCCCGGTCAGGGAGTCGCAGGCGTAGCGGTCGGCTTCTGCCCTTCCCACGGCGCGCGCAGGTTGGGATACATCTCATTCCAGCGCTGCTGATAGTTCGAGGGGTTGACGAGCACCGTCGGCACAACCAGCTCGGCAGCCACGGGCGAGCCGAGGAAGCCTTTGCAGAGCGCGTTGATGGCAGATCGACCGATGACCGACGCGCGCTCCCCGGAGACCGAGACGAGAGTCGGACTGCTGGCGGCAAACGCGCTGAAGGCGTCACCGTCCGCGCCAAACCCGCCAAGCTGGACGCTGCTCCCCGCTTCGCTGATAGCGACCAATGTGCCATTGACCGCCTCGACCCAGGTGCAGAAGATCGCCGACAGGTCAGGATGCGACTGAAGCAGCGCCGCGCTGACCTGATGGGCATCCGCTTCATCCACCGTAGCAGCCAGATCGACAAGCTGCATTCCGCTTTCGCTGATCGCCTGAAGCGCGCCGCGCTCGGCATTGCGGTAAATGCTCAGGTCGCGGCCCGACGAGAGGACGGCGATTTTGCCCGCGCTGCCGACCGACTGGATCAGCGCGGCTGCCGCCTGATAACAGCCGAGATCATTGGTCGAGTTTATCTGCGCCAGAAGCTGACCACGCGGCGGCTGACCGCCGTTCATCATCACAGGAATGCTGGCCTGATTAGCCTGCTCCAGCGCATCGGCCAGTGCAAGAGTATCCACAGCCAGGGTGAAGATGCCGTCGTAAGCCAGCTTGACCTGCGACGACATGGCCGCTGCCTGAATACTGGCATTACCGGCGGCGCTGTTGACATCGAGCGTGATGCCATATTCGGTCGAAGCGCGCCGCGCCGCGTAGACAATCACCTGACTGTAATCGGACGATGTCTGATCGAGGTTGAAGGCAAAACGCAGGTTAGCCGCGCGCGCCCGCAAAATCTCTGCTGCCGAGAGCGCGACGTCTTCGGCATAGACGGTTTCCTGCGCCCGCGCGGGCAGCAGGCTGTTCAGCGCCAGCCCGTTCAGGCCGAGGGACATCAGCTTCAATAAGTCTCGCCGCGAGATGCCTGTCTGTTTCATCGAGCGCTCCAATCTAGCCGGGCAGGCGACAGCGCGGAATCGGCTGCGCGTGCCTGCTTCAAGGATAGACCAGGGCAGCGGCAGACAGGCTTAAGATATGCGCCTGCGCCGTTGTCGCTAGCAGCGCTGGCTCACATCGTCTGTACGGGCGCGGTTTTTCGTGGCCGTCAGCAAAAGCCCGCTTGCAGCCACATCCATCCTGAGTTGGTGGACAGCAGCAATACCGGGCATGAGGCATCAGCCCCTACGAAATTGCGCTGGCGTGTTTTTCTCCCCTCGCCCACCGGGAGAGGGGCTGGGGTGAGGGCGGGCGGGTGCGAACAATCGCGCCCCGACGGAATAACAGGCTGCAATCGCTCGCAGCAGGATGCCGGTTTAGACAGGGCAAACACATCAAATTTATCGGAGTTTCAAGGAAGCTCATATCGGCTTATCCAGGGTCAACGGTAACGTAGGGGCGCAGCGCGCTGCACCCCTACAAACCCTCATGACCTTTTATAGCCTGAGTTGTGACTTTGATGTGATTGCCCTGTCGGTTCAGGGTTACGGCGCGCCAGAAACCCGAGTCTCCGCGTTTAGTAGCTGCGGTCGATCAGGAATGCGGATAGCTCGCGCAGGCGGTCGAAATCGGCGTTGTGAATCGGGATGCGGTCGAGCGCCGCCAGCGCCGCCTGATAATAGGCGTCGATCATGTTGCGGGTGTGCTGCTGCGCATCGACTTCGGCCAGAATATCGACGACCACGCTGACGTCGGTCGGCTGAAGCACGTCTTTCTGATAGACGGCCATCAGGTCGCTGCGGCGGCGGGCATCAGCGCGCTGAAAAGCCATCAGCACCGGGTAGCTTTTCTTCTTATCCTCGATATCGCTGGTGGTCGATTTTCCGGTCAGGTCGGCCTGACCCCAGATGCCGAGATAATCGTCCCAGACCTGGAAAGCGATCCCGAGGTTGCGACCAAACGCGCCAAAGTCATCGACCATCGAGGTGTCGTCGGTACTGAGCAGCGCGCCCATCCGAGCGCTCGACTCGATCAGCGCGCCCGACTTGAGGCCAACCATCTGAATATAATCTTCGGGCGTGACGTCAAGCTGCTGCTCGAACTCAATGTCCATGATCTGGCCCTCGACCGTTTGCAGGCAGGCATCGAGGATCAGCGCCAGCGCGTCGAGGACTTTTTCGGGGGCGACGTTCCGGCGCACCAGATCGAGGAGCGCCGACATGCCGAGCGAATAGAGGCCGTCACCCGCGTTGATCGTCTGCGCCGTTCCCCTCCGCGACCAGACGGTTTTGCGGTTGCGTCGCTCATCCGAGCGATCCATCACGTCGTCATGAATCAGCGTGAAATTATGGATGATTTCGATACCCAGCGCGGCGGGCAGGGCATGATCGTAATGGCCGACCAGACTGCGCGCGACCAGCAGCGCCAACAGGGGCCGCGTGCGCTTGCCGCTGATTCTGACAGCGCTGTTCTCAGCCGACGTCCAGCCGAAGTGATGATCGACCATCTCCCACAGCAGCGAAGCGTCGCGCGGTCGGTCGGTCAGCAGCGTTTTCAACCCGCGCTCAATGTCCGTCAGGATGTCGGCAAAGGTCGCATAGTACCAGTTTTGCACAGAATATCCTCTTGTCACGCAGCGCGGAGCAGGTTGGAGAATCGAGGAATCGCCCCACTCGACTGGATACTTACGATTGTACACCGGGGGCTGAAATCTACCAGAAGTCTTACCGACCATTAAGGCCAGCAACGCAAACGGCAGACCGGGTATGGTCTGCCGTTATCGACATGCCGAAGGCGAAACGCGCGCTGGCTCAGACAGCAGCAGTCATCGACTTACTGCGGCGGTAGATGATAATGTTGGCCTTCTGAAGCAGGCTGGCCTCGGCGTCGCCGGGGGACGCAGCATCCAGCGCTTCCATCGCGTCATAGACCAGCAGCTTGTGCGGCAACCCGGTGACATAGCTCGCCGCAGCAGCGTCGTACAGCCAGAGAATGACGTCCCGATAGCGCTCGGCTTCGAGGTACTCGGCCAGCATCCGCCCGTAGATCGGCTGAATCTGAGGGTCATCGTGGGCAATCTCGCGGAAGCAGGCTTCCGGCACAGCCAGACGCAGCACAGTCACCGGCGGCAGTTCCGTCATTTCGACTTCCTCGGCATCGAGGCGCGGCTCGATAGCGGCAGAATCGCAGATCGGGCGCTCGACGAACAGAATACGGCGCTGGCGCGAAAGCCGTGCCGGAAGATATTGAGGCTGCTGCTGCATAACATCCCAACGAAGGTGGCTGATGCAGATGAGGTCGCTCACATGATACTCCTTAGACCAATCATGTTTGTGTCCCGGAGGTATTCGGGACTTCTTGACGTCAGCGCGCGAGCCTTTCAGCTTCGCAGCGCCTGATAGGCTTAGAGTAGCCCTGATGACCTCAATAAGTTCCAAACCAGAACTAAACAAAGTCTAAAATACATTGAGACTCTGCCAGTTACTGCGAAGCTCAGGTTTACGGGGATGCGCTGACTGCCTCAGACGGGAGCCTGAGAATGGAGAATGTAGCCGATGCCGGGGACCGATTCGAGGTAAATGCTGGCTGGCTCACCGATCTTTTTGCGGATGCGCCCGAAATAAACATGCAGATAATGGCTGGAACCGCGATATTCTTCGCCCCATACGCGCACTAACAGCTCGTCGTGGGTCAGCACGGCATCGAGGTTCTGGGCCAGTTCGGCCAGCAGCGCGAACTCAGTGCGCGTGAGGTGAATGTCCTTGCCTTCGACGAACGCACGGCGCGCCTTGAGATTAATCGTCAGGTCGCCAAACTGGAGTTTTTCTTCCGCCGCAGACGCGCTGTCCGGTATCGGCGTAATGCGCCGAATCATCGCGCGGATACGAGCCATAAATTCCTTCTGGCCGAAGGGCTTACTGATGAAGTCATCCGCGCCAGCGTCGAGCGCCTCAACCCTGCGGTCTTCGTCGTCGTGCGCGCTCAGGACGATGATCGGAATATCCCAGCGTTCACGGATCCAGGTGCAGACCGTATTGCCGCCAATCCCCGGCATGACCAGATCGACAATCACCAGATCAGGCAACTGCGCTTCCATGACCGCCATCGCATCGCGTCCGCTGGATGCTTCCCTGACGGTATAACCGCGCTGCTCTAAATTGACTCTGACCAGCTTACGCAGTCGGGAATCGTCATCGACGACCAGGACAGACACACTCGCCATGATTCGACAAAGTCCTTAGAGTTCCAGTGCCTTCTTGACCGCCCGAACCAGATCGCTCGCGCTGATCGGCTTGACCAGCCACTGAACGACATTGGTGTAGTGAGATTCGCCAAATTTGATATTGGTGGCCGAAGCCGTCATCACGATGACCGGAAGCGACTGCAAGGCTGGCTCATCGGCAATCGCTTCCAGCAAGTCCCACCCGCTCATATTCGGCAGACGGATGTCGAGGATCAACGCTTCGGGCGGTTTATCGCGCAGCCGGCGTAAGCCTTCTTCTGCGTCCCCTACTTCAATGACCTTGAAGCCCCGCGCGATCAGGTTACTCGCCACGAATCGGCGAATATTTGCTTCGTCCTCAACCACGAGCAGTTCAGACATCATACGTTCCTCGCGGACGGAACAGCCTGCGCTTAAGCGCCCGTCGATTATTCGGTGGGTCAGGATTGGACGGCCTTCCTTCAGCTCGCCAGTCCCATCATAAAAAGCATTCGTCACGCTGGCTTTAATATACTGCGCATTCGCTGTAACAGCAAACGGAATTTTGTGCCAATTCAGCTCAGCGTCGATGGAAACAGACAAAAATACTCCGAAAATCTACTAAAACTTGCATTAGACTTGAGGTTAATGTACATTTACTCGCACTTTTCTTCACAAATAAATCGAAGTTGATCGAGGGATCATCACATGACGCAGATCATCGGCGCGGCACAAACGCGCCCTGCCCCCCATGAGCGCAGCAGCAAACCCACGAAACGTCAATATATCCGCTTCGCTTTCTACACCCTCGATCCGCTCTGGCGTCGCCTGCCCACGCAGGAACAGGCCGACCATAAACTTGAGCTGGTCGAAGCCATCGAAACCTTCAACCGGCGGATGCTGCTCCGCCCCTACAGCCTGATGGGAACCCGCGCCGACGCCGAGCTGCTGCTCTGGCAGATCGCCGAAAGTCCCCTGCCCTTTGGCGAGCTAGCGACCGAGATCATGCGGACGCGCATGGGCGGCTATCTGCGTATGGGGACATCGTACCTGTCACAAACCAAGCGCTCGATCTACGAAATCCGCGACAACCCGAACGAGGACGTCGAGCGGCTGGTGATCTCCCCCAGCGAAGCGAAATACCTGTTCGTCTACCCGTTCGTCAAGACCCGCCCGTGGTATCTGCTGCCGTTTGCAGAGCGGCAGGCCGTGATGGACGAACATATCCGCATCGGGCGCAAATACCCGGCGGTCAAGCTCAATACGACCTACTCTTTCGGCCTCGACGATCAGGATTTCGTCGTCGCCTTTGAGACTGACGAACCGTCCGACTTTCTCGATCTGGTACAGGAGCTACGCGAGACGGAGTCGAGCCTGTACACCGTGCGCGATACCCCGCTCTATAGCTGCGTGCGAATGCAGCTCGACGAAGCGCTCGACGCGCTCGGCGGGCCGAAGGTCGCTAAAGTGCGCGAGGCCGCAAAAATTGTCCCGGCGTGGATCGAAGTCGGCCCGCTGGCGGACTTCCCACCCGGACAGACGCAAGTCGTTTACCTGAGCGGCCAGCAGGTCGCGCTGTTTAACGTCGCTGGCAGGCTCTATGCCATCGGCAACCGCTGCTCGCACGCGCGCGGGCCATTGAGCGAAGGCCAGGTTGATAGTGACGCCTGCACCGTCACCTGCCCGTGGCACTATGCGAAATATGATCTGGCTTCCGGCAGGGTCGTCGATGGCGTCGCCGCCGCGCCCGTCTACGCCTATCGCGTCGAAGTGCGGGATGGCGTGATCCACGTGGGTACGGAGCAAGCCGAGGAACGGACAGGTCTTTCTCATGCTGCAAGCTGAAAGCGCTGCGCCGACCTACGACGCGATCCTGCTCGTCTCATTTGGCGGCCCGGAAGGCCGGAATGAGATCATGCCCTTTCTGGAAAACGTGCTGCGGGGGCGGAACGTCCCGCGCGAGCGGATGATCGAAGTCGCCCATCATTACGAGTTATTCGGCGGCGTCAGCCCGATCAACGGCCAGAACCGCGCGCTGATCGCCGCGCTGCGCGCCGAACTGGATCGCAGCGGCATCGACCTGCCGATTTACTGGGGCAACCGCAACTGGCATCCGCTGCTGGCCGACACGCTCCGCGAAATGCGTGACGACGGCCTTCAGCACGCGCTGGCGATCTTCACTTCAGCCTACAGTTCGTATTCCGGCTGCCGCCAGTACCGCGAGAACATCCAGCAGGCGCAGGCCGAAGTGACTGGCGCGCCGCAGGTCAGCGTGCTGCGTAAGTTCTACAATCATCCCGGCTTCATCGAGGCCAACGCGGACAACCTGAAAACTGCGCGGGCGCAAATTTCTGCCGGGCGGCGCGACAGCGCTCAAGTCCTGTTCACAGCCCACAGCATCCCGCTCGGCATGGCGAAGAACAGCGATTATGAGGCGCAGTTGCTTGATACCTGTCAGGCGGTGGCTGAACGCGCGGGTGTCAGTGACTGGAAGCTGGTTTACCAGAGTCGCAGCGGCGCTCCCGGCCAACCGTGGCTGGAACCGGACGTCCTCGACAGCCTGCGCGCGCTTCAGGCGCAGGGAGTCCGTGACGTCGTCCTCGCCCCGGTTGGCTTTGTCTCCGACCACATGGAAGTCCTCTACGATCTCGATACTGAAGCGCGCGAATTATGCGACCAGATCGGGCTGAATCAGGTGCGCGCGGCGACAGCAGGCACACATCCGGCGTTCATCGCTGGCCTGCGCGACCTGATCGTTGAGCGGATGACGGCCAGCCCTGTCCGCCCTGCGCTGGGGACACGCGGCCCGAATCATGACGTCTGCCCGGTTGACTGCTGCCTGTCCGGCGCGGCGCGGCCTGTCGCTGCGCCCGCCACCCGCCCGGTCTGAGAAAACGAATCGCTGATGGCCCTGACTATTTTTCTCGTCGGACTGAATCATCGTACCGCGCCGGTCGAACTGCGCGAGCAGTTCTTCCTGACAGCGGATAATGTCCGGCTGGCGCTGGATGCGCTGCGTGGCAGCCTCGATGAGGCGGTTGTCCTCTCGACCTGCAACCGGCTTGAAGTCTACGGCGTCACCGACGACCCGACCGCAGGCATCGAGGCAGTGGCCGCGCTGGCAGCCCGGACACATGGCCTGACGCCGGACGAACTGCGCCCGCACCTGTACACCAGAACCGACAGCGCCGCCGTCGAACACGCCATGCGCGTCGCTTCCGGCCTCGACTCATTGATCCTCGGCGAGCCACAGATTCTCGGTCAGGTCGCGCACGCGCTGGCGCAGGCGCAGGCCGCCGACACGGTCGGGCCGGTACTGTCGCACGTCTTTAGCGGCGCGATCCATACCGGCAAGCGCGCTCGTGCCGAAACCGAGATCAGCCGCCACACCGTCTCGATCAGCCATGCCGCTGCGCAGTTGGTCGTCCGCCAGGCGTCGCCCTTATCATCGCCGCGCGTGCTGGTGGTCGGCGCGGGCGAAATGGCCGAGTTGGCCGTGCGCGGCCTGCAAAGCAGTGGCGTCAGCGCGATCACGATAGTCGGTCGGACGCTGGAACGCGCCGCCGGGCTGGCCGGGCGGCTCAAGGTGCGGGCTGCGGCCTGGGAGCAACTGGCGGCAGAAATGACTCAGGCCGACGCCATCCTGACGGCGACCAGCGCGCCCCACATCGTCATCCACGCGCCCGACGTAGCCCGCGCTCAGACGGCGCGCGACCAGCGTCCGCTGCTGCTCGTCGATGTGGCCGTGCCGCGCGATGTCGATCAGGCTGCGGCGACCATCCCCGGCGTGACATTGTTCGACATTGACGACCTCAGGGACGTCGTCGATACCAATCATAGCCGGCGCGAACTCGCCGCGCGTCAGGTCGAAGGCATCATCGCGCAGGAGTTAGACCAGAATCTCGGCTGGCTGCAAAGCCGCGAGATCGTCCCGCTGATCGTCGATCTGCGGCGCAAGCTGGAAGCGCTGGCCGAGGCCGAAGTCGAGCAGGCGCTCCGCCGACTGCGCACGACCGACACTCACGATCAGGCGGTCATCGAGCAGATGGCCGCGCGGATCGTCAACAAGCTGCTCCACGCGCCGACCACGGCGCTCAAGGCTCGCGCGGGCCGCCGCGACTCGACGGACTACGCGCAGGTCGTGCGAGAGCTGTTTGAACTGGATGTCCTCACGCCGGTGAATGGCCTCACCCCCGGCCTCTCTCCCTCAGAGCGAGGAGAGAAAGATACGCGGCGCTTGACCGACAGTGTTATGGCTGAGGCAGAGCCGTTGGAGAAGACGGCCAATGGCTGACCAGGCGCGCGCAGCGCGAATCGGGACGCGCGGCTCGGCGCTGGCGCGCTGGCAGACGGATTACGTCGCCAGTTTGCTGCGTCAGGCGTGGCCCAACCTTGAGGTCGAAGTCGAGATCATCACGACTCATGGCGACGTCACGCTCGATACGCCGCTGCCGTTGATCGGCGGTAAGGGCCTGTTCACGGCGGAACTGGAAGCCGCGCTCCGGGCCGGGAGTATCGACTTCGCCGTTCACAGCCTGAAAGACCTGCCGACCGAGACGCCGTCCGGCCTGACGCTCGGCGCGCTCCCCCGCCGCGCTGATCCGCGCGATGTCCTCATCAGCCGGAGCGGCCAGACGCTCGACTCGCTGCCACGGGGCGCGACGGTCGGCACGAGCAGCCGACGTCGCGGCGCGCAGCTTCTATTTGAGCGCCCCGACCTGAAACTGGCCGACATTCGCGGCAATGTCGATACGCGGATTCGCAAGGCGCTCGACGCTGACGGCCCTTACGATGCCATCGTGCTGGCGGCAGCGGGCGTCGAGCGGCTGTCACGAATGGACGTAGTCAGCCAGTTGCTCCCGCTCAATATCATGCTGCCCGCGCCGGGACAGGCAGCGCTGGCCGTGCAGTGCCGCAGCGATCAAGCCTCACTCGACCTGCTTGCGCCGCTGAACGACCTCGAAACCGAAATCGCCGTCACTGCCGAACGCGGTTTTCTCGACAGCCTCGGCGGCGGCTGCTCGCTGCCGATTGCCGCCTACGCTCAGATCGACGGCGAGACGCTGCGCTTGCACGGTCGGGTCAGCGCGCCCGACGGCTCGCGTCAGATCGACGTCGATGGCGACGGCGAAGCGACGGCTGCCGCCGCGCACACGCTCGGTCGGGTGCTGGCGAAACGCGCGCTGGCGCAGGGCGCGGGCGGCCTGATCGGCGCTGAACCGTGATCGGGCTGCAAGGCCGTTCGGTGGTGAATACGCGCGCGCCGCATCAGTCGGCAGCGCTCGATACGCTGCTGCGCCAGTACGGCGCGGAGCCGCTGTCCTTTCCCTGTATCGAGATCGCGCCGCCTGATGACCCGGCCACGCTCGATGACGCCCTGCGATTAGCCGCGAACGGCCACTATCAGGGCCTGATTCTCACCAGCGTCAACACCGTCATCGCGCTCGAAACCCGGCTGAAGCAGCTTGCCCTGGCCGCCAGCGCGCTGGCAAGCCTGAAGGTTGCGGCGATTGGCCCGGCGACCGCCGAGGAAGCCACAAATCGGCTCGGCGTCCGTATCGACGTCATGCCCGACGAGTATATTTCGGACGCGCTGCTCGACGCGCTCATGCGCGATCCAGCGCTGGCTGGCGCGGCTGCTGCGCGGCTGCTGCTGCCCCAATCGGAGATTGCCGATACGGCACTCGCCGAACGACTGCGCCAGCACGGCGCGCAGGTGGTCGTTGTCCCGGCTTATCGGACGGTTCGGGGCAGCGGCGGCGTCAACCTGCCGGAGCTGCTGCAACGCGGCGCGGTCGATGCGATCACGTTCACCAGCGGCTCGACGGTCAGCAACTGCTGCGCCCGGCTGAACAACGAGAGCCGCCATCGTAACCCGCTGGCCGGAGTCACCGTCGCCTGCATCGGCCCGAAAACCGCCGACGCCGCCCGTGAGTTCGGGTTGACGGCCTGCATCGTCCCTATCGAATACACCCTCGAAGCGCTGGTCGCGGCGCTCGATGCCCACTTCCGGTCGCCAGATTCAGGAGTACCCCGCCATGTTCGCTGAACCTTCGCACGCTGCGTCCGGCACTTTCCCCGCCGCGCGCGGTCGCCGCCTGCGCCTGAGCGCGACCCTGCGCCGGATGGTGCGTGAAACCACGCTGACGCCGGACGATTTCATCTATCCGCTCTTTATCCGCCACGGACAGGACATGATCGCCCCGATCAGGTCGATGCCGGGACAGTCCCAGTGGACGATTGACCGGCTGCCGGAAGAAATCCGCCGTATTCGCGCGCTCAACATCCCTGCTGTCGTGCTGTTCGGCATCCCGGAGACGAAAGACGCCTGTGGGACGGATAACTACAATCCGCAGGGCATCATCCCGACGGCCATTCGCGCCATCAAGGACACCGCGCCCGACCTGGTCGTCATCAGCGACATGTGCTTCTGCGAGTACACCGACCACGGCCACTGCGGCATCATCAACCTACCCGGTGACGCCCATTACAACGCCGCGCTGCCGCAAGGCTACCTGCTCAACGACCCGACCCTTGAGCTGCTCGGTCGCGCCTCGGTCGTCCACGCGCAGGCCGGAGCCGACGTCATCGCGCCTTCCGGGATGATGGACGGCATGGTCGGGGCAATTCGCGCCGCGCTCGACGGCAGCGGCTTTCAGCATACTTCCATCATGAGCTACGCCGCCAAGTTCGCCAGCGGCTTCTACGGCCCGTTCCGCGACGCCGCCGAAAGCCCGCCCTCATTCGGCGACCGCAGCCAGTACCAGATGGATCCGGCCAACAGCCGCGAAGCGCTCAGGGAAGTCGCGCTCGACGTGGCCGAAGGCGCGGACATGCTGATGGTTAAACCGGCGCTCCCCTACCTCGACATCCTGAGCGCCGTCCGCCAGACCTACAACCTGCCGACAGCGGCCTATCAGGTCAGCGGCGAGTACGCCATGCTCCATGCCGCCGCCGCTAACGGCTGGATCGACCTGCGCCGCTGCGCGCTCGAAAGTCTGACCAGCATCAAGCGCGCCGGAGCCGACCTGATCCTGACCTACTTCGCCAAAGATGCCGTCTGCTGGCTCGAAGGCGCGGCAGAATGACGGTCAGCGACAGCCGCTTTCTGCGCGCCTGCCGCCGTGAATCGGTCGATGCCACGCCCATCTGGCTGATGCGGCAGGCCGGGCGCTACATGCCGGAATACCGCGCATTACGCGAGCGTTACGGGATGCTGGAGCTGATTAAGACGCCCGCGCTGGCCTGCGAAGTCACGCTCCAGCCGATGAACGCCTTCGACCTCGACGCGGCCATCATCTTCGCCGACATCCTGCCGCCGCTGGAAGCGATGGGACTCTCGCTCGATTTCGTCGCGGGCGAAGGGCCGCTCCTCAGCAATCCGATTCGGTCGGCAGCTGACGTGGGGCGGCTGCGCCTGATCGATCCTGAGGAAAGCCTGAGCTTCACGCTCGACGCTATCCGGCTGGCGCGGGCCGAACTCGAGCCGCGCGGCATCCCGCTGATCGGCTTCAGCGGCGCGCCGTTCACGCTGGCGTCGTATGCCATCGAAGGCAGCGGCAGCCGCCATTACCTGCACGCCAAAAGGCTGATGATGGCAGAGCCGCAGGCCTGGCACGCGCTGATGGAGAAACTGAGCGAAGTCGTCGGGCGCTATCTGCTGGCGCAGGCGCAGGCCGGGGCGCAGGCGCTTCAGTTGTTCGATAGCTGGGTTGGCGCGCTCTCGCCCGACGATTATCGCGCCTGCGCGCTGCCCTATTCACGCCGCGCCATCGAGATCGCCCGCGCGGCAAACGTGCCGATCATCCATTTCGGCACTGGCACGAACGGCCTGCTTGAGTTGATCGCCGAAGCGGGCGGCGACGTCATCGGCGTCGACTGGGGCATCGACCTTGACACGGCCTGGGCGCGGCTCGACGGCAGAGCGATTCAGGGCAATCTTGACCCGGTCGCGCTGTTCGCGCCGTGGGACGCGCTCCGACCGCGCGCCCAGGCCATTCTCGACCGCGCTGGCGCTCGTCCGGGCCACATTTTTAATCTTGGTCACGGGATATTACCCGGCACGCCGGTCGATCACGTCCGGCGGCTGGTGGAGTCCGTCCATGAATACACGGCTCGCAGGTAGTGCCGCCCTCACCCACGCCCCCCCTCTCTCAGGGGAGAAAGTTGGGCCAGCAGCTATTCCCGCCGTCTCGTCTCATCGTAACGGGAACAGGCAAGTCATCGTGATCGGCGGCGGGATTGCGGGGCTGGCGGCGGCGTGGCAGTTGCAGCAGTCGGGCATCGACTACGCGCTGCTCGAAGCCAGCGACCGCTGGGGCGGCGTGATTCGCACCGAGCGCGTCGAGGGCTACGGCGCGATTCCGTTCATTATCGAGCATGGGCCGGACGCCTTCCTGACGCGCAAACCGGCGCTGGTGGCGCTGGCGAAGGAACTTGGCCTCGAAGATCGGATTGTCGGCATCAACCGGCATCAGAATCGCACCTACGTCCTCAAAGGCGGGCGTCCGGTGCGGATTCCCGACGGGCTGCGCCTGCTCGTGCCGACGAAACTCATCCCGTTTCTACGTTCGCCGCTGTTCTCGCCGCTCGGCAAGCTGCGCGTGCTGATCGAGCCGCTGATTCCCGCGCGACGCGATGGGGGGGATGAAACGCTGGCCGCATTCGTCAGGCGGCGGCTCGGCGCAGAAGCGCTCGACCGGCTCGGCGAGCCGCTGCTGGCCGGCATCTACAACGGCGAGCCGGAACGCCAGAGTATGCAGGCGACCTTTCCGCAGTTTATGGCGATGGAGCGCGAGCACGGCAGTCTGCTGAAAGCCGCCCTCACCCCCGGCCCCTCTCCCGGGGGGAGAGGGGAGAAAGATATGCCGAACCAAACATCTGCAAATAAATCGACGCCGACTGCTGAAACTGCGCCGTTCGTGTCGTTTCGGACAGGCGCTCAGGAACTGGTCGAGGCGCTGGCGGCGCAGCTTCACGGCGACCTGCGGCTCAACAGCGCCGTCACGTCAATTGAGCATCAGAGCGGCGGTTATCGCCTGACGCTGGCGGACGGCAGCGCTCTCGAAGCCGCTGCGCTGATCGTCGCCACGCCCGCTCCGGTCGCCGGACGGCTGCTGGCGAACGTCGCCCCCGAATCAGCCAGCCACTTGAGCGCGCTGCGGACGGTCGGCATCGGCGCGATCTCGCTGGCGTTTAAGCGCGCCGACGTCCGGCATCCGCTCGATGGTTTCGGGCTGGTCATTCCGGGCAGCGAGGGCCGCCAGATCGACGCCATGATGTGGTCATCGTCCAAATGGGAAGGCCGCGCGCCCGAAGGCACGGCGCTGATCCGCGTCTTTTTCGGCGGGCCGCCCACGCGCGACATCCTCGACCTCGACGACGCAGCCCTGCTCAGACTGGTTCGCGCCGAGCTTGGCTCGATTCTCGGCGTCAGCGGCGCGCCAATCTTCTGGCGCATCCAGCGCTGGCAGAACGTCTATCCGCAGTATGACCTCGGTCACGTCGAGCGCGTTGCTGCCCTCGAAGCCGCTCTGCCTGCGAGCATCGCGCTGGCCGGGAGCGCTTATCACGGCGTCGGCGTGCCGGACTGCATCCGTCTGGGCCGCGCCGCCGCCACACGAGTCGCGGCGACCCTGCCGCATCCACAGGAGACACTATGAATAGCTCACGCTCAGAAGCCCTGTTCGCGCAGGCGCAAACGCTGATTCCCGGCGGCGTCAACAGCCCGGTGCGCGCCTTTCGCAGCGTTGGCGGTGTCCCGCGTTTCATCGAGCGCGGCGAAGGCCCGTTCATCTGGGACGCCGACGGCAGCCGTTACATCGACTACGTCCTGTCGTGGGGGCCGCTGATCCTCGGCCACGCGCCTTCCGACGTCGTCAGGGCGCTCGGCGAGCAGTTAGCGCGGGGGACAAGCTACGGCGCGCCGACCGCGCTCGAAAGCGAACTGGCCGAGTTGGTCATCGACACCGTACCGTCGATTGAGATGATCCGCTTCGTCAACAGCGGCACAGAAGCGACCATGAGCGCGCTCCGCCTCGCCCGCGCTTATACGGGGCGCGATAAGATCGTCAAGTTCGCCGGCTGCTATCACGGCCACGCCGATTTGCTGCTGGTCCAGGCCGGGAGCGGCGTCGCCACGCTCGGCCTGCCGGACTCCCCCGGCGTCCCGGCAGCGACGACCGGCAACACACTCACGGCGGAATTCAACGACCTGCCCGCCCTGACCGCGCTCTTCGACCACTACGGCAGCGAAATTGCCGCCGTCATCGTCGAGCCGATTGCCGCCAATATGGGCTTCGTGCTGCCGCAGTCCGGCTACCTCGACGGGCTGCACGCGCTCTGCTGGAAGCACGGCGCGCTTTTCATCCTCGACGAGGTCATGACCGGCTTCCGCGTCGCTCCCGGCGGGGCGCAGCAGGCCTGGAACCTCGACCCGGACATCACCTGCCTCGGCAAGGTCATCGGCGGCGGGCTGCCGGTCGGGGCCTACGCAGGCAAGCGTGAGATCATGCAGCACGTCGCCCCGGCAGGTACGATGTATCAGGCCGGGACGCTGTCGGGCAATCCGCTGGCGATGACGGGCGGGCTGGCGACGATTCGCGCGCTGATCGAGCCGGGCGTGTTCGATGGTATCGCCGCGCGGACTGCCGAACTGATCGACGGGTTGACTGCCCGTGCCAGAGCCGCCGGGATTCCAGTACAGGCGGATCGCGCCGGGACGATGTTCGGTTTCTATTTCCTCAAAGCTGCCGGGGCGTCAATCACCGACTACGCCAGCGCTCGCCAGCACGCCGACACTCAGCGTTACGCTCAATTTTTCCATCAGTTGCTGGACGACGGCATCTACTTCGCGCCGAGCCAGTTCGAGGCCGGATTCATGAGCAGCGCTCACGGCAGCCTTGAAATCACGGCGACGCTGGCCGCCGTTGAGCGCGCCTTCGCCTCGCTGACTGCGCCGGTTGCCAGCTAAATTCACGCCGACAAACAGCAGGAGGCCGGTCGTTGATTGAACGACCGGCCTCTTGCCGCCAACGGTCAACAGAGCCACCCGCTATTTCTTCTTATGGCTCTTTTCCTTGTTGACCGTGGCATAGGCGATCCGTTCGGCGTCCCTGTCGGAGCGGCCCTGCTTCTTCTCGCTGTCCTTGATGTGCTCGGCCTGGCGATCTTCTTTTTGAGTGAAGCGCCCGCCATCTCCCTTATCTGGCACGATTGACCTCCCGTGCTATCGAGTTTCAATGACCATTACGGCATAACGTCCAGATTACCATGAATTCGTTTTCGGATTATGAACAAACTCTTAATCTGGCATCTCACGTTACGGAGTGCAGGCCATTCCCTGGTCATCGTAAAGCGCCCCTTTTGCAAGGAATTGGCCCTAATTCTCGCTTAATCCTTCCGGGAGCGCTCTCAGAGATTATGCCTGTCAATCGATTTATGTGATTTTAATAAGCTTTTTACAGGTTATTGAGAACTGCTTAGTGACACTCCCTCAAAAGGGTGCTACACTGAGTTCATCATTACGACCCATATATCGAACATTCCCACCGAATGATTACGGTGTTCAGGGTTTAGGGGCAGCAAAATGAGCGTTAACACGACCGCAACAAGAATTGAGATGGACGATTACGACGTGGGGCGTCACTGGAGTCCGCAGTCAGAAAAATATTCGACCGCCGACTCGTTAATGACCGCCCTTGAGAGCGGCTGGCGCGTTCAGGGTGTCGTTTTCCGGCAGGAGCACTGGTTCGACGGCGCGCGCCGGGCCTCGGTCTATCATGTCCGCCTGCACCGGGACAGCAGCGCCTTCACAATGATCGTCATTGACAGCCCCTATATCGGTCGGCTTCTGGACAGCATCGGCGTCCAGGTCGTGCAGCAGAATCAGCGCAAGCAGACTGCCAAGCTCGAACGCTGGTAAACCGTCCCGCTTCCCTGCCCTCTCCGACGAGCAACCGGCCTGTCATTCCTGACAGGCCGGTTTTGTTATCGAGCCGAGAACCGAGAATAGGCTGGATTTATCCCGGTCAGATGTCAGGCAGAGCGAGAGAAATGACCAGAATATGGCTCTCCGGTCTTTTTCCAGCCTTTCTCGGCCCACGTTTTACTCTTTGACTCAGTCCTCAGTCCTTCTTTTGACTCAGTCCTTCTCTTTTGACTTAGTCCTTCTCCTTACGGCATGATCTGGCCGCCGTTGACCTCGATGATCTGCCCGGTGACGTAGCTGCTCATCAGGTCTGACGCCAGATAAAAGACCGTGCCGACGCACTCCTCAGCTTCCCCGGCGCGGGCCATCGGAATCGTCTTGACAATCCGCTCCATCTGCTCCGGCTCAGTATAGCGTTCGTGGAATGGCGTCAGGATCACCCCCGGCGACAGGGCGTTGACGCGAATATTCTGCGTCGCCAGCTCGCGGGCCAGACCGCGCGTGAAGGTTGCAATTGCGCCCTTGCTCGACGCATACAGCACCGAGCCGCCGCCCCCACCGTTGCGCCCGGCAATGGACGTCAGGTTGATAATGTTGCCGTGGCCTTGCTGCTGCATGATCGGCACGACGCGCTTGCATAACTGAAAGACCGAGCGCACGTTCAAATCCATAATTTCGTCGTACAGTTCGTCCGATGCTTCAGCGACCGCGCTGCGGCGCACCAGCGCGCCGGCGTTATTCACCAGCACATCGATCCGCCCGAAACGTTCCATCGTCTGATCGGCGATTGAGCGTGCCTGTGAGTCGTCGGTGACATCGGCCTGCACGAGCAGGACTTCGCTGCCCTCGGACTTAATGTCAGTAGCGACCTGCTTCGCCTCGGCCTCGCTGTGGTGATAGTGAACAACAACTTTCGCGCCCGCTTTACCGAAGGCCCGCGCCAGCGCCGCGCCGATGCCGGTACTCGCGCCCGTGATGAGAACAACCTGATCGTCGAAACGGATGTCCAAGTCCCAATCCTTTATCTGTCAGACGAGCTGTCGACCGCTCGTCACCGCGGCGAAACGGGCAGCGCGCAGCGCAACTTCGTCCGGCGTCAGCGACGGCTGAGTCAGATAGCTGCCGATGCCGAGCGCGGACGCGCCTGCCTTGAGAAACAGGCCCGCATTGGCGAGATCGACGCCGCCCGTCGCCATCATCGGGATATGGCCGAGCGGCGCGCGAATCGCCCTGATATAGTCGGGGGTCTGCGCGGGAAACACCTTGACCATATCCGCGCCGAGCAGAGCGGCGCGCTTGATCTCAGTCGGCGTGTACGCGCCGGGAATGACGACTAATCCGCGCGCTTTGGCCTCGGCAATCACGGCCTCATCGGTATCCGGCGTGACGATGAAGCGTGCGCCGTGATCGGCGGCAGCGCGTACCTGATCGACCGTCAGCACCGTCCCCGCGCCGAGCGCGATCTGGTCGCCGAGCTGATCGCGCAGGACGTCGAGGCCATGGAGCGCGCCTTCCGAGTTGAGGGTGATCTCCATCGCCGTCAGCCCGCCCTGAAGCAGCGCCTGGGCGTAGGCCAGCCATTGACCGCCGTAGCTGCCGCGAAAGATAGCGACAACCCGTGTTGAGCCGATATGTTCCATCACCGAAGCCATCAGTCCATCGCTTTCCATCAGACCACCGTGGTCAGATTTCGATTCGGCGTCTAAACTTAGAGTCTAACACTTGACCCATGTCGATGAAAGCGATCCAGGCTCATGAAAGCATTGGTCTATCAAGCGCCATACCAGATGCCGGTGATCGACGTGCCGGAACCAGACATTAAAGCCGATGAAGTCCTGATCCGCGTTTCATTTTCCGGCATCTGTGGCTCGGAGTTAAGCGGTTTTGAGGGCAAGAACTCCCTGCGTAAGCCGCCGCTGATTATGGGCCACGAATTCAGCGGCAGCATCGAGGCCATCGGCGCGGACGCCGCCGCCGGTTTCCCCGAATTGCAGCGCGGCCAGCTCGTCACGGCCAACCCGCTGCTCTCCTGTGGTCACTGTGACTACTGTCTGAGCGGTCGGCAGCAGTTGTGCGCTAAACGCAAGCTCTACAGCGCCGGACTCCCCGGCAGCAACGCCGCCCTCGTCGCCATCCGCGCGGACGCCGTGCTGCCGCTGCCGCCGAACATGCCCGCCGCGCTGGGAGCGCTGGCCGAACCCGCCGCCTGCGCCGTCCATCTGGCGCGAGTCGCCCACCCTGACCCGGACGAATCGGCGCTGGTCGTCGGCGCGGGGCCGATTGGCCTGTTCGCGCTTCAGGCGCTGGCCGACCACGGCGTTAAGCGGCTCTACTGCGCCGAACTGAACCCGGCGCGGATGTCGATGGCGCAGGCCGTCGGCGCGCAGGCCGTCACGCTCGACGACAGCACGCGCGGCAGGTTTGATGTCGTCGTTGACGCCGTCGGTCGCTCATCCACGCGCCGGGGCTGCCTCGCTGCCGTCAAGACCGGGGGCCGAATTGTCTGGACAGGGCTGCACGAAGCTGAGACAGCGCTCGATATCAACGACATGATTCGCCGCGAGATCGTCAGTTCGGGCGCGTTCGCCTACTCGCATCTCGATTTCGCTGCCGCGCTGCGCGCCCTCGATCAGGGGCGGATGTGGCTGGAAGAGCCGTGGACGCGCGTCGAGCCGCTCGACCGGGGCGCGGCCTGCTTCCAGGAGCTGCTCGACGGCTCGACCGTCGCCAAAATCTGGCTGACTCCCTAGCCTCGATTAAGAACTGGGGGAGTGTTGTCAGGCTTCAGGCAAATCCTTGCAGCGCTCCCATGACTATCCCTTGTACGCCATCTCCCTGTATGAAATACTATAAACGCTCCATCGACCTGCCCTGCCGTGAAAGTTCCCTGAGAAAGTTCTGTTCGTGAGCGCGTTGAGCGGCCAAATCGTCCGGGGATATGAACTGCACGAACTGATCGGCGCGGGCGGCTTCGGCGCGGTCTATCGCGCCTATCAGCCGGTCGTCAAGCGCGATGTGGCCGTCAAGATCATCCTGCCACAGTACGCCAACCAGCCGGACTTTATCCGTAGCTTCGAGACGGAAGCGCAGTTGATCGCCCGGCTGGAACATCTGCACATCGTCCCGCTGTACGATTTCTGGCGCGAGCCGAGCGGCGCGTACCTTGTCATGCGCTGGCTGCGCGGCGGCAGCCTGCGAACGCGGCTGAAATATGGCCCGCTCGATACCGAGGCCGTCGCGCAGATGCTCGACCAGACAGCGGGCGCGCTCCATGTCGCCCATCGGCGCGGCGTCGTCCACCGCGACATCAAGCCCGACAACATTCTGCTCGACGAAGAAGGCAATATTTACCTGACCGACTTCGGCATCGCGCAGGACCTCGAAACCTCGCAGGCTGGCGACGATAACGACACCTTCACCGGTTCGCTGACTTATACCTCGCCGGAGCAGATTCGCGGCGACGCCGCCAGCCCCCTGACCGACATTTACAGCCTCGGTATCCTGCTCTATGAGGCGCTGGTGGCGGAACATCCGTTTCCCGATTCGTCGCCGACATCATTGATTCACCATCACCTGAACGAAACCCTGCCGACTGTCCGTGACCGCATCCCCGACCTCGCGCCGGACGTCGATTACGTCATTCAGCGAGCCACGGCGAAGAATCCGGCGGAACGCTACGACGACGCCGTGACAATGGCCGCTGCTTTCCGGCGCGCGCTCAAGGCCAGCAAGCGGCGAGTCCTCTACGCCGAAGGCACGACCCGCCCGCTTCAGGCCGTCGATACCACGCCGACCGCTTTCGACGCCCTGCTGCCCGATCTCGACTCGCCTTACAAAGGTCTGCGTCCGTTCGAGGAAGCCGATGCCGCCGATTTCTTCGGGCGTGAAGGGTTAGTCGAGCATCTTCTCAGCCGGATGGCCGAAGCCGACCAGACGCCAGTAGCGCGTTTTCTCGCCGTCGTCGGGCCGAGCGGCAGCGGCAAATCGAGCGTGGTCAAAGCCGGTCTGCTCCCGGCCATCCGTCTCGGCGGGCTGACTGGCTCGAAAAACTGGTACATCGTCGAAATGACTCCCGGCGCGCGTCCGCTCGAAGAACTGGCGACGCGGCTGCTGAGTATCGCCATCAACCCGCCATCCGAGCTGACGAGCCGCGTGCTGCGCGATGAGCGTGGCATCCTCGAAGCCGTCCGGCGCGTGCTGCCGCTGTCCGGCGAGAGCAAGCTGCTGCTCTATATCGACCAGTTTGAGGAACTGTTCACGATGGTACAGGACGAGGACGCGCGCGCCCGCTTTCTGCGCGGCCTGTGGGTCGCCGTCACCGACCCGGACAGCCCGCTCCGCCTCATCATCACCCTGCGCGCCGACTACTACGACCGCCCGCTGAACTATCCCGGTTTCGGTGAACTGATCCGCAAGCAGACTGAAGTCGTGCTGCCGATGGAAGCCGACGAGCTTCACCGCGCTATCGTCGCGCCCGCGCAGCGCATCGGCGTCGATCTTGAGCCGGGGCTGACGGCTGCCATCATCGCCGACGTCAGCCAGCAGCCCGGCGCGCTTCCGCTGCTCCAGTACGCGCTGACCGAATTATTCGAGCAGCGCGAGGGGCGCGTGCTGCGCTTAGACTCCTACGCGCACATCGGCGGCGTGCTCGGCGCGCTCGCCCGCCGCGCCGACGAACTGTATAACGGCATGGATGAGAGCCGCCAGAACGCCACCCGACAGTTACTTCTGCGGCTGGTTATGCCCGAAGAAGGCGCTTCAGCCATGCGCCGCCGCGTTCCACGAAGCGAATTGATCTCTATCGGCAATGACGAAAACGCGCTGGCCTCGGTCATCGACGCCTTCGGCAAGTACCGCCTGCTGACCTTCGACCACGACCCGGAAACGCGCGGCCCAACTGTCGAAGTCGCGCACGAAGCCCTGATCCGCGAATGGCAGCGGCTGCATGGCTGGCTCGAAACCAGCCGCGAAGACCTGCGCCAGCAGCGCCGCCTGACTGCTGCCGCCGAGGAATGGCTGCGCGCCGCCCGCGACCCAAGCTATCTGGCGCGCGGCATCCGCCTCGACCAGTTTGAGCATTGGGCCGAAACAACGGAGCTGGCGCTTAACCACGACGAGCTGGCGTTCATGAGCGCCAGCATCTCCGAGCGCGAAACGCGGCTGGCGGCAGAACAGGCTCGGCAGGGGCGCGAAGCGCTGCTCGAACGCCGTTCACGCAGCCGTCTGCGCACGCTGGTCGTGGTGCTGATGCTGGCCGTTATCGGCGCGTTAGGGCTGACGACCGTCGCCATCGGCCAGAATCGCGCCGCCCAGTTGAACGCCATCACCGCCACTTACGCCCAGGGCGCGGCTTTCGACGCGGCCAACAGGGCGCTGACGCAGGCCGCGATTGCCGATAGCAATGCCCTTCAGGCGCGCAGTCTGGCACAGGCCGCCAGCGCGCAGTTAGCCTTGCAGGATGGCAACGCCGATACTGCCGTGCTGCTGGCAATCGAAGCGAACCGCCAGAGCGAACTGCCGCAGGCGCGGCTGGCGCTGGCGGACGTCGCCTACTCGCCGGGAACAATGCGGCGTCTGGTCGGCAGCACTGCCGCCGTGACTGATACCGCCATCACGCCGGATGGCTCCGAGGTCGTCTCGGTCGCGCGGGACGGCGCGATCCTGCTCTGGGACGTCAGCAGCGGCCAGGTGATCCAGCGCTTCGCCAGCCACAGCGACCGCCTGACCAGCGTCGCTTTCAGCCCCGACGGGCAGTCGATTCTCACTGGCTCATGGGACAATACGGCCAGCCTGTGGGACGCTAAAACCGGCGCGCTCATCCGCAGTTTCAAGTCGGACGACAGCATCCTCTCGGTCGCTTTCAGCCCCGGTGGCCGCTCGATGCTGACCGGCTCAAACAACGGGATGATTCGCCTGTGGAACGTCGCCACCGGCGAGGAAGTCAAGCGGTTCATCGGCCACACCGCGCCGGTCTACGGCGTCGCCTTCAGCCCCGACAGCCAGTTGATCGTCTCCGGCTCGATGGATCGCACCGTGCGCGTCTGGAACGTGGCGACGACTCGGCAGCTTCTCGAATTCGACGGCCACACCGACCGCGTGCTGACCGTCGCCTTCCATCCCAACGGGCGCTTCGTCGCGTCCGGCTCGACCGATAAGACCATCCGCCTGTGGAGCATTGTCACCGGGCAGCAGGTCGATGAATTTTCCGGCCATACCGACGCGGTCACGCGCGTGGCCTTCGACCCGACCGGCCAGACGCTGCTCTCGTCATCGTGGGATAACAGCCTGATCCAGTGGAATCTCGAAACCGGGCAGGCCGAGCATCACTTCATCGGCCATAGTGACGCGGTCAACAGCGTCGCCATCAGCGCCAACGGGCGCACCGCCGTCTCGGCCTCAAGCGACCGAACTCTGCGCGTCTGGGAGCTGGCAGGCGCGTCCGAACTTCAGCGCTACCGCTTCTACATCGACTCGGTCGCCGCGCTGGCAATCAGCCCCGATGGTCATACTGCCATTGCCGGCGGCGACGACAATTCTATCGTCCAGTTCGACCTGACCACCGGACGCCAGATCAGGCGGCTGTACGGCCACAAGAACAGCATCCTCGCGCTGGCAGTCAGCCACGACGGCAAAATGGCGCTCTCAGGCTCGACCGCTGGGACGGATCTCGTCTGGAATATGGCTACCGGGACGCCGCTCTCCACGCCGACCGGACATCTCAGCAGCGTCGACTCGGTCGCCTTCAGCGCCGACGACCGCTTACTTGTCACCGGCTCATGGGATGGCCGGTCGATCCTCTGGGACGCCAGAACAGGAGCGCAAGTCCGCGTGCTGGCGGGCACAACACGGGACAAAGTCTACGCGGTCGCCTTCACGCGCTCTGGCAAGCAGACCTTAGTAGGTCTCAGCACTGGCATCATCCAGTTGTGGGATGTCACCTCAGGCGCGGAAATCCGCGAGTATCCGACCGGCGCGCCGGTGATGCAGATCGCGGTCACGCCCGACAATACGGCCTTCATGGTCGCGTCCGGCGACGGCACGCTGCGGCTGATCGACCTCAACAGCGGCAGCGAAATCCGGCGCTTTACCGGCCATCGCAGCGCCGTTCAAACTGTCGCCATCAACGCCGAAGGCACAGCGGCTGTTTCCGGCTCGCGCGACCGGACGCTGATCCTGTGGGACATGGCGACCGGCGCGCCGATCTACCGTTTCGAGGGCCATACCGACGCCATCAGCACGGTCGCCTTCCTGCCCGACGGTTCCGCCGCCGTCTCCGGCTCTGCCGACAAGACGATGCGGATGTGGCGGACGCTGGCGCTCAACCGCCTGCTGGCCTGGACCTATGCCAACCGCTACGTGCCGCCGCTCGACTGCAATAATCAGCCCGAATACCGGCTCGAAGGGCTGTGCGGCGACTTTCAGGCGTCAGCCCCGGACAGCGCGACGTCGTAAATTCATGGCCCGCGTTTGACGCTGGTGGCTGCGAATACGCCTCGGCTGGTTTGCGGTCGGGCAAAATTGCGATTATCTTTGTGACCGGCGCTTCACCGGCCTGACCCTGCGAGCGATAGGACGACACTTTGGAACTTGCGACACCCAACGAGACGGCGACGCCACAGCTTCGCTGGGACATCCTTATCCCCATCGGCCTGTTCCTGCTGGCCGTCGCGGTCTATATCCATACCGCAGGTTACGAGCTTTTCTACAGTTGGGACGATAACCGCTATATCGCCGAAGATTATCTGCTCCGTAACTTCAGCCTCGGCGGTCTCAAGGACATCTGGACACAGGTCTATTTCGCCGCCTACATCCCGGTGACGATCAGCTCGTACTGGCTGGAGTTCCATCTCTGGGGTATGAGTCCTGCCGGGTATCACGTCGTCAACGTCATCCTCAACGGCTTCAATGCCGCGCTGGCCTACTTCGTCCTGCTCCGTCTGGTGAAAAACCGCACTGTCGCGCTGATGGCGACGCTGCTGTGGATCGTCCATCCACTTCAGGTCGAGACGGTCGCCTGGGTGGCAGAGCGCAAGTCGCTGCTGGCGATGTTCTTCACCCTGCTCTCGTTTATCGCCTATTTCCGCAGCGCCGACGAGGACGCCCCGCGCTGGACGCTGCCCGCCGCCTATGTGCTCTTCTTCCTCGGCGCGTTCGCCAAGCCAGCGGTCGTCGGCGTGCCGCTGCTGTTCATGGCCTACGATTATTTCTACGCCAGAATGAGCCTGATGCGAGTCATCCGCCGGGCGATTATCCCGATCATCATCGGCGGGGCGAGCGCAGTCACGATTGTGCTGGCGCATAAGGGCGGCGGCGGCATCAAGTCCTACTGGGGCGGCAGCCCGATCACATCCGCCCTGCTGATGCTCATGGTGTTCTGGGACTACGTCATGTCATTCATCATGCCGTGGAAGCTCGACAACTTCTACCGCTATGATTCGACGCTCGTTCAGTCACCGCTCGGCCCGTTTCCGGCGGCGCTGGTGCAGAACCCGGCCAGCATCGTCCTCGGCGCGCTGCTGCTGCTGTTCCTCATTTACGTCGCCTGGAAGCAGCCGTTCGGCAAGCCGTTCTCGTTTTTCGCCGTCCTGTGGATCGTGGTGCTGATGCTGCCGGTCGTCAACATCATCCCGATTGCCATCGAGCGCGCTGACCGCTACATGTACTTCCCCAGCCTGATGGTCTTTGCCGCTGTCGCCATCCTGATTAACCGCCTCTGGCAGCGCCTGAGCACGCCCGGCGCGCGCTACGCCGTCGTCGGCGTCTTCGCCGCGCTAATCGTCGGGCTGACCGGACTCACTTACGCGCACAGCCTCACCTGGCAAAATGAAGGCGCGTTGTGGAAAGATCACCTTCAGGCTTACCCGGAAAGCCAGACCGGCTGGCTCAACCTCGGTGTTTATTACTGGAACAAGCGGGACTACGACGACGCCCTGCCCGTTTTCCAGCAGCTCGTCAGGCTGTCGCCCAACGACTTCAAGGGCAATCGCTTCCTCGGCCACATCGCTGTGCAGCAGAATCGCTTCGAGGACGCGGTGCTGTTCTACCGCAAGGCGCTGGCGACCAACCCCAAAGATGGGGGGACGTTCCGCCTGCTCGGTTTAGCCTATTTCCGCCTCGGTGACAACTCCGCCGCCATCAAAGCCTATCAGCAGGCGCTGAAGCTCGACCCGACGCTGACCAGCGTCTATCCCAACCTCGGCAGCGCCGCCCTGCGCGCCAGCCAGTACGACCTGGCCGAGCAGGCGCTCCGCAAAGCCATCGACCGCAACCCGCGCGACGCCAACTCGATCAGCGATCTTTGCACCACGCTGTCGCAGATCAACCGCACCGACGAAGCAATTAGCTACTGCGAAACCGCCGTCAAGCTCGAGCCAGAGAATGGCTTCTACCTCGGTCGGCTTGCCAGCCTCTACCTCGACAGCAGCCAGCCAGACAAGGCGCTGACCATCGCCCGGCGGGCCGCGACGGTTTCGCCCAATGCCAGCCTGTCCTATCGCGTCCTCGGCGAAGCTTATGCCGACCTGGGGCAAAAAGAGCAGGCGATTGTCGCGCTGCAAAAGTCACTCCAGCTCGACTCGTCGAACGCCCGCGCGAAACGGGTTCTGAGCCGTTTGACCGGCTCGTAAGAGCGAAAACAGGGAGCCAGACTCTCGCTTTTATGACCCGCCAACGTGGTATAATTCAGGAAACTGCACCAGAAGTCAGGAAACAATCGATGGCTCAAGATCCCAACGTCATTGTCGTGATGCCTGCGTATAATGCCGAGCGCACGCTTGAACGCACCTACAAAGACATCCCGCACGACCTCGTCCGCCACGTCATCGTCGTGGACGATGCCAGCCACGACAATACGCCGGAGCTGGCCGCCAAACTTGGGTTACGCACGCTCGTCCATCATCAGAACCTCGGCTACGGCGCGAATCAGAAAACCTGTTATTCGGAAGCGCTGGCGCTCGATGCCGACGTCGTCGTCATGGTTCATGCCGACCACCAGTACGACCCGACCAAGATTCCGCAGTTGATCGCGCCGATTCTGGCCGGAAAAGCCGATATGATGCTCGGCACGCGCATCGCCGATGGCAAGGCGCTGGCGGGCGGAATGCCGCTCTGGAAATTTATCGCCAACCGCTGCCTGACGACCACCGAAAACCTCATCCTGCGCCAGCACCTGACTGACCTGCACACCGGGATGCGCGCTTACAGCCGCGAATTTCTGATCGGCGTGCCGTGGTGGAAGAACAGCGACGATTTCGTTTTCGACAGTGAGATGATCGTCCAGGGCGTGGCCTGTGGCTTCCGCCTGAGCGAGTCCCCCGTCCCCGCGCGTTATTTCGACGAAGCTTCATCGGTCAATTTTGGCGTCAGCACCCGCTACGGGCTGGCGACGCTCGGCGTGCTGCGCCGCTATACCCTGCATAAGCTCGGCCTCGCCCGCTCGGAGCAGTTCGTCCGCGCCGACAGCACCACCTGGCAGACTGCGCCGCTTAAAGAACGCTACCACGTCTATAGCAGCTAAAAAGCGCGTCGGTTTTAGACCTCAGGGGCATGAGCAATCATGCCCTTTTTATTTTCGTGCCAGATGGACATCTGCCCCCTCTTGACACGGCGATACGCTCAAAGCAGACCGCGCGCAATGCTGACTCGGCTCGCGCCGCCCCACAGCGATCAACGCCCGATTCTGGCTTCTCAGGCGAAGATCACCGTCTTGTTGTGGTAGACCAGCACCTGATGATGCAGGTGATAGCCAATCGCCCGCGAAAGCACCAGCTTCTCGGTATCCTTGCCTTTACGGATCAAGTCATCGACCGAATCCTTGTGGTTGATCCGTACCGTCTCCTGCTCGATGATCGGCCCGGCATCCAGCTCGGCGACGACAAAATGGCTGGTCGCGCCCATCAGCTTGACGCCGCGCGCATAGGCTTCATGATACGGGCGTCCGCCGGGGAACGCGGGCAGAAATGAATGGTGGATGTTGATAATGCGATTCGGGAACTCCGCCACGAACTCGGCGGATAAAATCTGCATATAACGCGCCAGCACGATGAAATCGACCTTCAATTCCTTCATCAGCGCGACCTGCTGCTGCTCGGCCTCGCGCTTGTTGTCCCGGCTGACCGGGATATGGCGATACTCGACGCCGAATTTCTCGGCTAAACTTTGCAGGTCAGGATGATTGCTGACGATGACTGGAATGTGGACGCGCCACTCGCCGGATTGATAACGCGCCAGAATCTCGTACAGGCAGTGCGGCTCGCGCGAGACAAAGATCGCCATCCGCGGAATCGTGTCGGAATAGTGCAGCTTCCACTGCATCGAGAAGCGGTCGGCGATAGGCGCGAAACTGGCCGCAATCTGCTCGCGCGGGATCGTGAAGCTGACCAGATTCCACTCGACGCGCATAAAAAAGACGTTCTCCTGCACATCAACATGCTGATCGAGGTGCAGAATGTTGCCGTCGTGACCGGAAATATACTCGGTGACGGCGGCCACCAGACCTTTACGGTCGGGGCAGGAAATCAAAAGCGTGGCCGACAGCGGCGCGGCCTTCAAGTCTTTCATCCTCGGCGATACCTTCGGTAAACGGGGCGGCGAATAAAGTGACTGGCCGCTAACTTTACCATAGACGCCAGTGAGAACCGAGTATCCCTTTGTCACGTGAGCAGATCATCCGCTTCTGGAAGCCCTACGCGGTGCTGACGCAGTTCACCGACCCGCAGGGGCGAGCGACGCTGGCCGACTTCATCGACCTGCCGGGAATCTACCCGGCGGGTCGGCTCGACTACGACAGCGAAGGCTTGCTGCTGCTGACCGATTCGGGGCGGCTCAACGCGCGGCTGACTCAGCCAGCCTTTGAGCATCCGCGCACCTATCTGGCGCAGGTCGAGCGCCTGCCAACCGCTGACGCGCTCGACTCCTTACGTCGCGGCATCAGCCTGAGTGACGGGCCAACACGCCCGGCTCTGGTAGAGTTGCTCACTACGCCGCCCGACCTGCCAGAGCGCCCGACGCCGATTCGCTTCCGCAGGAACGTCCCGACGGCGTGGATCAGTCTGACGCTCACCGAGGGCCGTAACCGGCAGGTGCGCCGAATGACCGCCGCCGTCGGCCACCCGACCCTGCGCCTCGTCCGCCGGGCCATCGGGCCAATCACGCTCGACGGCCTGACGCCGGGACAATGGCGCGTGCTGACCGCCGATGAAACCGAGCGCCTGTGGCAAAGCGCCCTGCGCCGCCGCTGAGTGGTTTCGGCTCGCCACCATTCTCGCTATAATTCACCCATCCGTATCATCAAATCCGCCTCGCGGACATGAGGCGACCATCAAGAGGGACGCGCATTATGAAAGTCTGCGTTATCGGCGGCGGCTCGTCGTACACGCCTGAATTGGTCAAGGGATTTCTGGAGCGTCGAGACAGCTTCCCGATGACTGAGCTATGGCTGATGGATATCCTGCCTGAGCGGCTGGAGATCGTCGGCAAGTTCGCGCAGCGAATGGTCGAGGCGGCAGGCGCGCCGTTCGAGGTGCATCTGACGACCGACCAGCGCGAAGCGATTCGCGGCGCGAGCTACGTCATCACGCAGCTTCGCGTCGGCTGGATGGCCGAGCGGCGTGAGGATGAATATCTGGGGATGCGCCACGGTCTGATCGGTCAGGAAACAACCGGCGTCGGTGGCATGGCGAAGGCCATCCGCACCATCCCGGTCATCCTCAATGTCGCCAGCGATATGCGCGAACTGGCTCCCGGCGCGCTGCTCGTCAACTTCACCAATCCCGCCGGTCTGGTGACGGAAGGGCTGGCGCGCTACGCCGCCGACGTCCCCTCAGTCGGCGTCTGCAACGTCTCGATTACGACCAAAATGCACTTCATGGAGACGCTCGGCCTGCAAGCCAGCGCCGACCCGACCAAAGCCAGACTCGACACCCTCGGCCTCAACCATCTGACCTGGCATCGTGGCTTCACGCTCGACGACGAGAACCTGTGGCCGCAGGTCTTTAATAAGACGCTCAACGAGCTAAAAACGTCCGATCATCCGGCGTGGGACGCGGCGACCGTCGAGTCGCTCGGCATGATCCCCAACTACTATCTGCAATACTTCTACTACACCGACAAAAAGCTGGCCGAGCAGAAAAAGTGGCCGCCTTCCCGCGCCGAAGAAGTCATGAAGATCGAGGCCGACCTGCTGCGCGAGTACGCCGAGCCGGATCGCACCCAGCCGCCCGGCGACCTGATGAAGCGCGGCGGCGCATACTATTCGACGCTGGCGACGCAGGTGCTCGACAGCCACTACAACGACCTCGGCGATACCCAGGTTGTCAATGTGCGTCACAACGGCGCGGTTCCCGGCTGGGACCCGACCTGGGTGCTGGAGCTGCCGTGTACCATCGACCGCAGCGGCATCCATCCCCTGCCCGCCGAGCCGCTGCCCCCGGCGCAGTTCGGCCTCGTCGCGCAGATCAAGTCCTACGAAATCCTGACTGTCGAGGCCGCCGTGCATGGCGACCGCAGCGCCGCCTATCAGGCGCTGCTGGCACACCCGCTCGGCCCGTCTGCCGATAAGGTCAATGAGGTGCTGGACGACATGCTCAACACCAACCGGCAGTACATGCCGCAGTTCTTCAAGTCATGAGCCGCTATTTTCTCGGCATCGACATCGGCGCGACCAAAAGCCACGCCCTGATCGCCGACGAAGACGGTCGCGTTCTCGGCTTCGGTGAAGGCGGCCCCGGCAATCATGAAATGATCGGCTACGACGGCTTCGGGCGCGTGCTGCGCGGGATCGTCAGTCAGGCGCTGGCGACTGCCGAACTTCACGCCGGGCAGATCAGCGGCGCAGGCATGGGCATCGCGGGCTGCGACTGGCCGTGCGACCACCCGCCGATGGACGACATCATCCGCTCGCTCGGTCTGGGCGGGCCGTATGAGTTCTCCAACGATGCCACGGTCGGTCTGCTGGCGGGCGCAGACGCTGGCTGGGGCGTCGGCGTCGTAGCGGGAACTGGCTGCAACTGCCGTGGCCGCGACCGGCAGGGGCGCGAAGGCCGCGTGACGGGCGAAGGCTACGGCATGAGTGAAGCTGGCGGCAGCGGTGATCTGGCCCGCGATGCCATCCGCGCCATTGCCCGCGCCTGGACGCGCCGGGGGCCAGAAACGCGGCTGGCACAGGTCTTCATCGACTTGTTCGGCGCAGCAGACGTCGAAAACCTGCTCGAAGGCATCACCCGCGGGCGCTATCAGGTCAGCGCGGCCCATTCCCCGCTCGTCTTTCAGGCGGCTGGCGAAGGCGATCTGGTCGCGCAGCAGTTGATCCGCGACGCCGGACGCGAACTGGCAAGCCTCGCCATCGGCGTTATCCGCCAGCTTCATTTCGAGCCGCTGGAGTTCGAAGTCGTCATGGCGGGCAGCTTCTTCAAAGGCCATCCCATCGTCGGCGATCTGCTGGCGCAGACGGTCAGAGTTGTCGCGCCGGGAGCGTCCTTCGTCCGGCTGACCGCCCCGCCGGTCGTCGGCGGCGTGGTTATGGGGATGCAGCAGGTCGGCCTGCGCAGCCGCGAGGCGCGCCTGCGGCTGATCGACGAGTGCGCCGCCCGCGCTGGCGCGACCGCCGACCGTTAGGGAACCGATGGCATGTCGCCCGATATTCGCGCGCTGATCTTCGACGTCGATGGAGTTCTGACCGACACTGTCGAACTGCACTACCAATCGTGGAAGCACCTGACCGACGAGGCGGGTATCGCTTTCACGCGCCAGGACAACGATGCCCTGCGCGGCGTCTCGCGGCGCAAAGGGCTGGAACTGCTGCTCCGGGGCCGCTCGATGGATACGGCAACGATGGAAACCTGGTTGGCGCGCAAGAACGCCCACTTCCTCGCCGCGCTGGCGCAGATGTCCCCGGCGGATCGGCTGCCCGGTGTCAGCGAACTGATCGACGAGGCGCGCGCGGCGCACCTTAAGCTCGGCGTGGCATCGGCCAGCCGCAATGCGCGCGCCGTCATCGCCCGACTCGGCTTAACCGAGGTATTCGAAGCCATCGCCGACGCAAGCTGCGTCGTCAACACCAAGCCCGCCCCCGACCTGTTTATCTGGGCAGCAGGGCGGCTCGACGTCAGCCCGGCACAGGCCATCATCCTCGAAGATTCGCAGGCCGGAGTCGAAGCGGGGCGCAGCGGCGGCTTCTGGACAGTCGGCATCGGCGATCCGCGCGTTGTTGGCGCCGCACAGGTCGTCGTCCCGAATCTGCGCGGCGTCAGCCTGTCATCGCTGCTCGACCGGCTGGAAGGTTGAATTTGCCGCGCTGTCGTGGTATCGTTCCCGGCCTCAACTGATTGGTGGCTAGGGTTCCGTCGGCAGCGACCGAGTCTGGTCCGAGCGCCACATAATGTCGCTTCGACGACGAGCATCTGTAGGGCTAAAAGCCTGGGGGATTAAGGTTGATGCCTTTTCGCATCCCTGATTCCCGGAGGTTTCCGTGTTCGCTCGCCTTTCTTCGCACGACCGAGCCGTCGTGCAAGCCATCTTTATCACCTTCCTCTGGTCTACATCGTGGGTACTCATCAAGCTCGGCCTGCGCGAGTCAGTCCCGCCTGTCCTGTTCGCCGGGCTGCGCTATGCCGTCGCGGCGCTCTGCCTGCTGCCGCTGCTCCTGCGCCGCCGCGATCAGCTTGCCGCGCTGCGCCGGCTATCCGCGCGTCAGTGGCTGAATCTGGCGGTGCTAGGGGCGCTGTTCTACGCCATCACTCAGGGCGCGCAGTACGTCGGGCTGGCGCTCCTGCCTGCCGCCACCGTCAACCTGCTGCTGAGTTTCAGCGTGGTCGTCGTGGCGCTGCTCGGTATTCTCCTGCTCGGCGAGCATCCGACACGAGCGCAGGGCTTCGGCGTGACGCTTTTTATCATCGGCGTGCTGGTCTACTTCATCCCGGTCGCGCTGCCCGCCGAGCAGGGACTCGGCCTGCTCGTCGTGCTTGGCGGCGTCGCGGCCAACGCCGCCTCGACCGTGCTGGCGCGGGCAATCAATCGCGGCGAGCATCTCAGCCCGCTGGCGATCACGACCGTCAGCATGGGTATTGGCGCAGCGCTGCTGCTCGGCGCTGGCTTCGCCACCAGTACCCTGCCGCCGCTCTCGCTCACGACGTGGGCAATAATCGTCTGGCTGGCGGTCGTCAACACGGCCTTTGCCTTCACGCTCTGGAACCACACCATGCGCACGCTGGCCGCGATGGAATCGAGCGCCATCAACAACCTGATGCTGATCTTCATCCCGGTGCTGGCCTTCGTCTTTCTCGGCGAGGGCATCAGTCTCAAGTCGGGCATCGGCTTCGCGCTGGCCGTGCTCGGCATCTTCGCCGTCCAGGCGCGACGCAGACCATCGTTGACCGCCGCGCTGCCGACGACCCTGGCGAACAAGATTCCTCAGAACAACCGGGTCTCACCGGGGCATGGGGATACAGGTGAATAACTTAATCAGCCCAACCGGATGGTTTTCCGCAGGGCGCGATTGTTCGCGCCCGCAGGCCATCACGCCCGCGCCAGTCATTCACGGCTAAACATAGCGCTCGCGGATCGCAGCGCTGGCGTAGTCCAGCACCGAGACGACGACCGCAATCGCCAGCACGGCCACACCCGCCGAACGATACTGGAGCAGGTTAATCTGCTGATAGAGCAGGAAACCGATGCCGCCGCCGCCGACGAAGCCGATGATCGTCGACATACGCACGTTGATGTCCCAGCGGTAAAGCGTGAAGGCAATGTACGGCGGGATGATCTGTGGAACCGCGCCGTAGATGATCGTTTGCAGCCGGTTCGCGCCGGTCGATTCGAGCGCTTCCATCGGCCCGCTGTCGATGCTCTCAAGCTGCTCGGAGTAGAGCTTGCCGAGCGAGGCAATCGAATGCAGCGTCAGCGCCAGCACGCCTGCGAACGGCCCCAGCCCGACCCAGATGACGAACACCAGACCCATAATCAGCGGCTCGACCGAACGGAGCGTATTGAGGATCGTTCGGGTCATGGTATAGAGTACAGCGCCGAGCGGGAACGTCGCCCGCGTGCCGACAATCACACCCAGCGCGCCGCCCAGCACCACGCCGATGATGATCGCCTTGAAGACGAAGGTCTCGACAACGATTCCGCCGACATTCACCAGCGCGTCGGTCGGCAGCACGCCGAGGACAATCGCGCGCATGACGTTCAGTTCGACCAGCGTCAGCACGAAGGTGATGACGCCGCCAACCAGGGTCAGTATCGACCGGATGGTGCGCGTCATCGGCGGCGTCGGGCCGCCGCGATGGCCGACCTGATGCGTCAGATGGTTGTAAAGCTGCGGCAGGATTTGCGCGCCGATCAGCGCCGCGATCAGCGGGACGAGCAGGCCGAGCAGCGCTGCGCCCGTGCCGATCAGGCCGACGAGGCCCATCAGCAGCGCGCCGCAAACCGCCCCCAGAACACCGCCGAGGGCGTGCGAGGCCATCACGCCGATCACCTTGAGCAGATCGACCGTCAGCTTCGTCCCGATGGACGAAAGCGTAAACGCGCCGACAATCCCGGCAATCGGGAGCATCAGCAGGTCAACCAGCTCGCCTAACGTACCGATCAGATTGCTGAGATAGCCGGGGATACCCTCTTTGAACAGGCTGCCGAACAGCTCTCCCAGCCCGGAAATCAGGCCGAGCAGCAGCACGACCGCCACCGCCACGGTCAGGCTGGTCACGACCGAGCGCAGGCGTCGCGCCGTCGGCGAGCTTTCCGCCGCGCCGAATGTCCGCGCCCCGGCCACCGCCCCGACGACGAAAATAAACGACAGGCTCATGCCCGGCGCGCCGAAATATGCGCCCTTGCCCAGATTAAGGGCGAACCGTCCGACCGGGCCGAGCAGCAGCGTCCCCAGCCACCAGCCGAGCGGCAGCAGCGCAACGCCGACCAGCAGCGTGCCGAGCGACATCCGCACCGGAGCCATCAGGTTGCGGGCGGCGAGAAAACTGACGATGACTGACGGCAGAATCGAGAGCGCCGTGGCAACCAGCGCCAGAAAAACCGTCTCGACCATCTTATCGAGTACCTGACGCGAGGTTTCGCTCAGATACGGCAGGCCGACGTTGACGCGCGCATCGACGTCGATACTGTGGACTTCAGTGGCAGCGGCACGCAGGCTCGGCACTTCGATCTGCGCGCTGAAATGACCTTCCGAGTCAATGTCGAGCGTGCCGCGATCCGAGCCGATAATTTCACGCGGGCGGCTCTGCCCGCTGGTCGGCGTCCAGCGAATCTGCGCCAGCGCGCCGGGCGCGAAGTTGAAGCCTTCGACCGTCACCACATCGCCGCGCGTGCCGCAGTCCGGCGAGACGGTGATGTAGGCCGCGCCTTCTTCCGGTTTTGGCACTTCAAGCTGCCCTTTGTCGGTGTCGCAGCTCAGGGCGAACTTGGCGGAAATAGTGACTACCTTTGCGTCCTGGCTGAAAATCTCCGGCGAGAAAAGCTGCTGCAAGGCGTTGGTGACATTCGTTTGTCGCTGCAATTCCTGCGGGCCTTCGAGATTAATATTCGTCACCGTCCAGCCGAAGGCAAAGATCACCACGCTGACCACGACTCCCAGCACAACGATCAGGCGGCGCAGCGCGGCGCGAGCCGGGGAAGGCACGTTATTCATACAAAAGCCCCAGGAAAATCGTGACGGGTGCTGAGTGATGAGTGATCGGTTCCCGGAATGACACGGGAACAATAACGACTGCCTTGTTTTTACTCATAACTCACAACTCATCGCTGTTACCTTCTCTTTTAGCGAATTTCAACTTCGACCGCGTCTTCGCCGTAAATCTGGCGGAAGCGCGCGTTGTCGATTTCCAGCGGCGTGCCATCGAACTCCAGCCTGCCATCCTTGAGCGCAATCACCCGATCCGCGTAGGTGCGAGCAAGGCTGAGAAAGTGCAGGCTGCACAGAACGGTAATGTCATCTTCTTCGTTCAAAAGCTGCAAATATTTCATGACCGAGTGCGAGGTCGCCGGGTCGAGGCTGGCAACTGGCTCGTCGGCCAGCATCAGCTCAGGGTCTTGCATCAACGCGCGGGCAATGCCGACCCGCTGCTGCTGCCCGCCGCTCAATTCGCTGGCGCGCTTGTACGCCTGATTGCGGATGCCGACCCGGTCGAGGTTCTTAAGCGCGCGCTCGCGTTCCTTGCGCGGGAAATAGTTGACCAGGCTGTAGATCGGGTTGACGTAGCCGAGCCGCCCCGACATCACGTTGGTAATCACGCTGGAGCGCTTGACGAGGTTGAACTGCTGAAAGATCATGCCGATACGCCGCCGAATCTGGGGCAGCTCCTCATCGTCAGCGCGGGTGACGTCAACGCCATTCCAGAGGATGCGCCCTGAGGTCGGCTCGATCAGCCGGTTGATGCAGCGCAGCAGCGTCGATTTGCCAGAGCCGCTCAGGCCAATGATGGCGAGGAACTGGCCGTCAGGAATCTCAAGGTTGATGTCGTCCAGCGCCTTAAAGCCATTGTCATAAATCTTGGTCAGATGCTCGATTTTCAGCAAGTCGGCCCCCTGTGCGAAAGCGGGCAGAGGGAACGCCATGCCCCTCTGCCCGCCCGCTTACGCTAACGAGCGTCTCGTTCATTTCCAGCCGAAACCGCCGGATCAGGGCGTCATTTCAGCCGTTGCCGCCACCGCAGCAGGCGCGGACGCCGATTACTTCTTCGGGCTGAAGATGTCGCTCTCGGTCAGGCCGAGGATTTGAAGGCGCTGACGCACCGAGTCATAGGCGGCGTCGGTGATCGGCGCGATGCCCGTCCAGCCGTAGAAGTCCGTGTTGCCAATCGACTTGGCCCAGTCCTCGGTCTTGGAGAAGGCTTCCAGCGCAGACACGATCTTGGCCTTCGTGTCGGCAGGGAAGTCTGGCCCAAAGCTCAGGGTGTCGTTCGGGATCGCCGAGCTGATGCGCAGGATACGCACCTTGTCGACAACATCCGGCGCGGTATCGATGACCGACGAGCGGGCATCGAGGATCTGAAGGTCGCCGACGAACAGCTTGCCGTCCTTGACAAACGACTCGTCAAGGCCGAGGTCATACGGCTCCGGCAGGTCGCCAATCGTCCACGGCGCGCCGGGAGTCAGCGGCGGGCTGAAGTAGACAGTGCCGAAATCGACGTCGCCATTATACACAGCCAGCACGGTCTGGGGATGGCCGCCGGTCGCCAGTTCAGCGCCGGGGACCACATTGGCTGCTGCCAGTTCAACCTTCGGCACGACATAGCCGGACGTCGAAGCGGCGTCAGGATAGCCCCACTTCTTGCCCGCCAGATCGCCGAAGGTGTAGATCGGCGCATCGCGCTTGACAAGGTAGGCCGCCCAGTAAACGTTGAAGCCATTACGCACTGCGGCCTCAGCCACTTCGACGCCGCACTTCTCGTTGGCAATCACATAACCGGCAGCCGGGATGAAGCCAATCGACTTATCGGGCGCGGCGCACATGGCCTCGACCGTCGCCGCGTAAGATGTCGGCACGAACACCTTGTACTTGAGGCCGGTCGCCTGTTCCAGCGCCTGAGCCATGATTTCGCCGCCGGTAGTAATCGTCTGCGCCTCGACCGACGGCACGAAGTAGACCTGGATCGGATTAGCGTCCGTCCCAAGATCGCTGCTCTGCATGACGGCCATCTGTACCGACAGGACAGAGGCAATCGCCAGCGTAGCGACAACCGCGAATAAAGACTTTCGAATGCGCATACAAGCTTCTCCTTAATAAATAAAACCGAATCCGTGAAGCCGATCATCGGCGCAGCAAAGGCGATTCCATCGTCTTTAAGAGCGCGTTAACTGATTGTAGAATTCAGGGCCTATATCTGCAACAAATACTCACCGAACTATCGGGCGAGCTTCACGGCTGAACAGCCTGATCCGGGTGATGAAGCGGGTATTTTCCCCCTCAGGCGAAGGAAATCACCTCGACAGCGGCGGTTTCGGGAAGCGCCTGCGCGGGAATCCCGACCAGCCGCGACTCGTCGTGGTAGTCGAGCGCCAGCGTCGTAAACGGAATCATGCGTCCGCTGTGCGCCAGCGTCCCGGCGCGCGAGATCGCCACCTTGACGATCATCGCTTCGAGGACTTGCCAGCTTTCGGCGCTGGTGAACGGCTTGCTGAACACCAACTGACCATCGCCGCAGAGCTTTGGCAGCGCCTGATCGACAATCCGTTTCCATTCGCCGAGCGTCGGCTTGCGCTCCAGCGCCGCCAGCACCGCCGACGAATAGGCCGCCAGACGCTCGCGCAGCGCCTCAACGCAGGCCCCCGGCGTCAGCACCGAGACGACTGCGCGGCGAATCCCGGCGCGGCCATTTTCGTCGCGTAACGCTGTCACCGTCACTTCCGACAGCGCGACGCGGTCATGACTCAGCGGAAAGCATTTGAGCGACTGCGCGCCGACAAACTCCGGCGCGCCCCACCCTTGCCCGCGCGGCATCGCCCGCCGCCAGATCACCTTGAGCGTGTCATCATCATAGCCGCCCGTCGGCGAGGTGAAATTGTAGCCGCGCCGATACCCTTCCAGCACGTACTCGATGACCAGCGGCTGCACGTCCGCTAGTTCCGGGACGCGGGGCGGATAGTGTTGAAGAAACGCTCGATAGTGTCGCGCACGCCAACGCCGGTCACGACGCTGCCCGCTGACACCGACCAGGCGTAGCCGAAGCGCTCGGCCTGGCTCTTGAGCCGCTTCTGCTCATTGCGGTAGAACTGCATGATCTCGTCGAGGCTTTGCGTCTCGCCCCATAAGTCCTGCTTGTTGACCAGAATGTAAAAGGCGCGCAGGTTACGCGCGTACTGCGGCTGATCGTCGATCAACTGAAGCACAAAATTGAGCGCGTCCTTGTGCAGATACGGCTCACTGTGGTCGATCAGGAACAGGATGCCGCGCGGCTGGACTTCGCGGAACAACTCGACCCAATCGGTATCCCACATGGCGTACTCGCCGCCGACATCGCGCCCCGGCTTGAGCTTGATATATTTATCGGCATCGACACGGGCCGAAAAGTCCGGCACGACCTCGCCGCCCGCCGTCGTCGGATCGGGCTGAAAATCATCCATCGAACCCATATTGCGCCGCAGCCATTCAATCAGCGTCGTCTTGCCTGTCTGGCGCGAGCCGAGGACGATGAACGACAGCCCGCGAAACTTGACGTAAAAGAAATCTTCCAGCGCGCCGAAAGTGCGGGTAAAACCGCGCGTCGCGTTCGACAGATTGCCGAGTACGACCGTCAGCAAGGTATCCAGCAGCTTTTCCATACCGTCCCTTTAACCCTGCCCCGCCGTCTCTGCTCGCGGGGCTTCCCACTGAGGTCTATACGCACGAAGGCGCGTAGAGTTGCTGCCCCCACCACCGGCGCGCTTGCTATTTTTGAGCGTCCGGGTTGACCTTGCCGACAAAACATCCGATTCATATCGAGCTTAGTCCGGGCCGACGCAGTCGCCCGCCGGGAGATCGCCGGGCAGAAGCGCGCGGAGGTCGATGTCATCGACCAGCGCAGACTTCGCGCCGTCGGCAGGGTTGACGCCAATTTCGAGCGCGACCTTGCCCCACGACTGCGCTGCCTGACCGCGCAGGGTGTAAGTTTGCAGCTCGGCCCCGGCGGGGACGGTGAAATTGCACGACAGCGCGCCGTAATCGCGGCCCTGCGAGTTGAGCAGCGAAACGGTAATCGACTTCTTCAGGCCGCTGCTGTTACCGAGCTTCAGCGAAACCTCGAACGCCTGATGCGCCAGCGCGCTGTAGGGCAGCACCTGCGAGAACGTCGCCCAGTGCGGCTCGGCGTCGGTCCTGAGACGCAGAAACTGCATGACGCCGTCGGCCACGGCCCAGTTCAACTGGCCGGACGGCTTCCATCCGCTCGTTCCAGCGGCAAAGTCGCCATTCGAGACGAGATTCTGTCCCATCGGCGCGACCGGCGCAGCCAGTGCCTGCTCCAGCGTGCCATATTCCAAGTCGGCCACCTCGGCGGGTTGATAGCCTTGAAAGCCGACGTTATGCTCGGCGTAGACAAACCCGGCAAATACCGATTCCGTCCGGTTGCCGTTGCGGTTGCCATCGAGCAGATCAGGATAAGGGATGATGCCGAAGGACTGCCCGAACTCGACGTGCAGGTGAGGGTTGGACGAATAGCCCGTCGTGCCTTCCGCGCCGATGACGTCGCCCGCCTTGACCGGCACAGCGCAGTTGGCACGGCTCAGGTCGTTCTCGCAGTGCTGCATGATCGCGCGCGGGATGCTGTGCGGAGCCAGATGGCCGTAAAGCGAATAGTCGTGTTCGCCGTGCTGGATGATGACGACATTCCAGTACCACCATCCGCCCGAAGCATAGGCGGCCAGGTCGTTCAGGTCGTTGACGTAGATGATCGTGCCATCTCTGGCAGCGGTCACGGCGCGATCAGTCACGTCGAAATCAATCTGCCCCCTGCCGTGGGTGTTGAAGCTGCGCGTCACCGTCGCCCAGCGGCCCGCGCCCCACGGGAACTGAAAATCAGTCAGCGGCAGCGCGGCGTCGATGGCCGGGTCAGCCTTGACGCGGTAAGGAGCCGGATCGATGCCGTCGCGGATCGCTTTGGGCAGCCGGGTCTGCGCCTCGCCGTAGCCGTAAGTGCCGGGGAGAAAGACATTCCAGCGCCCATCGTCGCGCGTCAGCACGATCAGGTCAATGACTCCGGGAACCAGCGCGCCCGTCCGGCGGGCATAGAGTCGGGCGTAAACGACGCCGCCGCCGTTGTCAAGGTCAACCGAGCGCCCGGCCTCGCGGTAGTCGAACAGGTAGCCGGGATTGGCCCGCTGGTCGGACAGCGCGCGAGCCAGCGCCAGATCAAAATCGCCAACCTGCGCCGACGCCTGCCCGGTCGAGCCGATCAGCAGCAGGAGCATCGAACCCGCGATCAGCAGCGCGCGCTTTAGCATCATCATCTCTTTCTGCCTGATACGCCGATTTCCGGCGTTCCGACGCATTAGAACCTCGAAGGATTTCTCGCGCTCCTGTTGAACCGCTTGAGAGAACGCGATACAATTGACTGCTTCATAGACCTCAACATAACTATTTTACTGTAACATGGAAAGCAGCAGCCGAGCCTGCCTTCGTCGAGTCGTCGTGGGTAGGAAGCTGGAGACGACACGCATCTGATGAAGAAATTCGTCCTGAATTATCTGTCCAGAGAATCTGCAAAATCCGAGCGAGTGACCGGCACGCGCCTCGACATCGGCGGCGCAGACCTGATGATTGACCTCAAAACGGGCAAGTCGGTCGCGGTTTACGTCATCAACCGGGCGCTGCGGCTAATGGAAATCGAGGAGAACTACACCCGCAACAGCGCCCGCAACGTCTACAGCCTGTTCCTGATCGACGGACGGATGATGCCGCCGGATTGCAGCGAGATCGACCCGCCTGTGTGGATGGCCGCGCTGCATACGGTCGCCGACAACCGCGTTTATGCCTACTGGTGCGACGGCCAGGACGTAACTATTCGCCCGGTTCACATGGAATGGAAATGGGGCAACCGACCGCGCTCTGTCACCTATGGGCCAGAGGCTGACATCACGGCGCTGCGTACCTTCCGCGTCGAGGCTGCCAGCAAATACCTGAGCGGGTTTTTCGCCACGGTCGACTTCGGCGAGGGTGAATTCTGGAAAATGCGCGATCCTGGCGCAGGCCATCAGTTTCGCTATTCCTGGCGGCAGTGGTCGCAGCCCGACCCGAAGCGCGACGAACAGGAACGGCGCAGTTGGAATGCCTGGGATGAATTTGCCAGACATTATGGCAGCGCAGGCGAAAACAAGACCTATCGTAACTACGCCAATCAGCGCAGGCGTCGCCAGTCGCAGGGGCGCAGCGCCTACGAGCGCGGCGCGGCGCACATCAAGCATTACAGCACGCTCGGCGTCTCGGTCACGGCGACTTATGACGAGGTCAAGCAAGCGTACCGCCGGAAAGCGCGCGAGTTCCACCCTGACCTGCACCCGGAAGAAAAAGACAAGTATACGGCGAAGATGGCCGACATCAACGCCGCCTTCGACGCCATCAGCAGGGAAAAGAAATGAGGCGTCCCGGTTCGGTGACGCCTCATGAAAAACTCTCACTCCCGGCGGACGGGGCGTGAAAGATGGGTGGGGATTGATCACTATCGACTGCTTGAGCAATCCCCCTCATTCATCCGCTGATCCGCTCTCCCCCGCCGCAAGCATGGCCTGAGCGCGGCGCACCATCGACTTCGCGCCATCATAGGCCAGAAGCTGATCGGCGTCCGCAAAGCTGGCCCAGCGCACGTCTTCCATTTCGTAGTCATGCTGCGCGATGTCGCCCGCCTCGTAGACCATCAGGAAATAGTAAACGCGCTTGAAAATCCGCAACCCGCCGCGCGAATAAATGTACTTCTCCGGCTCGCCGAGCGGCCCGATCAGCCGCGCGCTGACGCCGGTTTCCTCATGGACTTCGCGGGCTGCCGCCTGCTCGTGCGTTTCCCCTTCATCGACCAGCCCTTTCGGCAGCACCCAGCGATGATAGCCGGACGACTTGCAGATCAGCACTTCCAGTCCACTGGCCGTCGTTCGATAGACGACGCCCCCGGCGGAAATTTCATCTCTGGATCGCATGGCAGATACTCCGTAGGATGCGGCCAGTGACCGATTACGGGAAACTGAGGATGGAATCGTTGTCATAGACACGGTCGGCCTCGACAGTGTAGCGATTCTCGACGATGCAGCCATCCTTGAGCGTCGCGTCAGGCTTGAGCACCGCGCCCTTGCCGAGAATCGTCCCGGTCAGCGAGGCGCGCTCGCCGAGGAGGCAGTCGTCCCAGAGGGTCGATTCTTCGATAAAGACTTCCCGGCCAATATCGACGTTCGCGCCGACGACGGTCGGGCCGACGATGACGACGCCGGAACCGATACGGCTGTGATCGCCGATCACCACTGGCCCCTTGAGCGCTGCCGTCGGGTCGATCTGGACGCCTTCGCCAACCCACAGGTTCGGCCTGATCTGTCTGCCGGGGATCGACGTCTCGACCACGCCGGTGAGAATGTTGCGGACGCCGCGCATGTACTTGGACGGCGTGCCGATGTCGAGCCAGTAGGCCGGAGCCTGATAGCCGTAGATCGGCGCGCCGGAATCGATCATCTCCGGGTAAGTCTGGCGCTCAATCGACACGGCTTCGTTCGCCGGTATCCGGCTGAGGACTTCTGGCTCAAAGACGCTGGCCCCAATGTTGACCCAGCGGCTCGTCACTTCGTCCCACGACGGCTTCTCGAACCAGCGCTGGACGCGGCCATCGTCGTGCAGGTCAACCATGCCGAAGGCCGTCGGGTCGATGACTTTGCCGAGCGCAATCGTCGCCAGCGCCTGCTTCTGCCGGTGACGGTCGATCATCTCCGTCAGGTTGAGGTCGGTTAACACGTCGCCGTTGAAGATCAGGAAAGTCTGACCGTCGAGATAGGGTTCACAATTCTTGATCGCCCCCGCCGTGCCGCGCGGGCTGTCTTCGAGACAGTAGTCGATGTGGACGCCGAATTTCGAGCCGTCGCCGAAGTACGATTGAAGCGCTTCGGGCAGATAAAATGAGCTGAAGATGATTTCTTTCAGGCCGTGGCGCTTGAGCAGGTCGAGCGTGTATTCGGTGAACGGTCGATTGACCAGCGGAACCATCGGCTTGGCGATGCTGTTTGTCAGAGGCCGCAGGCGCGTCCCAAAGCCGCCGACGAGCAGAATTGTCTTCATAGCACACTCCCAGAATGAACACCGCGCATCAGTGTACCACACGATCTTACGATCAACATTCTGATCGCCTCATGGCGGCGCAGCGACAGAATCATCACTCCGCCGCGCCAGCAGCGCCGTCTTGCGCCCGCGCGGAAATTGTGGCCCGCTTGATGTGCAGCGCCATCAACGCCCGCAGCGACACCGTCCGGCAGAACCTGTCAGCCGAGGTAGGCTTTCTGAACACGCTCATCATCGAGCAGGTTGACCGCGCTCCCGGCCAGCATGATCGACCCGGTTTCGAGGACGTAGCCGCGCCGGGCGTGATGCAGCGCCAGCCGCGCGTTCTGCTCGACCACCAGCATCGTCATCCCCTGTCGGTTAAGCGTTTGCAGCGTAGCGAAGATTTCCCGCACCACAATCGGGGCCAGGCCGAGGCTCGGCTCGTCGAGCAGCAGCAGGCGCGGTCGGCTCATGAGCGCGCGGGCAATCGCCAGCATCTGCTGCTCGCCGCCGCTCAACGTCCCGGCAAGTTGTTTGCGCCGCTCGGCCAGACGCGGAAAAGTGACGAACTGACGCTCGATGTCGGCCTCAATCTCGGCGCGATCATCGCGGGTGTACGCGCCCAGACGCAGGTTGTCGATCACGCTCTGGCGCGCCAGCATCCGCCGCCCTTCCGGCACATGGGCGATGCCGAGCCGAACGACCTGATGCGGATAAAGGCGGGTTATGTCCTGCCCCTCGTAGACGATGCGCCCATCACGCGGGTTGACAATCCGTGAGATAGCGCGCAGCAGCGTACTTTTTCCCGCTCCGTTCGCGCCGATCAGCGCGACCATTTCACCCGCGTCGATGCTCAGGTCGATGCCGTTGAGCGCCCGCACCGCGCCGTAGCTGACCCTCAGGCCGCGAATGTAGAGCAGCGGCGGTCGGCTGGATTCAGTCGCCATCAGCCCTGATCCTCGACGCCGAGATAGGCGCGAATGACAGCAGGATCGTTCCGCACCACGGTCGGGTCGCCGAGCGCGATCAGGTGGCCGAACTCCAGCACCGCGATCCGGTCGCAGATGCCCATCACCAGCGGGACATTATGCTCGATCAGCAAAATTGTCAGCTCGAAACGCAGGCGCAAATCGAGGATCAGGCTGCTCAGGCGATTCTTTTCACTGCCGTTCATCCCCGCCCCCGGCTCATCGAGCAGCAGCAGCGACGGTTGCAGCGCCAGCGCCCGCGCAATTTCGAGACGGCGCTGATCGCCATAAGGCAGATTACGCGCCTCGGCGTCCGCCTTGCCGTCGAGGTCGAGCAGCCGCAGCAGCTCGTGAGCGCGCTCACGGGCGATCCCTTCTTCTCGCCGCGCCCTCGGCAGATTGAGGACGCCGCCGATAACGCCGCTGTGGGTATGCAAATGGCCGCCGATCATGACATTTTGCAGCGCAGTCAGGTTGCCGAACAGGCGGATATTCTGAAAGGTTCGGGCGATACCGAGCGCCGCAATCCTGTTGGGTCGCCGCCCGGTGATATTTTTGCCCCGCCAGAACAGGCTGCCGCTGTCCGGGCGCGTCATGCCGGTCATCAGGTTGAACAGCGTCGTTTTCCCGGCTCCGTTCGGGCCGATCAGCCCGAAAATCTCGCCGGGATTGACCGAAAATGAGATATTGTCGCAGGCGACCAGCCCGCCGAATCGGCGCGTCAGCGAGCGCGCCTCGAGCAGCGGCGCGACGTCAGGCGCGGACATCATCAGTCACCGGAGCATTAGGGGAGCGGCGGCGGAACAGGTCGGGCGTAATCAAACCCTGCGGGAAGAAGATAATGCCAAAGGCGATCAGCAGACCGTAGATAATCAGCCGACCGTCTTTCAGAAAGCCCGTCAGCCACAGCGGCAGGCTGCTCAACCCGGCGACGGCGCGCAGCACCTCAGGTAAGGCGGTCAGCGCCAGCCCGCCGACAATCGGCCCGACGAAGGTGCGCGAGCCACCGACGATGACGAAGGTCAGATACAGCACGCCGACATCGAACGTCCCCTGCCGCGCGTTCCAGGTGTTGAGCAGATGCGCGCTGACCGCGCCCGCCACACCCGCCATAATCGCGCCGAGGACGAAGGCCAGCGTGCGGTGCAGGGTCACGTTCACGCCCATCGCGGCAGCAGCCAGCTCATCATCGCGGATCGCGGCGAAGGCGCGACCGACGCGCACGCGCTCCAGCCGGTAGACGAACAGCGCCGACACGATCAGCAGCGGCAGCGCGACCCACGCATACTCAATCTTGGTCGGGAACGGCTGCGGAATGGCAAAAATGCCAACCGCCCCACCCGTAATATCCAGATTCTGACTGAAGACACGCACGACTTCGCCGAAGGCAATCGTCGCCAGCGCCAGATAAATTCCTCGCAGGCGCAGCGCCGGGATGCCGACAATCACCCCCACGACCGCGCAGAGCGCCCCGGCCAGCAGCATCTCGATCAGCAGGTAGGCCAGCGGAAACGTGCCGGTCGTGGCCGGAAAGACTTTGGTCGACAGAATCGCCGCCGTATAGCCGCCGATGGCGAAGAAACCGGGACTCGCCAGCGAAAGCTGCCCGGTCATCAGCGGCAGATAGAGCGACAGGCCAAGCACTGCGCCCAGCATCATCGTGACGATCAGGAAGCCGTAGATATTGAAAAATGTGGTCAAAATTGCTCCCGCATATCCCGGCCCCGGCGCGACCTGCGGCCCCCGTCGAATGAACCGACTTCGACGCGCTTCGCCCACTGGAAGAGAGGGAAAACTGCCGCCTTTATCAGATCCGTGGCAGCATCTGCCTTAAGCAATACAGCCATAACGCTACACTTTTTGAGCGACCGCGCGACCCAGCAGGCCCTGCGGTCGAATGACGAGCATCAGGAACAACAGCGCGAAGGCGACGGCATCCTTGTAGGCGATGAATTCCGGCGGGACGAACGACTCGACCAGACCGAGCACCAGCCCGCCGACGACCGCGCCGGGGACGTCGCCCAATCCACCGAGAATCACCACCGCCAGCCCCTTGAGGCCAAAGGAAATGCCGAAGTATGGCCCGGCAATCCCGCTGCCGACGCCCAGCAGCGTCCCGGCAATCCCGCCGAGGAAGCCGCTCAGGACGAAGGTCAGCAGAATCAACCGGTCCGTGTCGATGCCGAGCAGGCTGGCGGTCGTCGGGTCTTCGGCGATAGCCCGGAGCGCCTTGCCGGTGCGCGTCCGGTTGATCCAGAGTGTCAGCGCGATCACCAGCACAATTGAGACGGCGAAAATAATCACCTGAATCGTCCGTACCGGCGCAGGATGCTCGGCTGTGCCGAAGTTAATCGCCGGTTTCAGGCCGCCGAGCACGCTGCTCGGAAAGGTATAATTTTCCGCGCCGAACAGGTATTGAATGCCGTTGACGATGGCGACCGCCATGCCGAGGCTGGAAACCAGCGTCAGCAGTGGATCGGCATTGCGGATCCGCAGCGGTCGAAAGGCAAGCCGCTCGACCACCCCCGCCGCCAACCCGGCCAGCACCGCGCCGCCGAGCGCGGCAAGAATAAACGGCAGGCCGAACGGAAGCTGTCCGTTCGCCAGCAGGCCGTTGGGGCCGAATTTCGCCCCGATCAGCGCATAAGTGAAATACGCGCCGAGCGTAAAAATGGCGGTGTGGGTGAAATTGATGATGCCGAGAATCGAAAAAACCAGCGTGTAGCCGAGCGCGAAGATCGCGTACAGGCCGCCGACGGCCAAACCGTTGAGGAGCTGCTGGACGGGCATGGTGCGCTGATTGTAACCTATGGAAAGAAATGGGGAAACTGCGCGGGCGAGGCGATCCCTTCCGCCCGCGCAGTCAGTGAGTCGAAACTAGGGGGTCGCTTCGGCAGTCGCCTCAGCCGTAGCCGCAGGCGCGGCCTCGACGCGGGTCAGCAGCGCGAAATCGCCGCTGGAGCCATCGGCGCTCATCTTAATCTGCGCGACGTAGTAGGCCTGCTGGTTAATCTCACCTTCCGGGCTGAAGGAGATCGGGCCAATCGGCGTATCGTAGGTTCCGGCGAGGATCTGCGCGTTGAGCTTCGTCCGCAGGTCAGCCAGCGAAAGACCAGAGACATCACCGAGCGCGCGCATCGCCTCGACCACCACCTGAACGCCGGTGAACGACTGCGCCGGGAACTGACCGGGGGCCTTGCCGCTCTGCTTGGCCTTGTAAGCGTCGATGAAAGCTTGATTGATCGCCGAGTCGTTGAGGACGCTGTAGGCCTGGGTGACGATGATGCCGTCGCAGGCCGCCTGGCAGATCGGGAACATATGGGGCGAGTTGAGGCCGTTACCGCCGACGATCAGGCCGGTATAACCGAGGTCGCGCAGTTCCTTGACCAGCGTGGCGCTGTCGGTCGCCAGACCGGAAATGACGACCAGCTCAGGGTTGTCGCCAAGCACGGTTGTCGTCTGCGAAGTGAACGAGGTATCGGTCGTCTGGAACTCCTGAACGTGGGCAACGGTCAGGCCCATGTCCTTCAGAATCTGCTGGAAGACCGCCGTTTCGGAAACGCTGAATGCGTCGTTCTTGGCGTAAAGTACGTCAACGGTCTTGATATTCGGGTCAAGCTGGAGCGCAGCCTTGATCGAGTTCGGGGCGATAACCGTCACTGGCGCAGAGACGCGGGCGACATAATCGCCAATCTGCGGGATGCCCTTGGCGGTATTCGACGGGCCGACCACCGGGATTCCAGCCTGATTGGCTGCCGGGTCAGCGGCGAACGCCTGCTGCGACAGTGTCGGGCCGACGATGGCGACGACGTTCGAGCCGATCAGCGTGTTGAAAGCGTTGATGGCGGCCTGCTCATCCGTCCCGGCATCCTGAAAGACCAGCTCGACCGGGCGACCATTGACGCCGCCGTTGGCGTTGAAATAATCCGCCGCAAGCTGCGCGCCGAGTTCCTGATCGAGTCCGTAGACCGAGGCATTGCCGGTATGGGCGACGGCAATCCCGATCTGAACCGGATCGCCAGAGAGCGCGGGTGTCGCGTCCTGCGCCAGCGCTGGCACAGTCAGCGCGACCGTGGCGGCGAGCGCCGCAGTGACAAACAGCAATTTACGTTTCAAGATGGACGACTCCTTCAGGCTAAATAATTCGCGCCAGCATGACGAGCGACGCCATTCTAGCGCACTTCTACGGCAAAGCACAGGCGGGGCCAGACGTTATTTCGCGCAATATCCGGCTTATGCTTCCAGAAAATCAAGCACCTGCTGATTGAAAATTTCAGCGGCTTCAAGGTGAACAGTGTGACCGACATTCGGCACGAGTTCGAGGGTAGCATCAGGCAGCTTCGCCTGCATCGCGCGCGCGATCTGCCTGTATTTCGCGTCGAGCATCCCGGCGATCAGCAGGACGGGCATCGACAGTCTCGGCAGGGCATCCCAGTACGAGGGCTGGCGTCCGGTACTCAGGCCGCGCAGACTGTTAGCGAGGCCGACGGCGGAACCCGCCAACCGCTCGGCGCGGACGCGCGCCCGGAGCGCTTCAGGCAGTCGGCGCTGCGTAGCAAACAGCGGCAGGTTCTCCCAGTGATCGACGAACGCCGTCAGCCCATCGCGTTCGAGTCGGTCGGCGAGTTCGGCATCAGACGCGGCGCGAGCGCGGCGCTCGTCGGCAGAGCGCAGTCCTGGCGAGGCGCTTTCGAGAATCAGCCGCCCGACGCGCTGCGGAGAAGTCGCGGCGAAGGCCAGCGCCACTCGCCCGCCCATCGAGTAGCCGAGCAGAGCAACTGCGCCGAGGCCGAGATAATCGAGCAGCAGGCTGAGATCGGCAAGGGCGCGCGCCATCGTATAACGCTCAGGATCGAACGGCGAGTCGGTCGCGCCGTGGCCGAGCAGCTCGACCGCGATCACGTCGTGCTGCCCGGCGAACACCTCGACCTGTCCCGCCCATGTCGCTGCGCTGCCCGTGAAGCCGTGCAGCAAAACGAGCGGAGTGCCGCTGCCGCGTCGCTCAATGTGGTAAGTCACGTCCCCGGACGAGATACGCACAGCCGCCTTCATTCGTGAAAAAATGAGCAAATCATCAATACTGACTTTGCAAATGCGCGTTCTATGCTATCCTTGTGATTATAGACTGACCAGTCGGTTTATCAACGAGACAGCATGAAACTCGTCCGCGCGCCCCGAAAACCGCAAGACCCTGAAGGCACGAAAGGCCGCATCCTCGACGCGGCGCTCGACGTCTTTTCGAGCAAAGGCTACCACGATACCAGCGTCGATGAAATCGTCGAGCGCTCGGAAACATCGAAAGGGTCGGTTTACTTCCATTTCCCCAACAAGCAGACGCTGTTTCTGGCGCTGGTTGATAAGTTCGCCGATCTGCTCGAACGGCGCGTGACCGAGGCCATCATCAACGAGGATGAAGGCATTGCCCGCGTCAGCGCCGCGCTCGAAGCGACGCTCGCCACCTTCGACACCTATCGTCCGCTGGCGAAAATCCTGCTGGTACAGGCCGTCGGGCTGGGATCAGTCTTTGAAGAAAAGCGCCTGAGCGTCCATGACCGCTTCGCCGGGCTGATCCGTATTTATCTGGAGCAGGCTATCGAAGTCGGCGACATCGCGCCGGTCGATACTGAAGTCGTCGCCTACGCCTGGATGGGCGCGATCAACGAAATCGTCATCCGCTGGGTCTATACCGGCGAGCCGAACCCGGAGCGGATTCTTTCCAACCTGCTGCCGATGCTGCTTCAGAGCATTGGCTATCAGGAAGCACGACCGTGACTGAGGTGAGCCTGTGACCACTCTATCCCTTGAGCGAATGCGAGAGTCGACGTTGAGCCACTGGACTATTCCGCACGATGATCTGCCGGTTCTGGCAAGTTACAGCCGCCCCATCGCGCCCATCGACCCGCTGGAGTTTCTGTGCCGCGGCGAAGGCCAGCGTTTCTACTGGTCGAGCGACGACGGCGACAAGACCTTCGCCGGTTGGGGCGTCGAAGCCGAACTGGTTGCCTATGGCCTTGAGCGCTTCGCCGACATCGAGGACGAGCTGGAGCGGCTGTTCGGCAACCTGAAAGTCGATGTCGCTGACCTGCCCTGCGGCGGGCCGCGCGTCTACGGCGGCTTCTCGTTCCGCCCGGAGTTCGAGCCGAGCGGCATCTGGTCAGCCTTTCCCCCGGCCTACTTCGCCCTGCCGAGCCACGTGCTGGTACGGATCGGCGGTCAACACTGGCTGCTGGTCAACCGGCTGGCGCAGCCCGGCGAAAGCGCCGCCGAGGCGATGGCTGAAGCTCAGGCACAGTTTGAGACTCTCAATTCCCTCGCTCCCTCTCCCTCAGCGCGAGAAGACGACGACGAAAATGAGCCGCAGGTGTTGAATGTCGATTACCCGCTGGGGCGCGAAGGCTGGCAGCGGCAGGTTACTCGCGCCACTGACCGAATGCGCGCGGGCGAACTCGAAAAGGTCGTCCTCGCTCGCACGGCTGACCTGACCTTCGATGCGCCGGTCGATCCGCTGTCGGTGCTGGACAACCTCGATGCCCGCTATCCACACGCCTTCCGCTTCCTGATCGAGCCGCTCCCCGGCCACGCCTTCACGGGCGCAACGCCGGAATTAATCGCCGAATTACACGGTCAACACCTGACGACCGGCGCGCTGGCAGGCTCGACGGCGCGCGGCGAAACCGAAGCCGACGATGACCGTCTCGCCCGCGAACTGCTCGACAGCCCCAAGAATCGCTACGAGCACGCGCTGGTCGTCGACGCGCTGCGCCAGCAGTTGGCTGCCTTCAGCGACGACATCCGCGTGCCGGATGAGCCGACGATCTATCGACTGGGCAACATTCAACACCTGTTCACGCCGATTGCCGCTGAGCTGCGCCGCCCGACCAGCATCCTTCAGATTGTCGAAGCGCTGCACCCGACTCCGGCGCTCGGCGGAACGCCGCAGAATGTCGCCGTCGAAACCATTCACGACACCGAGATCGTCTCGCGCGGCTGGTACGCCGCCCCGGTTGGCTGGATCGACTGGCAGGGCGCCGGGCAGTTCAGCGTTGCCATTCGCTCGGCGGTCAGCGCCGGGAATCAGGCGCGGCTGTACGCTGGCGCGGGGATCGTCGCCGACTCCGAGCCAGACAAGGAATGGGACGAAACCGGCCTGAAATTCAAGCCGATGCTCGATGCCTTCGGGGCGAACGCCCATGTTACCGCCTAACCGAAACCTGCTCTGGGCCGATCTTTTCGTCGATGAACTGGCGCGCTGCGGCCTGAAAGCCGTCTCGATTGCGCCCGGCTCGCGCTCGACGCCGCTGGTGATGGCCTTCGCCGCGCATCCTGACATTCAGGTTTATTCGCATGTTGACGAGCGGAGCGCGTCGTTTTTCGCGCTCGGTCTGGCGCTGGCGACCGCCCGTCCGGTCGCGCTGTTGTGTTCGTCCGGCACGGCGGCCAGCAATTTTCACCCGGCAGTCACCGAGGCGCGTTACGCCGCTGTGCCGCTGCTGGTACTGACCGCTGACCGTCCGCCGGAAGTCCGCGAGAGCGGCGCCAATCAGACCGTCGATCAGATCAGGCTGTTCGGCGATCACGTCCTCTGGTCGGTCGATGTCGCGCTGCCGGAAGCCAGCCCGCCGGGGCTGGCGCTGCGTAACCTGCGGACGCTGGCCGCTCGCGCCTACGCTAAAGCGGACGGCCTGCCACGCGGGCCAGTCCATCTCAATTTTCCCTTTCGCAAGCCGCTCGAACCAACGCCCGTCCCCACCGACGTGACGACTGGCGCAGGCGGTGAAGCGCGCGGCAATCATCGTCCGTTTACGGCGATAGCCCGTGGAACGCTGACGCCGACTGCGGCTCAGATTGCGGCACTGGCTGCCGTTCTAACCGGCGTCTCGCGCGGGATGATTTTCTGCGGGCCGCGCTCTCCCGGCGGCGATTTCCCGCAAGCCGTCGCGCGGCTGGCACAGGCTGCCGGATTCCTGCTGCTGGCCGATGCGCTGTCCGGCGCGCGCTTCGGCGCGGCGAATGACAGCGTCCCGGTGATCGGCGGCTACGATACCTTCCTGCAAGGGAAGCCTGCGCTTGAGCCGCCCGATGTCATCCTCCATTTCGGCGCGATACCGACTTCGCAGGCGCTCGACGATTTCCTGAACATTCCCGGGATTGACTGCCTCTGGGTCAGCGCTGACGGCGTCTGGCCGGACGCCAACCACCGCGCCGACACGCTGCTGTGGGCCGATCCGGCGCAGGTCTGCGATGACCTGGTCGAGCAACTGGCTGACTCGCCCCCGGCCCCCGATACGGTCTGGCAGCAGTCGTATTTCGACGCTGAAGCCGCCACGTGGCGAGCGGTCGATAGCGCGGCTGACACGGCGCTATTCGATGGCGCGGTGCTGGCGCGCGTGACCGACCTGCTACCGGAGAACGGCAAACTGTTCGTCGCCAACAGCCTGCCGGTACGCCATCTCGACCAGTTCGCGCGGCCCACGCGCAAAAATCTGCGCGTGTTCTGCAATCGCGGCGCAAGCGGGATCGACGGCACGGTATCGAGCGCGCTCGGTGTCTCGGCTGCCGACGGCGCGCCGACCGTCCTGGTCACGGGTGATCTCGCCTTTTATCATGACATGAATGGGCTGCTGGCGGTCAAACGGAGCAGCATGAAGGCAACCTTCGTCGTCATCAACAACGACGGCGGCGGCATCTTCGAGCGGCTGCCAGTGGCGAAGTTCGACCCGCCGTTTACCGAGTTATTCCTGACGCCGCACGGCCTCGACTTCGCGCCAGTCGCGCAGCTTTATGGCCTTGACTACGCGAAGGTTCAGACACCGGAAGCCTTCGATGCCGCTTTCGCCCAGGCGCTCGCCAGTGACCGCGCTGCCCTGATTGAAGTACCGAGCGATTATGCCGCCGATGCCGCGCGTCGTCAGCAGATGATCGAAAACGCGCTATCGCGCGCCTCTTCGCCCCCTTCCCCGCTCCCATTCCGGGGAGTTGGATGAAGGCTTGCTGTCGCTATCAACCTCTGGTTCCGAGACTGTAAGAACCGTCTATCGTCCCGTACCACGACCCTTTCTCCCCTCGCTCTGACGGCGCGGCGTCCGAATGTTTTTGTTTCGTCGGGACAGCCGCAGCGAAGCGAGGCCGCGAAGGGGCCGGGGGTGCGGGTTTATAAGGAGCGATCAAATTGACAGACTGGATTGAAGTCAAAACCTTTCAGGACATCACCTTTCACAAGGCTGATGGCATGGCGCGGATCGCCTTCAACCGGCCAGAAATCCGCAACGCCTTTCGACCGGAAACCATCGACGAGATGATGGAAGCCTTCGCCGACGTCTGGAACGACCCGGCGACTGGCGTGATTCTGCTCACCGGCAACGGCCCGGCCAAAGACGGCAAGTACGCCTTCTGCTCCGGCGGCGACATCAGCGTGCGCGGCGACACCGGCTATGCGGGCGAGAACGGCGTCGAGCGCTTGAACGTGCTCGAGTTTCAGCGTGTCATCCGCACCATTCCCAAGCCGGTCATTGCGCTGGTTCCCGGTTACGCCGTCGGCGGCGGTCACGTGCTGCATGTCGTCTGCGATCTGACGATTGCCGCCGACAATGCCATCTTCGGTCAGGCTGGCCCGAAGGTCGGCAGCTTCGACGGCGGCTTCGGGTCAAGCTATCTGGCGCGGATCGTCGGCCAGAAGAAGGCGCGCGAAATCTGGTATCTGTGCCGCCAGTACAACGCGCAGGAAGCGCTCGACATGGGGCTGGTCAACACGGTCGTCCCGCTCGACAGGCTAGAAGAAGAAGGCGTGGCCTGGGCGCAGCGAATTTTGCAGCACAGCCCGCTGGCGATTCGCCTGCTCAAGGCATCGATGAACGCCGACGTCGATGGACAGACGGGCTTGCAGCAGCTTGCCGGTGACGCCACGCTGCTCTACTACATGACTGAGGAAGGTCAGGAAGGCCGCGACGCCTGGATGCAGAAGCGCAAACCCGTCTTCCGCAAATATCCCTGGCGTCCATGAAGCGCCCTCTGTCTTAAGTGACCGCGCTATCGAAACACAGGTAAGTTTGAATGATCGACTGGTTAGCGGCAGCGGCGCAGGCGCGACCGGACGGCCTCGCGCTCATCGCCGACGCGCGACAGTGGACGTACCGCGCGCTGAACGCGCAGGTCGCGCAGACCTGCGCTGTGCTGGCTGGTCGCGGCGTCGGGCGCGACTCGCGCGTCGCCGTGCTGATGCCGAATCGTGCCGAATATGTCTTTGCCATTCACGCGCTGGCACGGCTCGGCGCGACACTGGTGCTGCTCAACACGCGATTGACGGGCGAGGAAATCCGCTGGCAGGTCGAGAAAGCGGGCTGCTCGCACCTGATTGATGCCGACGAGACACGGCTGGCGGCACAGGCGCTCAAGCTCGAAGCGCTTGACCTCATCCCCGCAGATTCGCTGGCTTCTGGCAGCGCCGACGAATTTCTGAGCGGCACAATCGACCTCGATGCCGTGCAGTCGATTGTCTTCACATCCGGGACGACCGGCAGGCCGAAAGGCGCGATGCTGACGTTCGGCAACCAGTTCTGGAGCGCAACAGCGTCTGCCTTCCGGCTCGGCACGCTGCCGGAAGATCGCTGGCTGCTGTGTATGCCGCTGTATCACGTCGGCGGGCAGGCGATTGTGCTGCGCTGCGCTCTCTACGGCACAACCGTTGTCCTGCATTCGGGCTTCGACGCGGCGGCAGTCCACGACGCGATTCAGACGCAGGGCGTCACGCTGGTATCCCTCGTGCCGACAACGCTCTATCGCCTGCTCGACGCTTACCCGAACAGGCCGATGCCGCCCGCGCTGCGGCTCATTTTGCTGGGCGGCGCGGCAGCCACGCCCCTGCTGGTCGAGCGCTGCGCGGCGGCTGGAATCCCGCTGGCGACCAGCTACGGGCTGACCGAAGCCTGTTCGCAGGTCGCCACGCTCCAGCCGAACATGACGCCGCTCAAACCGGGCTGCGTCGGCAAGCCGCTGACGTTCACTTCAGCGCGGGTGGTCGATGAACGCGGAGCCGACGTACCGACGGGTGGCTATGGCGAAGTGGTCGTCCGCGGGCCGACCGTCATGACTGGCTACCTCGACCAGCCGCCGACAAATGGCACAATCCACACGGGCGACATCGGCTATTTCGACGCCGACGGCGACCTGTGGATCGTCCAGCGGCGCAGCGATCTGATCGTCAGCGGCGGCGAGAACGTCTACCCTGCCGAGGTCGAGGCCGTGCTGCGCGGATATCCCGACGTTGCCGACGTCTGCGTCGTCGGCCTGCCGAGCGAGGAATGGGGACAGCAGGTGGCAGCGGCTATCGTTCCCCGCGCTGGAGCCGCGCCTGATGCCAGCGCGCTGCTGACCTACGCGCGGGCGCGGCTGGCCGGATATAAGGTTCCGCGCCTCATCCGCTTCTTCGACAGCCTGCCGCAAACGGCTTCTGGAAAAGTTCATCGTCAATCCGTGATTGCTCGACTATCATGAAAGTCATCTGATCGTCAGCCACCAGATTGCGCGTGGGCATGTCAGCGCCAAGAACTCAACGCTTTCGCCGCTTTTACCTCGTTCTGCTGATCCTGATCGGCATCGCCAGCATCACTGCCTTTATCGTCCTGAGCGATTCAATCGCGCAGCAGTCGATGAATTCCAGCGTGATTGACCTCAGCGGGCGACAGCGGATGCTGGCACAGCGCATCGCCCTTTACGGGCAGCTCACTTTACAAAATAAAGACCATTCCGCAGCAGCAGTCTACCGCGCCGGGATGCTTGACATGATCGCTGAGATGCGCGCCGCCCATGACAACCTGATTCATGGCCGAGTCGAGCCAGGGCCGCCGGGGACTCTTGCTCCAGCGTTACAGCAGCTTTACTTCCAGCCGCCCGCCAATCTGGACGAGAACATCCGGCGCTATCTGGACGAAGCTACCGCCTTCGCCAGCCTGCCTGACAGCGCGCTCTCGTCCGCCGACTCGCACCTGCGTTATATCACCGATGCGGCGGCGGGAAGCCTGTTGACCCTGCTTGATCGGGCCGTGGGCGAATCGCTACAGGAAAGCAATCAAGCCCTCAACCGGATTCGCTTTATCGAGCTGATCGTCACCAGCGGGGCCTTTCTGGCCGCGCTGATGCTGATCGCTCGACCGATGAGCCGACTGCTGCGGCGCGAGACTGAGCAGCTCATGCAGGAAATCGAGGCGCGCGCGCGCGCCGAAGCAGCCCTGCGTGAAAGCGAAGACCGCTTTCACAAGCTCGCCGAAGCGGGCTTTGAAGGCATCATGTTCGCCGAAAACAATGTGATCTTCGACAGCAACGAAACTGGCGCGCGTCTGTTCGGATATCAGGTTTCCGACCTGATCGGGAGGCAGACGACCGACCTGATCGCGCCGGAATCGCGGACGGTTGTCATCAGTAATCGCGCGGTCGCCGTTCAGGGCGCCTACGAAGTGATCGGGCTGCGCAAGGATGGCAGCCGCTTTCCATTGCAGATTCAGACCCGCGAATTGCAGATCGGCGAGCGCACCGTCCGCGCGGCTGCCCTGCACGACATCACGCTGTTGAGGGGAACAGAAAACGAGCTAAAGACGCGCCTCGACCAGTTCGAACTGCTCCGACGAATCGACGCCGAGTTGAGCGCCCGGCTCGATATTGGCTTCGTACTGGCGGTTTCGCTCGATGCTGCCGTCCGCGTCAGCAGCGCCGATCAGGGTTTCATCGGACTGGTCGAAGAAGCCAATCTCCGGCAGGTTCAGGTCATCGGCCAGTATCAGGAAAATGAGCTGATCGGTATCCGTTCGGGCGTGCTGGAGCGCGTCATTCATGATTCCAGCCCTGAACGAATCGTCAGAGACAAAATGACCGGCGATACCGGCGAACTCAGCACCGCCGAAGCGCGGATGATTATCCCGCTCATCTCCGGTCGGAAAGTCGTCGGCATCCTCAACCTTGAAACGCGCAGGCCGGGTCTCTTCACTGCCGAGTTATTCGAGTTCGTCAAGCTGATCGCCGCTCGCGCCGCCGCCGCTATCGCTAATTCCAATCTGTATGACGTTTCGACGACCCGGCTGGCGGAGCTGCAAAGCCTCTACGCGCAGCTTGCCTATCAGGCCAGGCACGACTACCTGACCGGCCTGAGCACGCGCCAGCATTTCGAGGATGAGTTGAGCAGCAGCGTGGCTGCCGCGCGTGAGTCCGGGCAAATCGTCGGGCTGCTGTACGTCGATCTGGATCGTTTCAAGCTCATCAACGATACGCTCGGCCATGCCGCAGGCGACCGCCTGCTGATGAAAGTGGCCGCCCGGCTCCGCCAGTGTGTCGACGACAGTGCCACTGTCGCCCGCATCGGCGGTGATGAATTCGCGGTGCTGCTGCCCGCGCTGGCCGACACTCAGCCCGCCATCGAGGTCGCCGAGAAAATGATCGCCCGGCTGAATGAGCCGATTCGTCTGGACGGGCATTATCCCATCGTGACGACCAGCGTCGGCATCAGCTTCTTCCCGCGCGACGGCGAGGACGTCGAGACGCTGCTCAGGAAGGCCGATCAGGCGCTCTATCTTTCCAAGACCCAGGGGCGAAACACCCTGACGCTATCTCCGGCGACGGCAGCACCCGTGACCGAAACACCGGAGCGGCTCAAGCTGGAAACCGACCTGCGCGCGGCCATCGGACGCGGCGAATTTGTGCTTCACTACCAGCCGCAGTACCGCCTGTCGGACAACCGGGTCGTCGGCGTCGAGGCGCTGCTGCGCTGGAATCACCACGAACGCGGCATGATCCCGCCCGGCGACTTCATCCCGATGGCCGAAGAAACCGGGCTGATTATCCCGATTGGTCGTTGGGTGCTGGAAGAAGCCTGCCGACAGGCGAAACTCTGGCACACGGGCGGCAAATCGCTCTATATCAGCGTCAACGCCGCGACGCTGGAACTCCAGCGCGACGACTACGCTGACGACGTCGCCCACGTGCTCGAAACCATCGGGCTGCCGCCGCGCCTGCTTGAGCTGGAAATCACGGAAAGCGCGGTCATGCACGATACCGAAATCGCCAGACGCCAGCTTGTCAGGCTGCGCGCGCTCGACCTGCAACTGGCGATTGACGATTTCGGCACCGGCTACTCAAACCTGAGCTACCTTCACGAACTGCCGATCAGCAAGCTCAAGATTGACCGCTCGTTCATGATGAAGATCAGCGACAGCAGCGCCGCCACCGCCCGAGATTCGGCCATCATGGGCGCGATCACCAACATGGCCCACACCCTGCGCCTGAAAGTGGTCGCTGAAGGCGTTGAAACTGAGCAGCAGATGGCGCTGCTGCGCGAAATCGGCGTCGACATCGCGCAGGGTTACTTCATCAGCCGACCGCTCCCCGCCGATCAGCTTGAGGCGAAGCTGATCGAAATCAACGCCTTATAACAACTGCGCGAGCGCGCTGACCAGCGCATCGACGTCGGCGGGCGTGTTGTAGCCCTGAATTGAGACGCGCAGCCCCTGCTGACCGTTCCAGTCGATCATCGGAATTTCGATGTGATAGTCGTCGTAGAGCGCCGTCTTGAGCGCGGCGAGGTCGCAGGGCGGCAGCCGCGCCATGACCAACTGGCTGTGCCACAGGTCAGGGTCAGATGCAATTGGCTCCAGTCCGGTCAGGTCGGCCAGCCGCGCCCGCGCTTCGAGGATCAGATTGTGGCTGTAAGCGCGTACCTCGTCCCAGCGATACTCCTCGAAGAATTTGATCGCCGCAGGTACAGCCAGAAAGGCGGCGAGGTCGCGCGTCCCCTGCGCCTGAAGCCGCTGAACATAGGTCGAGCCGGGCGTGCAGCCCCAGCTAATAATGAGCGGCATCAGCAGATGGTGATACTCGCGCCGGGTATAGAGGAAGGCCGAACCTTTGGGCGTACACATCCACTTGTGGCAGTTGCCGGTGTAGAAATCAGCGTCGATGGCGCGCAGGTCGAGCGGAATCTGCCCCGGCGCGTGCGCGCCGTCGATAACGGTGATAATTCCAGCTTCACGCGCGCGGCGGATGACGGCTTCAATCGGGAAAATCAGCGCCGTCGGCGAGGTGATATGGCTCAGGTAAATGACCTTCGTTTTCGGCGTCACGCCAGCCCAGAACTGCTCGACGAAAGCTTCGCTGGTGGTCATCGGCAGCGGAATCGGCTGCTGGAGATAGTGCGCGCCGGTCTGACCGCAGACATATGTCCAGGCGTTACTGCACGCCCCGTACTCGTGGTTGGTCGTCAGGATTTCGTCGTCTGGCTCAAGAATCGACGCCAGGCCGCGCGCGACGATATTGACTCCCGCTGTCGCGTTCGGCACGAACACCAGATCATCGAGGTCGGAGCCGACGTAATCCGCCAGCGCCTCACGCGCCTCGTTCATCAGCGCGTCCTGTTTCCGACCGAGAAACTCGACCGGCTGCCATTCCAGTTCGCGCTGCCACTCCTGATAGGCCTGAAACACCGGCTCAGGGCAGGCCCCGAACGAGCCGTGGTTGAGAAAAACAACTTCGGGATTCAAGAGAAAATGCTTCTTCAGAGCTTCCCCGGTTTCAAAAGGCATGTGATTCCTCGTTAGCTGCCATGAGATCAAAAGGGACGCGCAAGCGGCGTCGTCTGCCTTCTATTGTGCGGACAGATCGGCAGTTCGACAAGCAGCCACCGAACCCTTATTAAGAACAGGAAATAAAACACCCCGCGCCTTCATGGACGCGAGGTGCGGCTGATCGCTCATCCGGCGGCAGACTAGGCTGGCGGATACTCAATCTCGGTCAGCGTCTTGCGAATCGCTTCCCACGAGGCCGGTTCATCCCACTCGACGGTGACGATTTTAGTATCGACGTCGGCATCGACCTGCCGAACGCCCGCCAGCCCGGTCAACTCGTTCTTGATCGTGCGGACGCAGCCAGCGCAGCCAATGGCTGGAACTTGAAATGTCTTTTCGTTCATGTCCCTGATCTCCCTGTGACCCCGATTGTGCTTGCTACAGACGATTCACATGCTTCCGAACTTACACCATAATCCGCAGAAATCAACCGTCCTTGCGCCGGAACAGGAACAGCGGCGGGGGCCAGTCGTTAGCTCACCGCCTTCTTGACGAGTGCCGCGATCTTCTTTTCTTCGGCGGGAGTCAACTCTTTCAGCGCATAGGCCGAAGGCCACATATGACCGTCATCGAGTCTGGCCGTGTCATTGAAGCCAAATGAGGCATAGCGCGTGCCGAACTTCTGAGCGGCCTGGAAGAAGCAGACAATCTTGCCCTCTTTATTGGCATAGGAAGGCATCCCGTACCAGGTCTTCGGCGCGAGTTCCGGCGCGTTGGCCTTGATGATCTCATGGAGACGCGCGGCCATACTGCGATCCGGCTCCGACATTTCGGCGATCTTCGAGAGAACGTCGTTTTCTCCTTCGGCAGCCTTATCCTTCTTAGCGCGCGAACCCCGGCTCGCTTCGGTCTTCAGCTCTTTGGCGCGCTCCTTCATCGCGGAGCGCTCTTCGTCCGTGAATCCCTTAGCCTTTCGGGTGGTTTTGGCGGCGCTCGACGTGACTTCCTCTGCCTTTTTCATCGTCTTCGCTCCTTCTGCTTTCGATGCCGTGCCGGTTTAGAAAACATGCTGGCGAGCAAGAGGCCTGTCCAGCGAAAAACCAGACCGGCTCAACTGGAAACCTGTCAGAATTATAGCGCTTATTATCGGTTTAACGCCCCAGATTCGCATCATCCTGAACAGGACATGGATGTTTTCTCGCCATACACTTATCTGAGCGCAGGACGATCCCGGACAGGCGGCGCCGGAGCGCTTTCCGGCGGGCGCTGTCGGGCGTTGCAGCAGCAATATCGGACGCGGCTGATCGGGCGATAACAGATAGAGCTACCCTGCAACCACGCTCGCGTTGCCGATACGGCTGACACAGCGGTACAATGAGGGCTGTAACCCCTTCGGTGAAATAAGCGATGAAACAAGCGATAAGCACGAGCCATGACTGATCTGCACGATTTCTACGGCCCCAATGCGGGCTACGTTCTCGAATTATACGAGCGCTACCAGCACGACCCTGCTTCGGTCGATGCGGCGACGCGCGCTGTCTTCGCTCGCTGGCCGCCCTCGCTCGATGGTGTCAATGGCGCGAGCGCAGTAGCCACCATTGCCCCTGGCCCCGGTATCGACAAAATTGCAGGCGCGGCCAATCTGGCGCAGGCGATCCGCGACTACGGCCATCTGGAAGCGAAGCTCAACCCGCTTGGCAGCCCGCGCCTCGGCGATCCGATGCTCTCGCCCGATGCCCACGGCATCAGCGACGACGATTTACGCCAGATGCCCGCCAGCATCATCGGCGGCCCGACGGCGGCAGGCGCGGCCAACGCGCTCGAAGCCATCCACGCGCTGCGCGTGATTTATTCCACGTCCATCGGCTTCGACAATGAACACATTCGCATCCCGGAAGAACGGCTGTGGCTGCGCGAGGCCGCCGAATCGCGCCGCTATCGCCCGGAACTGACGCCGGAATTTTCGCTGGCGCTGCTTGAACGGCTGACACAGATTGAAGCCTTCGAGAATTTTCTCCAGCGGACGTTTCCGACCAAGTATCGCTTCTCGATTGAGGGCCTCGACACGATGGTGCCGATGCTCGACGAGCTGATTCACCTCGGCAGCGACACGGGTATCACCAGCCTGATGCTGGCGATGGCGCATCGTGGGCGGCTGAACGTGCTGGCGCATATCATGGACATGCCCTACGAGCAGATTCTGGCCGACTTCAAAGACCCGCTCAAGGTGCAGGAAATCAAGGATGCTATCGGCTGGACGATGGGCGACGTCAAGTATCATCGCGGCACGCTGCGGTCGATTCAGATCGGCACCGAACACAACATGAAGATCACCATGCCGCCGAATCCGAGCCATCTCGAAGTCATCAACCCGGTCGCAGGGGGCATGGCGCGGGCGGCTGGCTCGCTTGCCGACCAACCCGGCGAGCCGTCCTTCGATCCCCGGCTGACATTTCAGGTTGTCATCCACGGCGACGCGGCCTTTCCCGGCGAAGGAGTCGTGGCTGAAACGCTCAACCTGTCGCAGCTTCCCGGCTACTGGATCGGCGGGACAATTCACATTATCGCCAACAACCAGCTCGGCTTCACCACCCTGCCGCGCGACGGGCGCAGCACGCTCTATGCCAGCGACCTCGCCAAAGGCTTCAAGATTCCGATCATCCACGTCAACGCCGACGACCCGGAAGCCTGCATCGAAGTCATGCGGATCGTCTTTGCCTATCAGGAAACGTTCGAGAAAGACATCCTCATCAACTTGATCGGCTACCGTCGCTACGGACACAACGAACTGGACGAACCCGGCTTCACCCAGCCGCTCGAATACCGGGCCATCAGGGCGCATCCGCCCGTCCGGCAGTTGTGGGCTGACAAGTTGATCGAGCGCGGCATCACGACCGCCGAAGACGCCCGGACGCTGACCGATAAATACGTCAAACTTCTGCAATCCGTCAACGACTCGCTCGACGAGCGCGTTGAGGAGTTCGTTGAGCCGCCGCCGCCGCCGCCGCCGCCAGGTGAAGCTAAGCGCGTCAAGACGTCGGTCGCCGCCAAACGACTGCGCGCAATTAACGATTCGCTCGGTGTGCTCCCCGAAGGCTTTAACTTCTTTTCCAGCCGCCTCGAAAGCACGATCCGCGCTCGCCGCGCTGCGCTCGACGCCGAGAAGCCGTCCATCGACTGGGCAGCGGCTGAAGAACTGGCCTTCGCCACTATCCTCGAGGACGGCGTCGCCATTCGCCTGACCGGGCAGGACAGCGAGCGCGGAACCTTCAGCCAGCGACACGCGGTGCTGCACGATGCCAAGACCGGCGAAACCTTCGTGCCGCTTCAGGCGCTGGCGCAGGCCAAAGCCTCGTTCGAGATTCGCAACAGCCCGCTCTCGGAAGTCGCGGCGCTCGGCTTCGAGTACGGCTACAACGTGCAGGAACCAGGGCGGCTCGTCCTGTGGGAAGCGCAGTATGGCGACTTTGCTAATGTCGCGCAGGTGATCGTCGATGAGTTCATCGCCTCGGCCCGCGAGAAATGGGGGCAGACGCCGTCGCTGGTGCTGCTGCTGCCGCACGGCTGGGAAGGCGCAGGGCCGGATCATTCGAGCGCGCGGCTCGAACGTTTCCTTGACCTGTGCGCCAAGACCAATATGCGCGTCACCAACCCGACAACCGCCGCGCAGTATTTCCATCTGCTTCGTCGGCAGGCGATTCTGCTCAAGACTGACCCGCTGCCGCTGATCGTAATGACGCCCAAGAGCCTGCTTCGCAACCCTGCAGGCGCGTCCTCGCTCAAGCAACTGACCGAAGGCCGCTGGCAGCCCTTAATCGACGATGAGGCGGCGGACGCCAGCAAGGTCACACGGCTGGTGCTGTGCAGCGGCAAATTCTATTTCGACCTGATCGCCAGCGACCTGCGCGACCGCCATCCCGAAGTCGCTATCGCCCGGCTGGAACAGTTGTATCCGTTCCCCGCCGACGAGCTGAAAACGCTGGTCAGGCGCTACGGCACGCTCAAGGAAATTGTCTGGGCGCAGGAAGAGCCGAAGAATATGGGCGGCTGGCAGAACCTGAACTGGCGCTTGCAGGCAGTCGCCGGAAAACTGCCGGTCAACTGCATCGGTCGGCGGCGCAGCCCAAGCCCGGCAGAAGGCTCACAGACGGCGCACAAGGTCGATCAGCAAACGCTGGTCGAGCATACCTATACCTTCCAATTCACCGCCAAGTCCCTGGGGACGCTGGAGAAACCTCATGCCTGATAATATCCTCGTACCGGATTTAGGTGAATCGGTCATCGAAGCGACCGTCGCTCGCTGGCTCAAACAGCCGGGCGAACAGGTCGGCGCAGGCGAAGCGGTCGTCGTCCTCGAAACCGACAAGGTCGATCTCGAAGTGGCCGCGCCGAGCGACGGCGTCCTGAGCGCCATCGACAAGCAGGCAGGCGATGACGTCAAGGTGGGCGACGTACTCGGCTCGGTCGCAGCCGAAGCGCAGCCCGCCGCGCCTGCGCCCGCCAAAGCGCCCGCCGCCGAACCAGCCCCGGCCAACGCTGCCGCTCCGGCTGCCGCCGAAGATCGAATCGTCACGCCGGTTGCCAGACGAGTGGCCGAAGCGCAGCACGTCGATCTGGCGCAGGTTCCCGCGTCGGACGGCGGCAAGGTGACTAAAGAGGACGTCGAGCGCTACCTGCAAAGTCAGCCCGCGCCAGCGCCAACCGCGCCCGCCCCTGCCGCGCCGCCCCCCGCGCCTGCGCCCGCTCCGGTCGCAAAACCCGCTGCGCCCGCCGTGCCAGCCCCGGTCGCCACGCCTGACGGACGGAGTGAGGAACGAATCAAACTCTCGCGCCGCCGCCGCACTATCGCTCAGCGGCTGGTCGAGGCGCAGCACAACGCCGCCATGCTGACGACCTTCAACGAGATCGACATGACCGCCGTGATGGACTTACGCGCCCGGCATAAAGAGTCGTATGCCAAACGCAACGGCGTCAGCCTCGGCCTGAGTTCATTTTTCGTCAAAGCCGCCATCGGCGCGCTCAAGACTTTTCCGCAGGTCAATGCCGAGCTTCAGGGCGATGACTTAATTATCAAGCATTACTATGACATCGGTATCGCCATCGGCGCATCCGAAGGGCTGGTCGTCCCCGTGCTGCGCGACGCCGACCGCATGTCGTTCGCGCAGATCGAAAAAGGGATCAAGGCGTTCGCGGCGCAGGCAGAAAACAGCACACTCTCGCTTGAAAGCCTGCGCGGCGGGACGTTCACGATCACCAACGGCGGCGTCTATGGCTCGCTGATGAGCACCCCCATCATCAACCCACCGCAGGTCGCTATCCTCGGCCTGCACAAGATCGAGCAGCGCCCGATTGCGCGCGAGGGTCAGGTTGTCATTCGCGGCATGATGTACGTCGCGCTGAGTTACGATCATCGGGTAGTCGATGGCCGCGAAGCGGTGCAGTTCCTCGTCCGTGTCAAAGAACTGGTCGAAGACCCGGAACAACTGCTGATCGAAGGGTAAGGCTTCCTTCATCCCTGACGGGAGAGGATGAAGGATAGACGAACATAAAGCTGCGCGGTTTTCTGAGCTAACGGAAAAGCCCGTGACCGAATCCGTTCATGGTCTGCCAGATGTCACGACGCTGACACTCGAAGAAAAGATCGGGCAGCGGCTCGGCGTCGGTTTCGACGGGCTGGAGCCGCCGCCCTACCTGCTCAACTGGCTGCGCGAGGGGCGAGTCGGCGCGATCATCCTGTTCGGGCGCAACGTCGAGTCGCCCACTCAGGTGCGCGATCTGGTCGCGGCCTGTCAGGATGCCGCGCGCTTTCCGCTGCTGGTCGGCATCGATCAGGAAGGCGGCACGGTCGCGCGGCTGCGTGAAGGCTTCACTGAAGCGCCCGCCGCACTTGCGCTCGGCGCTGGTCACAGTGCCGCTCATGCCAGCGGCGACCCTCACGAGCTGGAAGACGCAGAAGCAGTCGCGTTCGTGCTGGCAACTGAGATGCGCGCAGTCGGCATCAACTGGACACTCGCGCCGGTCGTCGATTTAACGCACAACATCAATAATCCTTCTGTCGGCACACGCTCGTTTGGCGCGAAATGGCAGTCCGTCGGCGCACTGGCGTCGGCTCAGGTGAGCGGCTTTCAGCGCGGTGGCGTTCTGGCGACGGCCAAGCACTTTCCCGGACTCGGCGACACGGTGGTCGATACGCATGAAGCGGCAGCGATCATCGATAGCCCTCTGAAAGACGATATCCGCGCCTTTATCCGCGTGCGACAGGCCAGTGTCGACGCGATCATGCTGACCCACGTTCACTTTCCGGCGCTCGACCCGCTCTATCCGGCGACGCTCTCCCGCGCGATTGTCACTGAACTTCTGCGCGGTCAGATGGGTTTCGGCGGCTTCACCTGTAGCGACTGCATGGAGATGAAAGCGATTGCCGACCATTTTGGCGCGGGCGAGTCGGCGCTGCTGGCAGCGCAGGCGGGCGTCGATCTCATCCTGTTCTCACAGACGCGCGAGCGACAGGCGCAAGCTTATGCTGCGCTGCTCGATGCCGCGCGGGACGGACGCCTGCCGCCGGACGGCATGGACGCGAGCATCGAGCGTATCTTCGCGGCGAAACGGAAGGCTATGGCTTCGCCTCACCCGCCGATTGACGTCATCCGCTCGCCGGAACATCTCACCATCATGCGCGAGGCCGCCGAGCGCGGAATCTGCCTGCTCCGCGCCGACAGCGACGATTTCCCGCTGCGTTTCGACGGGCGTAAAATCGCGCTGATCGAGTTCGCGTCCTATCTCGACACACCGGCTATCGAGCGCGGCGAGACATCGAGCTTCGCCGGGTTATTGGAGCGTGAAGCGCCGCAGATCGACTCCGTCTCGCTGCGCTATCGGGAGCCGGACGAATCGCGGCTGGCCCGCGCGCGTAAGCTGGCATCCGAGGCCGATGTGCTGGTGCTGGCGACGCGCAGCGCCCACATCAACGCCGACCAGTTGGCGCGGGCGACAGAGTTGATGGGGCTGGCGCGGCGTGTCGTCCTGCTGTGCCTGCGCGCGCCCTACGACGTCGGCGTTCTGCCCGGCGCGCCGACGATCCTCTGCACCTGCGGCGACAGCGCGCCGTCGCTCGAAGCGGCAGTCGGCGCGCTGCTCGGTCGCTTGATGCCGAGGGGCGAACTGCCGGTTGCCGTAAGGCCCTCACCGCCACGAATCGGGGTCACATGACCATGAGCGCTCCACGAAATCGTCAACATCTGGTTTCGGTCGGCGATCTGGTGCTCGACATCCTGATGCAGATTCGGCTGCCCGTCGAAGCCGGACGCCATCAGCACACCGACATCCTGCGGGCTGATCCCGGCGGCGCGGGCAGCGTCATGATCGCAGCGCGGCGGCTCGGCCTCGCCGTCTCGGCGATTGGCACAGTCGGCGACGATCTATTCGGGACGCAGATTCTCAGCGGCTTACGCGCCGAAGGGATCGACACGCGCGGCGTCACCGTGCCGTCTGGCTCGGCATCAACGCTGGTCAACGTGTTCACGGATCGCGTCAGCGGCGAGCATGTTTTCGTCGGTCATCGCGGCGCTGGCCCGATCATTGCCGCGACCGAGACGACGCGCGCCATTATCGCCTCAGCGGACGCGCTGTTCGTCGATGGCTTCGCGCTGGCCGATGCGCGGACACAGGCGCTGGCCTTCGACGCCATCGAGCAGGCGCGAACGGCGCAGATTCCGGTCTATTTCGACCCCGGCCCGATGCTCCCGCGCGAACAGCCCGCCCTCGCCCGACGTGCGACAGAACAGGCTGATGCCGTGCTGCTGACGGGCGACGAAGCCGAGATTCTGACCGATGGCGCGGTCGCGGTCTTACTGGCGGGCGCGTCCGGTCTGGTGATCGTGAAAAATGGCTCCGCCGGATGTACAATCGTCACCGATCATGCGACCCGAACGATAGCTGGCTTTCCCGCCGCCACCATCGACACGGTTGGCGCAGGTGACTGCTTCGATGCCGCGTTTATGGCAGCGCGGCTCAATGGCCGCCGGATTGAGGACGCGGCGCTGCTGGCGAACGCCGCCGGAGCCGCGTCGGTCCAGAAAGTCGGCGCGGGGACGAATGTGCCGACCTGCGCTGAAATAAACCTGCTTCTGGCCGCAGCGGGAAAGTCGCTGCGTTTCTCATGCGAAGGATGACTGGAGTTTATGGCCCGAAAAATCATCATTGATACTGACCCCGGCATCGACGACGCGATGGCGATTTTTTTCGCGCTCCAGTCGCCAGAACTGGACGTTATCGGCCTGACGACCGTCTTCGGCAATGCCCACGTCGATCTGACGACGACCAACGCGCTCCGCCTGCTCGAAATTGCCGGACGCACCGATATTCCGGTCGCGGCAGGCGCGGCCAACCCGATTGCCGTCAGCTTCCCCGGCCCGTCGCCGGAAGTCCACGGCCATGATGGACAGGGCAACGTCGATCTGCCGCCGCCGACCACGAAACCCGTTCAGGAGACTGCCGCCGAATTTCTGGTCGAACAGATCATGGCGCATCCCGGCGAAATCACGCTTGTGCCGGTCGCGCCGCTGACCAATCTGGCGCTGGCGCTGCGGCTCGAACCGCGCATCGCTCAGAATGTCCGAGGAGTGGTGATGATGGGCGGAGCGGCTTTCGTCCCCGGCAACATCACGCCCGCTGCCGAAGCCAACACCTGGAACGACGCCGATGCCGCCGATCTGGTCTTTGCCGCCGAATGGCCGGTCACAATGATCGGGCTGGACGTGACGCACCGCGTGATGATGCCGCGCGCCCGCGCCGAGTTGTATGGCACGATCCAGACGCCGATGGCGCAGCATTTGAGCAAGATCATGCCGCTCTATCTCGGCTTTTATTCGCGCACACGCGGGATCGACGGCATGTTCGTCCATGATTCAACCGCCATTTCCTACCTGCTGACGCCAGAATTGTTCACCACCGTTCAATACCCGGTTATGGTCGATACCACGCGCGGCATCAGCCGAGGCAAGACCTGGCCGGTCACGGGCTGGGCGACACGGTCGGCGGGCTGGCACAGCGAAGGCCGCCGACCGGTCACTATCGCTATCGACGCGCAAGCCGACCTGCTGATGGAACATGAGCGCAAAGCCTTCATCGCTGCCGCCAGCGCAGGAGCCGCCTCATGACGCGCAAAATGGTGATCGACACCGATACGGCGTCCGATGACGCCGTCGCGCTGATGATGGCGATGCAAACGCCGGACATCGAGGTGCTGGCGATCACGATGGTCGCGGGCAATATGCCGGTCGAGCAGGGCAGCCTCAATGCCCGCTACACCGTCGAGCTGTGCGGCAAGCAGATTCCGGTCTACGTCGGAGCGGACAGGCCGCTGACGCGCGAAGTCTACCGCGCCTATTTTTTCCACGGCGACGACGGTATGGGCAATATGCATTACCCGCCGCCGAAAACGCCGGTCGCGGAAGGCCACGCCGTCGATGCGCTGATCGACACCATTCGCGCCAATCCTGGCATCTTACTGGTCACGCTCGGCCCGATGACCAACGTCGCGCTGGCCGTCTCGAAAGCGCCGGAGATCGTCGCCAACGTCAGCCGCTGCGTGGTCATGGGCGGCGCGGCCAACGTCGTCGGCAACATTACGCCAGCAGCCGAATACAACATCTGGTGCGACCCGGAAGCGGCCCGCATCTGTTTCCGCTCTGGCCTGCCGATTGAGATGGTCGGCTGGGAACTGTGCCGTGGCGAGGCCAACCTGTCTGACGAGGACATCCGCTATGCCCGCGAAGTTATCGACACGCCGCTGTCACGCTTTGCGATGGACTGCAACTATTCGGCGCTCAAGGCGAGCCGCGAATGGCTCGGCGATCCCGGCCTCGGCCTGCCCGACCCGGTCGCCATGTCGATTGCCATCGACCCGACGATCTGCACGCGCGCCAGCAAACACTACGTCGAGATCGAGTGCGACGGCGAATTTACGCGCGGCATGACGGTCGTCGATCAATGCAACGTCACCCCCTACCCGACCGAGAACGTCAGGATGTGGCAGCCGGTCGTCAGCCGGGGCGCGCCGCACGTCACCGTCTGCCGGGAGATCGACGTCGCCCGCTGGAAGGCGCTGCTGTACCAGTGCATGAAGTGAATGGCCCTCATCCCCACGCACCGGGGTCACGATGAACAGCGGGAGTGAGGCCTCTGGCCTTCCTGCCAGGCCGACGCTGGTGAGCGCAGGCGGCGTCTTCATCGACGACATTGTTTTTCCTGACGGACGCACCGAGATGGGCGTGCTGGGCGGCGCGTCGAGCCATGCTGCCGCCGGAATGATTCTGTGGGACGAGCGCGCCGGGATTATCGCCTGCGTCGGCAGCGGCTTTCCCCCGGACGCCTGGGCGCGGCTGGCGCGGCTGTTCGATCTGCAAGGCGTCGTCGCGCTCGACATCCCGCAGGCGCGAAGCTGGCAGTTGTTCGAGTGGGATGGCCGCCGAACAGAAGTTTTTCGCGTCAGGACGATTGAGCCGTTCGTGCGCGATCCACAGCCGGAGCAGCTCCCAGAATCGCTGCGATCTGCCAGCGGCATCCATCTGCTGCGGATCGGCGCGGACGTCCCCGGATGGCGGGCGGTCTACCCTGACGCCTGCCTGCTCTGGGAGCCGCAGCAGGTCTACATGAGCGCCGCCAACGCTGACGACTTCCGCAGCCGTCTGCCGCTGGTCGATGCCGTCTCGCCCAACATCGTCGAGGCGCGCGCCGTCTACGGCTTTCACGACCCCGAACGCCTCGTCCGCCAGATGCTCGCCGACGGCGCGCCGCTTGTCGCGCTGCGGATGGGCGAACGCGGCTCGCTGCTTGCTGCCCGCGACCACGCCGACCTCATCGCCATCCCTGCCGTCCCCGTACCAGAGATTATCGACCAGACCGGCGCGGGCAACACCTACTGCGGCGGCTTTCTGGCCGGGTGGCTGCAAACCGGCAGCCTGAAAACAGCCGGAGCTTACGGCGCAGTCGCGGCCTCATTCGCGCTCGAAACCATCGGCGTGGCCGACATCGAAGCGCCCGACACGCTCGAAAAGCGCGACGCGCGCCTGCAATGGCTTCTGGAACGGCTGTAACGGCTGCATCACCGGCGCGAGACAGGACGACGCCGGATCATGCGCGCTGAGGGCGTTGTTACGTCCCCCTGCCGAACTGCTCCATAATCGCCGCCGCGTACTTGATGCCCTTGAGATAGTGATCGACGCGGATATTTTCATCGGGCGCGTGCAGATTACCGCCGGTCGAGGCGAAGCCCGTCAGCACGCAGGGAATCCAGACATGCTTGAGAATCGTCCCCTCGGCAGAGACGCCGTTGACAATCGGGACTTCGCCGTAGACTTCAGTCGCCGCCGCGATGACCGCCTGCGCCATCGGTTCCCTGACCGAAATCTTGTACGGCGGCTCGCCCATCCCCCGGAATGTCACTTCGATATGGCCGAAACCATGCCGGTCGAGATGCTGGCGCAGGCGTTCGAGCGCCTGTTCCGGGTCGATGTTGGGAATCAGACGGAAGTCCATTTTGACGCGCGCTTCATTCGGAACAATCGTCTTTGAGCCGGGGCCGGTATAGCCCGCGATCATCCCGGCGATATTAGCGGTCGGCTCGTAAGCGCGCGCCCGAATCGCGTCAACGCCGTCGCGTCCGAGCGCGAACTCGCTGATGCCCCACTCACGCTTCAGGTCGTTCAGATCAACGCGGCGATTCTTGTCTTCAAGCTGTTGATAGTCCTCGTCCTGAAGCTCCCAGAGGCCGTCGTACCAGTTGTCGATCAGGATGCGCCGGTTGCGATCCATGATTGTCGCCAGCGCGTGAACCAGGTCCCAGGCCGGAGACGGCAGCAGCGGAAAATTGAGCGAGTGAACGTCGCGGTTCGCGCCGCGCGCGACCAGCTCGACGAACATGACCGACTTCAGTCCGAGATCGATGTCGGGCAGGCCGGTGCTGGCATCAACCGAGCCATCGAGACAGTGCATCCCGTCGGCGCGCAGCAGGTCGGGATGGGCCTCGACCCACGGGCCGAGATGCAGGCTGCCGATCTCTTCCTCACCTTCGACAATAAATTTCAGATTGACCGGCAGCTCGCCGCGCACAGCCAGAAACGCCTTCGCCGCCTTGTTGAAGGCCAGCACGCCACTCTTGTTGTCGGTCGAGCCGCGCCCGTACAGCACGCCATCGACGATCTCCGCCGACCACGGCCCGCCGTGCGTCCAGGCATCCAGCGGCTCCGGCGGCTGGACATCGTAATGCGAATAACAGAGCATTGTCCGCTCAGAGCGCGGCGAGGTCATGTGGCCGATGATGACTGGCGGGCCGCCGTCCAGTTCGTGCAGGCGCGCGTCGAGGCCGTCATCATGCATCAGCTTCAAGACGAGGTCAGCGCATTCGCGCAGGCCGACGTTCTGCGCCGAGATGCTCGGCTGGCGCACCAGCGTTTGCAGATCGCGCACGTACTCATCACTGTGCGCGTCGATATAGTCGTAGATGTCCTGCATCGTCATCCGGCCCACTCACAGTCTTCCACAGGGGCGCGATTGTTCGCGTCCGGCATCCTGAATTATCAAGCGGTTGAGAGGACTCTTTTGTCCACGCTCATCTAACCCGCGTGCGCAAGAATCCTACACCAAAGCCGAAAAATGTCGAATAGTTTCACCTGCCGCGTTACACGCCAGAAGCGCGCAAAGCCAATCAAGTTCTGGTCGATATGATGGCTCGCATCGGAGAACGAAAAGGGGCGACCTCGGCGCAGATCGCGCTGGCGTGGCTGCTAGCGCAGAAGCCGTGGATCGTGCCGATCCCCGGCAGTCGCAAACTTGAGCGGCTGGACGAGAACATTGGCGCGGTGGCGGTCGAACTCACGCCAGCCGACCGGCGGGAGATTGAAAGCGCCGTCTCGAAGATCACGATCCAGGGGGATCGGTATCCCGAAGAATTAAAGCAACAAACCAATCGCTGATCGAGTCACGACAGACAGGAGAAGCTCAGAACCCAGACACCGCGCTGCCTCAGAACTTCCCTGTTTGCCAGCATGACGCGCTGATCGCCAGCGGTCAGGATGAAGCAATCGACCTTTTCCGGGCTGACGCTGCGCCGCTAGTAGGTTGCGCGACCACCCGACAAATCGAAGATGGCGGCGGTGTTGAAACTGGCTTCCTCGGAGACAATCCAGCAGGCCAGCGCCGCCGCTTCTTCGACCGTCCCCCAGCGCTTCATCGGGATGCGGTCGGTGAGATAACCAAGCTGTTCCGGCGTGGTGTCGCCGAGCATCGGGCTGTGAATCAGCGCGGGTGCGAGTCCGTTGACGGTGATTCCAGTCGTGGCGTATTCCTTGCCGACCGCCTTGACCAGCCCGATCACGCCTGCTTTGGAGACGGAATAGCCGCTCATGCGCGGGTTGCCTTCCTTACCGGAAATCGACGCGATCAACAGAATGCGACCGTAATTGCGCTCCAGCATCGGCGGCACGGCGTATTTGGTCAGGTAGAATGAGCCGAACAGATTGATCTGAACGATGCGCTCAAAATCTGCCGAGGGGTACTCGACCACATTGGCCGTTGGCCCGATGATCCCGGCGCCGTTGACGACAATATCGAGCTGCCCATAGCGGGCGACGACCTGCGCCACCGCGTCCCGCACCTGAGCTTCATTGCTCAGATCGACATGAAAGATCGCTGCGCCGATCTCACCCGCGACGCGATTCATGCCCGCCTGATTCAGGTCGAACAGGGCGACGCGCCCGCCTTCCGCCGCCAGACGGCGCGCCACTGCCTCGCCGATCCCGCTTGCGCCGCCGGTGACGATGGCGACCCGACTGGTAAATCGCTGCTCCATAGTTTCCCTCAATCTGTGAGTCAGTCGCCTCAATCGATTGTCCGCCCCGGTCAAGCCTGCGGGGGTGTCCAGATGGCACAAATTTTGCCCCATGAGCCAGTGTTCGTCCAAATCCCTGCCGGGTAGGATCTTACGGCGGACGCCAACAATCGCGCTCCGACGAAAGAGAGCCTCAGCGCGCCTCGGCCCATTGCAGGCGAAAGCGCCCGCGCGTATAAGGGGATGCTGCCGTGTACATCAGGGTCACGCCATCGACGACCAGTAAATCGGCATGACCGATGCCGATGTTGTCGGACGTGTCCTCAAGGATCGGGTTGAGCGGGAATTTCTCCCACGGGCCGTCGATCCGGTCAGTCAGGCTGCGCGCCAGACCGAGGCCGAACTGCGTGTCCGCGCCGCGATTGAGCACGTCTGGCCCCCGGTCGCCCTCGTAAGTCATGTAGTAGCGACCACCGACCTTAAGTACATCGGCGGAACTGACGTAGCGAAAGTCGAAATAGGGGTTGACCGGCGGGCCCTCATACTGGTCGAGCGGGCCATACTCCGACGCGCCAGAAAAGAGCGGGTCGGTGTCACACAGCGCCATGCCCTTCACCGGCGCTGCCGGGTCAACGTTCCCGGTGACGGCATAGCGGTCGCCCCGGTAACAGCGCATATGACCGGGAGATGCCCCGGCCCCGACGAAAATGTAAAGCGTATCGCCCTCGACGTAAACACCGGGCGGCGCGCCGAGCAGGCAGTTATCATCTCCGCCCTGAATGTTCGGGTGCGGGCCGATAGCCTCGACGACGTCGCAGGGCGCGTAGCTGGTCGGCCAGGTGCCGCTCGGAATCTGAACCTCGGCAGGCTCCGACCAGCGAACGCCGTCGACAGACGTGCGCAGCACCGGGTGCGCGTGCCATTCGTAGACCAGATACATCGTGCCATCATCGGCGACGGCGATACGCGGGTACTGCTGCGCGCTGACATGATCGCGCCGGTCGTCGCACGGGCAGGATGTGCAGGCGATGGCGCAGGTGGTCGAGGTGAGCGAGAAATTACTGCCGCCGTCGGTACTCTGCCAGGTCGTCAGACAGCCGGGGAACTCGACCGGCGCGCCGCACGAGTCGGTGATGCCCGCCGAGCCAAAACTGGCGTGCAGATAGGCTCTGTACAGGCCGCCGCCCTCATACAGCGTATCGCTCTCCCCCAGCGGCAGCCCGACGTAAGCACTTTCGACCTCCCATCGGGCGCGTCCGTTCCAGAAGTCGTCGAGCGTCGGCGGCGTCGATTGGGCCGTCAGGCGCATCGACAGCAGCACAATGACCGTCAAACAGGCAGCATAAATCCATCTTCGCATCAAAGGCAGTCTCGTTTCAGCGGGTCGCTTATGCTCCCGTAGTGTAGTGTGATTGCCGGACGCGCGCTCCCCTCAATCGGACGAGTTTTCCGTCTGCGTCCAGCGCGGTGATTGAAATTCGATCATTTGTGCTATAAAATCAGTCTGGATAATTTCTTTGCGTGGAATCAGCTTGAATTCTGCGCGCGCAGCCTGTCCCAAAATCCAATGAAGGAGACCTCGATATGAGCAGTCAGCCCACAGTCAGAGTCCTGGTTGGAACCCGCAAAGGGGGCTTTATTTTCACCAGCGATGCCGAGCGCAAACAGTGGTCGGTGAGCGACGTCCTCTTCAAGGGCTGGAACATGATGCACATGGTCATCGACCCGCGCAATCAGCGCCTGCACGCCGCCCTGACCCATTTCGTTTTCGGCGCGACCACCCACTACTCGGACGACATGGGCCAGACATGGCGGCAAAGCCCCGACCCGCCGCGCTTCCCGCGACCGTCAGCGTCGGGCCGTCCGGGCGGCACGCCGGAAGAAGCCTATTCCGGCCACCCGATTCCGACGACGCCGGAAGAGGTGCTCAAGGTCTGGAATATCGAGCCGGGGCGAGCCGATGAGCCGGATGTATTGTATGCTGGCGTACAGCCCGCCGCGCTGTTCAAGTCAAGCGATGGCGGCGAAAGCTGGACGCTCAACGAGAGTCTCTACGACCACCCGCATCGCGGCCAGTGGAATCCCGGCGCGGGCGGCCTGTGCCTGCACACGATTGTCCTCGACCCGCGCGATAAAAAACGGATGTACGTGGCCGTTTCGGCGGCAGGCGTCTATCGCAGCGACGACGGCGGGCAGACCTGGCAGGCCCGCAACCAGCACGTGCTGGCCGATTTCGGCGGCGATCCCTACCCTGAGTTCGGCCAGTGCGTCCACAAGCTGGCGCTGCACCCGACCCGCCCTGACGTTCTATTCCAGCAGAACCACTGCGGCGTCTTTCGCAGCGATGACGGCGGCGACGACTGGGTTGACATTGGCGAGGGCAAGCTGCCAAGTCGCTTCGGCTTCCCGATTGTCATTCATCCCCATCAGCCGGACACAATCTATGTCATGCTCGAAGAGAGCGATCAGTTCCGCATGAGCGTCGATAGTCAGGCCGCCGTCTGGCGCAGCCGCGATGGCGGGGCGAACTGGCAGCGGATCACGACCGGCCTGCCCGCCAACGCGCACGTCGTCGTCCTGCGCGAAGCGATGGTGGCCGACAATCTGGAGCCTGCGGGCCTGTACGCCGGAACCGACACCGGCCAGCTTTTCTACAGCCGCGACGATGGCGATAGCTGGGACATGCTGGCAGATTATCTGCCGCCGATTCAGTCGGTCGAGGTCGCCGTCACCTGATAAGTCTGCGTTCACACCCTAATCGACGCTGAAACGAGGCTCCGCGCATTGATTGCGTGGAGCCTCGCTGGTTTCATGGGGCCACGCTCAATCGTCGGGCGGCAAGAGCGGCGCGGCATTCAAGTAAGAAACGCGCCATCCAGAACTTCTGCACACCATTCACACAGACACAGGAAACATTGGATGACTCCACTAATCGGCGCGATGGGCATCGTCGCCATTGTTTTGTTGATTTCGGCGCTCGCGTCGGGAATTGTCGAGCGCGCGCCGCTGTCCTTCCCGATGATTTTCCTCGGCCTGGGCTTTGCGCTCGGCGGCGGGGGCCTCAAGGTCATCAGCGTTGACCTGCACAGCCCGCTGCTGGAGATCGTCGCCACTGTCAGTCTGGCGCTGGTGCTGTTCCTCGACGCGGTCAATCTACAGCTCGACGAGCTGAAGGCCAATTGGCGCGTCCCGTTTCTGACGCTGGGGCCAGGGACGTTCGCCGTGATCGCCGGAGTCGCAGCGGCGGCCTATCTGATCGTCGGGGCGACGCCGGTTCAGTCGCTGCTGCTCGGCGCGGCGCTGGCCTCGACCGATCCGGTCGTCCTGCGCGATATCATCCGTAATGAGCGGATTCCACGCTCCGTCCGCCAGGCGCTCGGCGTCGAGGCCGGGATGAACGACATCGTCGTGCTGCCGATTGTGCTGGTGCTGATCGCTGTCCTGACGGTGACGCCGGGTGAAAGTCAGGACTGGCCGCGCTTCTTCATTCAGATTCTAGTCCTCAGTCCGCTGGTGGGTCTGGCGGTCGGCGGCATTGGCTCAAACCTGATGGGCCGCGCTGACGCGACGTTCACGATCCGCAAGGAATATCAGGCGCTCTACGGCATCGGTCTGGTGCTGGCGGCGTTCGCCGCCGGACGGCTCGTTGACGGCGATGGCTTTCTGGCGGCCTTCTTCGCCGGTCTGGCGGTGACGCTGTTCAATACCTCACTCTGCGACTGCTTCATGGAGTACGGCGAAGTCACTGCCGAGATGCTGATGATGCTGACTTTCGTCCTGTTCGGCGCGCTGCTCTCGACGCTGCCGGGGACGATTGCGCTGCTTCCGGCACTGGCACTGGCCGTGATCGCGCTCGGCATAATTCGCCCGACGGCGCTGTTTCTGGTGCTCAAGCGCGCCAGAATGAGCAACAGCGCGCGGCTGTTCATCGGCTGGTTTGGGCCGCGCGGCCTGAGTTCGCTGCTGCTGGCGCTGCTGGCCGTTCAGGCGGGCGTGCCGCAGGCCGAATGGCTGATGGCGGTCGTCGGCGCAGTCGTGGTCGTCTCGGTGATCGTCCACGGCGTAACGGCAACGCCAGTATCGGCGTGGTACGCGCATAAGGTCGCTAAAGCCAGACAGACGATGGAAGAGGAGCGCGAAAGCACCTTTACCGGGCTGTTCGAGCCGGACGCCAGCGAGGTCAAACGGATTACGCCCGACGATCTGGCAGCACAGATGCAGAGCGCTCACCCGCCGGTCGTGCTGGACGTGCGCTCGCGGGCGCATTACGAGAGCGACGAGGGCCAGATTCCGGGCAGCGTCCGCGTTGTGCCGGATCAGGTCGGCGATTGGGCAGCAGCGGCTCAGAAAGATCAGCCGGTCGTCGCCTACTGCCACTGTCCCGACGAGGCGGCCAGTGGCCGCGTCGCGCGCTTCCTCAAGGAACAGGGTTTCGAGGCATCCGCGCTCAAGGGCGGCTATGCCGCGTGGGTCGCCGCCTATCCGATTGAGCCGAAAGGCACGGCGCAACTGAAGATGTCGCAGATCACGACCGAGGTACCCGTTATCATGCCGTAATCCCGGTCGCCGCATGGCTGAGCAGCGACACGAATTATTCTTAGCGATTATTGCAGGCTAAAAGTGACGCGGACGTGATAGTGTATGGCGGTCAGTCCTGCTTCAACAGGCATATCCCGCATAACTCGGTCGCTGTTGAGGAATGATTCCCTCAAATGAATCGACCGACTTTCGCCTTTGCCTTCGGCGACTTTGAGGGGGCGTCCTACCGAAACATGCAGCGCGTCAGCCAGTTGTTTTGCGTGCTCCTGCGCGTCGGCAACAGCGGCAAGGCGCGCCTGCGCGATCAGCGCTTCTGGATTTGCAGCCTCAAAATGGAGACTCTCGACCTTGTTCGCCCCCTTCCTGACCGCCGTTGAGAGCACCCGGCTCACGGCGCTGATGTCACGAATGGTCACGGTGATCGACTGACTGGCAGCGTATACCTGCCGATATTCGCGTTCAGCATGATCGACCCGTTCGTTACGGGAGTTGACCGCGAGATTCCGGGTTTGAATATCAGCGCGGGCAATGCCGATATTCAACAGGCTGACGATCAACCGGCTCATGGCGGCAGCCGTCGCTTCATAAGCAGGGGCGAGATCGGCATGGATCATCTCGACGCCAAATGTGACTCGCGCCAGATCAGGGATACCGCGCGCAGTACCGTGTCCAGTCACCATAATGGTGCGGTCAAAGTCCGTTTTCATAGGATGAACTCCAATAGTTGATACGCCAGGCGAGCGGTGAGCTAGCCGGGCCACACGGCGAGCGGGAAAGCCGCCGTCGCCTCGATTTCCAGCAGGCGATTATACTTCGCCAGCCGCTCCGACTGGGTGATCGAGCCGATCTTGATCTGGTCGCCGCCCCAGCCAACCGCCAGATCGGCGAGCCAGTTGTCCTCGGTTTCGCCGCTGCGCGCGCTGACCGTCACCGCCCAGTTGGCGGCGCGCGCCAGCGTGAAGGCTTCGAGCGCCTCGGTCAGCGAACCGATCTGATTGACCTTGAGCAGCAGCGCGTCGGCGGCGTTGGCCTCGACCGCGCGGCGAATCCGCGTCGGGTTGGTGCAGAGCAGGTCATCGCCGAGGACGAGCGCCTTGCCGCCGATCCGCTCGCGCAGCAGCGGCCAATATTCCCAGTCGTCCTCGGATAAACCATCCTCGACGCTGACAATCGGGAATTGATCGACCCATCCGGCGACGGCGTCGATCATGGCAGACGCTTCGAGCTGCATGGACGCGCTCAGATGATAGCGCCCGTCGCGGTAGAAATGGCTCGAAGCGACATCGATGGCAATCGCCACCTCACGCCCCGGCTGATAGCCCGCGCCTTCAATCGCTTCGACGGCATCGGAGAGCATCTGGCTGGCCGACTTGAAATCGGGCGCGAGTCCGCCTTCGTCGGCGGTCAGCGCGCGCATCCCGTATTTACGCTTAATCAGGTCGGCGGCGGACTGGTAGACGGCGTAGGTCATCGCCAGCGCTTCATCCATCGTCGCGGCGCTCATCGCCACCACCAGCACATCCTGAATGGGGACCTGCCCGCCCGCGTGTTTGCCGCCGCTGAACAGATTGATCGTCGGGCGCGGCAGCGTCACGGCTGAACGGCCAGCCAGCGCGGCGAAACAGGCGTAGAGCGGGATATTCCGTTCGAGCGCGCAGGCGCGGGCGAAAGCCAGCGATACGGACAGAATCGCGTTTGCGCCGACGCGGGCTTTATTCGGCGTGCCGTCGAGGTCGATCATGGCGCGGTCGAGCGATGCCTGATCGAACTCCCGGCCCGCCAGCGCGTGATTGAGCAGGCCGCGCACATGGCCGACCGCCTTACGGCAGCCGAGGCCGCGATAGCGTCCCGGATCGCCGTCGCGCAGTTCGAGCGCTTCCGCCGTGCCGGTTGACGCGCCGGACGGGACATCGGCCACGCCGAGCGCGCCGCTGCTCAGGCGGCAGGCCGCGCGGATCGTCGGGCGTCCGCGGCTGTCGAGGATTTCGAGCGCCGAAAGCGACTCAATCGTCGCCATAGGTGTTGAGCCTTTCGCTGAAGTTGTCGACCAACGCGGCCACAGTCGGCGGCGGCGCGGTCATCAGGTCAAGTACAATATCGCGCTGGCGGCGTTTCTCGTCGGCGCTCAGGTATTCGAGCTGCGAGCGCCCGGCGACGCGGGCCATCAGGCAGCCGAGCGTCTGGCGGACGGCGCGCGGTTCGAGCGCGATCCGCCAGGGGACATCGCCGAGCGTTTCCGCGTAACCGTACCAGTAAGCCGCCGCCGCATCGAGGAAAAGCTGCCGCTGAGGCATGACATGATGGGCCTTACTTAAGAGATGAGCCAGCGAGAAACCGAGGTCGAAAGCCGGGTCGCCCCAGTGAATGACCTCGAAATCGAGCAGAATCAGTTGGCCGTCACGAACCAGCACGTTCTTCGGGCTGTAGTCGCCATGGACGACCGAAAGCCGGGTCGCGCGGGTTTCTTCAATCAGCCGACTGAGGAAGGATGAAGCCGCCGGAACCTGTCCGGCGCTGTAGGCGTAATATGGCTCCAGACGGAGCGACTCGAAGAAGGCGCGGTCGTCAAAGACCGGCGCGACCTCAGCGCGGCGCTGGTGGGCGCGACGATGAATTGTGCCGAGCAGGACGGCGAACTGCCGGACATGGCCGGGATCAACCTGCCCCGCCAGCAGCAGCGTTTTCCAGTTATCGTGCGGCTGCGGAATGGCCTGCATCGCCAGCAGATGGGCCTCGTGATCCTCGAAAACCGGCGCGGGAATCGTCCCTTCAGGCGCAAGGTCAGCCAGCCAGCGCAGGCCGAGCGCCTCGCGGTGAATCCGCTGAGGGCTGCTGAACCAATCGACCTGAACGCGCAGCTTATCGAGCGCCTGCTTGACGACCCACGCCTCACCGCTGGCGCGACCGACCCAGACGGTGCGGTTGGAGACGCCGCCGCTCAAAGGCCGCACGTCGGGCTGCTCATCGGCATCAATGTGGCCGTGCTGGCGCAGATAGTCAGCCAGCACGCCCGGTTGCTCAATGTCAAAGGTCATCAAGGTCCTTCCGTGATTGAGTCAAAACAATTCGATTGGTCGTGATGAGCGTTTGCCGCCCTGCCGACCGCAGCTCAAAGCCACGGACTACGAGTCAAAATTTATTGAAAGCTAGCTGAAGCCAGCCCGTAAACGAAGCGCATCAGGTAAACAAACAGGGCAACACTGGTCTTTTCGACGCCTTGAGCGTAACGCCAGGCTCAACGAGCCTGCTGGAGCAGGTTTTCGATAAATTCTCGCAGCCCGGCACTTTGAGCATCGGATGGACAGATAACCCGTATCCCGGCAACCGGACAGCGTTGAGCCAGCGACAGAACGCGCAGATTGTAAGCAGTCACGGCGGGTTCGCGCAACTGTTGCGGCCTGCGGTACAGGGTAATCGCGTCAAAATCGCAGCTCAGGCTATAAAAGGTCATGAGGGTTTGTAGGGGCGACCCGGCGGGTCGCCCCTACGTTACCGTTGACCCTGGATAAACCGATATGAGCTTTCTTGAAACTCCGATCAAATTTGATGCGTTTGCCCTGGCCTGCGGTATGATTGCGCCCATGCGAAGTCTACTTCTCCGCCGCGCGCGCGGGTTCCGGCGACACTGGCGCTGGGGCGTCCGCGCCATGATCGCCGGTGTCATCCTGAGCGCCATCGCCCCTGCTCCGCCGCGCGCGCCGCTCGGCCCGCCGCAAACCGTCGAGACGCTGCACCCGGAAGTCTGCGTCCACACCCGCCTGATCGACGAAGTGGACGAGTGGAAAATTCAGAAGTCGCTGCAACTGGTGCGCGAGATGGGCGCGGGGACAATTGTCGAGTTCTTCCCGTGGGCCTATATCGAGAGCCGCCGCGACCAGTACGACTGGGGATCGGCGGATCGGATCGTGCGACAGGCGCAGAATCAGGGGCTGCATATCATCGCGCGGATGGGCTTCTCGCCAGACTGGGCGCGCGCCGACCTCGACCCGCAGTTCAGCACGCTCAACACGCTGCCGCCAGAATCGTATGCGGCCTTCGGCGATTTCGTCGCGCAGTTTGCGGCGCGCTACGCCGGAGTCATCGACCAGATCATCATCTGGAACGAGCCAAACAGCGCCTTCGAGTGGGGCTACCGGCAGGTTGATCCGGCGGCTTACGTCGCGCTGCTCCGAGCAGTCTATGCGAAGGCGCATCAGGCTAATCCGCAGGTGATTATCCTTGCCGCGCCGCTCGCGCCGACGCTGGAGCCGCCCGGCAGCCCGAACGGCCTCGACGACCTGCTCTATCTTGAAGCGCTGCTCAGAGACGGCATGGCGGGCAGCTTCGACGCGCTGGCCGCGCACACCTATGGTTTTCAAGCGCCGCCGGATGACCCGCCCGCGCCGGATAAGCTCAACTTTCGCCGCGTCGAACTGCTGCATAACCTGATGGCGCAGTACGGACTCGGCAGCACGCCGATCACGATCACCGAAACTGGCTGGAACGACAGCCCGCGCTGGACGCTGGCCGTCACGCCCGCGCAGCGGATCGAGTACACCCTCGCTGCCTACCAGTGGGCCGACACTCACTGGCCGTGGCTGCAAAAGATGTGCCTGTGGGCCTTCCGCTTCCCGACCGATACGCTCAACTATCCCGACTATTTCACGCTCGTGACCGTGCCGTTCCAGCCGAAACCGATCTACTACGCGGTGCAGGCGTTCGCGCGCGGCTGGCAGCAGGATCAACAGTTATGGCTCCCCGCGCCCGTCGCCTCGCGCTGATCGCGCTGGCAGCGGCGCTGGTCGCGGCGGCAGCGGTCGGGCTGTGGCGCTTGCGCGGGCCGCTGCCGGGACAGCCGGGAACGCCGCCGATCTTCCCGACCGGCGCGCTGCGCGTCGGCGTCGATCCGAGCAATCCGCCGTTCGCTGTCGCCAGCGGCGCGCGCCTGAGCGGCCTCGATATCGACCTCGCCCGCGCGCTCGGCCAGCGGCTCGGCGTGCCGGTGACATTCGTCAGCTTCGGCTTCGACGGCCTGTACGACGCGCTCAAGACCGATCAGGTTGACGCGCTGATCTCGGCGGTGCTGGTCGATACGACGCGGACGAACGACGTCATGTATACGCTGCCGTATTTCAATGCCGGGCTGGTGCTGGTCAGCGCGGCGGACAGTCTCTACAGCGGGATGAGCGCCATGCCCGGCCATTCAGTCGCCTTCGAGTTTGGCTCGAATGCCGACGCCGAGACGCGCCGCTGGCTGCGCCGCGTACTGCCGTTCGAGCGCAGGCCGTATGAGCTGACAACCGATGCTCTGGACGCGGCGCGGCTCGGTCAGGCGGACGCGGCGTTAGCGGATGCCATCAGCGCGCGGCTGTATCTGCGCGCGCACCCGACCTGGGCGGCACAATTTCACTATGTCACCGACGCCAACTACGCGATTGCCGTCCGCGTCGACCGGGGCGCAGTCTGGGACGCGCTCAACTCGACGCTGGCGACGATGATCGCCGATGGCTCGCTCGATGCGCTTGTGGCGAGGTGGCTGTAAGAACCCGCCCTCACCCCCGCGCCCTCACCCCCGGCCCCTCTCCCGGCGGGAGAGGGGAGAAAGAGAGGCGGTTTTTGCCGGGACAGGATGCCATTTCGCCCTTACCCCCGCGCCCTCACCCCCGGCCCCTGGTTAGGCCCGCTCGCCCTGCGGGTCGAGATGCCGCTTCGCGGCACGAGCGAGGCCATAACCACTTCGTCTCCCGGTGGGAGAGGGGAGAAAGAGAGACGGTTTTTGTCGGGACGGATGCCGGAGGCTAAAAGCCCTCCGGCAAGTCAACTGAAGCTGGCTGAAGCCAGCTAAAACCGCAGAAACAGGAGCCTGTTTTTATTTGCAAAACCGTCATCATACCCGGCGGCCCCTTATCCCCGGCGAAAGATGTGGTCGATGGAACTGGGGAAGGCCCAGACAATCGGCACGAGGACGTTGATGGCGATGCTCACTTCGACGGCGACGAATGACACGAGGATCGCCAGCAGGTAGAACACGAGCGGCGTCAGGATGCGCCGGTTGACGATGGCGCGGACATGAGCCTCAATCGGATGGTTGAGCAGGTGACTATCGCGCGTGGCGTAAGCCCAGTGCGCGTAGAGCAGCAGGCTCGACAGGATCAGGTTGACGTTGTAGACGACGATAGCGACCGGATCGCGGCCATAGTGCGAGAACAGCCCGGCAGAAAACGGCAGCAGCGCCACGACCATGAAAAACAGGATGTTAATCCATAACAGCGTCCGGTCGGCGCGGCGGATGTAGAAGAACTGGTTGTGATGACCGACCCACAGCACACCGATGATGATGAAGGTGATGACGTAGCCGATCAGGTTGGGAACCAGCGTCGCCAGCGCTGGCAGCAGATGAATCCTGCCGACCAGCTCCGCGCCGGGAATCTGGATGCCAAAGACCAGAATCGTCATGACGATGGCAAAGACGCCGTCGGTCAGCGCCTCGATGCGCCCGGTCGTGATCGACGAGGCCGCGCGTTTCAGTTCAGAATCGGTCGGGTTATCGCTCATTCGCGCCTGCTCTCCCATCGCGTGCAGGCTTAGTGTAGTGGGAATCCGCGCGGGAGAAAAGGCGACTTTTGGCGGAATTACAGTCGGCCAGCCTCAAACAGGGAAACAGCGGATCGCATCCCCTGACTCTCAACACCCAGACCAGATCGCCTCAAGCATAGCGTTCGTCTCCGGCGTGAGTTCGCGCATCGTCTGGAGCGCCTGCGCGCGGTTGAAGCGGGGCAGACTGCGCCTGCCCGCAGCGCTGTTAAAGCGAAGGCGGCCCGCCTGATCGTCAAGATCGACCAGTCGGAACGTCTCAGCCTGCTCCGGCGGCGTCATGGCGTAAATCGGCGCGTCCCATAAATCCGTGGAAGGTCGGCTCAGGCGCTGCGCGGCGTCCTCGCGCGTGCCGAGCCAATCGACGCGCAGCCGCGCAAACAGCAGCAGATGCTCGATCTTCGGCACGAGAGTCACAAACCAGATGACGTCCCCAATGTCGATGCGCCGATACTGCACACTGGCCGAGTACACCATTCTGGAGCCAAGCTGCGGCTCGACTGTGTGATAGATCCAGTATTTCATGAAGTAGCACGCCATTCAATCGCTCCGAGGCCAACAGGATTTACGTCCGTCTATTTTAAAACAATCATCTGATATCAACTTTATCGGCTTCCTCGTTTATACTGAAGCGACTCGATAGCGTGAGGTAATTTGAATGATCTCTCCCCCAATCGGCGTAGATGTTCCTTTGAGAACCGACGAAGGCGGCGTTATTCGTATCGGTCAAACTCGCGTCACGCTGCAAACACTGATTGTCGATTTTAATCAGGGCGCATCACCTGAAGAAATTGTCCATCACTATCCTGCGCTTAATCTATCAGACGTTTATCTGGTTGTGGGTTACTACCTTCAGCAGCGCCATGAAGTCGATTCGTATGTGAAGCAGCAGCGCCACCTTGCCGAACAGGCCCGTCGTGAATACGAAGCTAATACGCCGCAGGACGACCCTTTACGCGCCCGGTTGCTTAACCTCTCGCAGCAATCGAAACAGATGTAATTGTTTCCTAAAATGACATAGTTACAACTTGTTTGATGTTGGCCTGTCCCGTCCGCCATCGTTATACTCGCGCGCATGAAGATCGGGATTGACGCACGCCTCACCCACTATCGCGCCGGGGGAATCAGCACTTACATCCGCCGCGTCATCACGGCGCTCGAAGCCCTCGACCACGCCAACGACTACACGGTCTTTCACAGCCGCAAGGCGCGCGAGCCGCTGACGACCCGCTTTCACGCCGCGCCGCTGTGGACGCCGCCGCATCACCGGCTCGAACGGCTGGCGCTGTCGGTCGAACTGGCGCGCTTCCGGCTCGACGTGCTGCACAGCCCCGACTTCATCCCGCCGCTGCATGGCGCGCGCAAACACATCATCACCGTCCACGACCTGACCTTTCTGCACTACCCGCAGTTCCTGACCGACGAAAGCCGCCGCTACTACAACGGTCAGATTGAGCGCGCCGTCCGACAGGCCGACCACATCCTCGCCGACAGCGAGGCGACCAGAGCCGACATCGTCGCGCTGCTCGGCGTCCCGGCGGCGAAGATCACCGTCCACATGCTCGGCGTCGACGAGAGCTTTCAGCCGCTCCCGGCAGACGCTATCGAGGCAATGCGGCGCGAATTGAGTCTGCCGCCGAATTACTTCCTGTTCGTCGGCACGTTCGAGCCGCGCAAGAACATCGGCGGCCTGCTCGAGGCCTATCGGCGGCTGATCGCGCGGCTGCCGGACGCGCCGCCGCTGGTGCTGGCCGGGTCGCGCGGCTGGCTGTTCGACGAGACGATGGCGCAGATCGAGGCGCTGCGGCTCTCCGAGCGAATCCTGTGGCGCGAGAAGGTCTCGCAAACATGGCTCCCTGCGCTGTACAATAGCGCCTGCGCGCTGGTCACGCCATCGTTTTATGAGGGCTTCGGCCTGCCTGCGCTGGAAGCGATGGCCTGCGGCACGGTCCCCATCGTCAGCAATCGCGGCTCACTGCCCGAAGTCGTCGGCAGCGTCGGTCGGCAGGTCGATCCCGACGACGCCGACGCCATTGCCGCCGCGATGGAACAGGCGCTGACCGACACGGCATGGCGCGAGTCGATGCGCGCGGCGGGGTTAGAGCGCGCGCAAACGTTCACCTGGATGCGAACAGCCCGGATCGTCCGGGCCGTCTACGAATCAGTCTAAGACAGAGTGTATGCATCTTCTCCTGCTGACTCCCACGCTGCCATTCCCGGCGCATCAGGGCGGCACGATCCGCAATTTTGGCCTGATCCACGGGCTGCATGACGCCGGTCACGACGTCTCGCTGCTCAGTTTCCACGACGGCAGCGTTGACCCGGCAGCCACGCCGCTCAACGACCTGTGCCGCCGGATCGTCACGGTCGAGCCGCCGACGCACTCCGCGCGGGCGCGGCTGCTGGCGCTGCCGACGACACGCAAGCCGGATATGGTCTGGCAGCGCGACAGCCCGGCCTTTCGCGCCGCGCTCGAACGGCTGCTGGCCGAGGAAAGCTTCGATCTCGTCCAGTTCGAGGGACTGGAGATGGCCGGTTATCTGCCGGTCGCGCGTGAAGGTCAGCCGAAGGCGCGCCTGTGCTACGACGCGCACAACGCCGAGTTCGCCTTGCAGGAAACGATTTACCACGTCGAGCGGGCCAACCCGCTGCGGCTGCCATTCGCGCTATACTCATGGCTTCAGGCGCGGCGTATCGCTCGCTTCGAGCGCGACGTTTGCGCGGCGGTCGACTGCGTCATTACGGTCAGCGACGAGGATGCCGCGCGGCTCAGGCCGTTTCGCCCGCAGGGGAGCATCGGCATCGTCCCTAACGGCATCTTCGCCGACGCCTATCACAATGGCCGCCAGCACCTCGACCTCGGCGAGCATGTGCTGGTCTTTACCGGCAAAATGGACTATCGCCCGAACGTCGATGGAATGCGCTGGTTCGCCGCCGAGATTCTGCCGAAAGTCGTCGAGCAGGTTCCCGACGCGCGGCTGTACATCGTCGGGCAGAAGCCGCACAGGCTGCTTGAGCCACTGCGCGAGCAGAAGAACATCGAGATCACCGGCTGGGTGGCGGAAGTTCAGCCGTTCCTGCAAGCTGCCGATGTCTACGTTGCGCCGCTGCGAATGGGCAGCGGGACGCGGCTGAAAATCCTCGAAGCAATGGCGTCAGGCTGCGCGGTCGTCGCCACCACAACGGCGGCGTCTGGCCTGACGGCGGAAACCCGCGCCGCGCTGATGATTGCCGACGGCGCGGAGCCGTTCGCGCAGGCCGTGACGCTGCTGCTCAAAGACCCTGTCCGGCGTGGAAGACTCGGCGCGGCTGGACACGACGCCGTTCAGCGCAGCTACGACTGGTCGGTGTTGATCCCCTGCCTGCTCGACCTCTACAGGGGCATCGGGCTTGGATAGAGCGGCGCTGGTCGAGCGCAATCGCCGCCTCACTCAAGCGTTTCATCGTACTACGCTCAAGCAGCGCATCCGTCGCGCCGCGCTCGTCGATCTCGGTCGGATGCCGATTCCGGCACAGCGCGAGCCGCTGCCCGACCGCATCCTGCTCATCCGCCCCGATCACCTCGGCGACGTGCTGCTGACGACTCCGGCGATCAGGGCGCTGCGGGCGGCGCTGCCCAAAACAGAGCTGCACGCGCTCGTCGGGCCGTGGTCGGCGGATGTGATCGCCGCCTATGACGAGGTCGATGCCGTGCTGACGCTGCCCTTCCCCGGCTTCAGCCGCGCGCGAACGACGACCGCATCGCCCTACGCCACCCTGTGGAAGTCGGCCCGAATTTTGCGGCGCATCGGCTATCGCGCCGCGATCATTTTCCGGCCCGATCACTGGTGGGGCGCGATGCTGGCGAAGTACGCTGGAATCCCGCAGCGGATCGGCTGCGCGCTGCCGGACATGCTGCCGTTCCTGACCGAAAAAGTCCCGCATGTCTATCAACATGCCGTGCAGCAGAGTCTCCGGCTGGTCGAGCCGCTGACTGGCGCGCTCAACGCCGATGAGGCGCGGCTCGATTTTCCGGTCGAGCCGCTCGCCCGCGTCTACGTCGATTCGTACCTCGAAGGCTGGAATATCCCTCAGGATCAGCCGATCTTCGCCGTTCATCCCGGCTCAGGAACGTGGGTCAAACGCTGGGATGAGGAACGCTGGGCCAAAGTCGCCGACACGCTGGCCGATCAATACGGCGCGGCGGTCGTCATCACCGGCAGCGACGCCGAGATCGGGCTGGCGCGGGAAATTGCCGCCGCGATGACGCATAAACCCTGTCTGATGGTCGGCGATACGCGCGTCAGCCAGCTTGCCGCGCTCTATGATCGGGCGATGCTGGTGATGGGGCCGGACAGCGGCCCGCTCCATCTGGCGACGGCGGTCGGCACGCCGACCGTGACGCTGTTCGGCCCGGCAGACCCGGTCGAATTTGGGCCGTGGGGGCCGCGCGAGCAGCACCGCGTCCTCGCCTCGCCGATTGGCTGTCGTCCGTGCCGCGTCCTCGACTGGCTGGGGGACGACCCGCAAAATCACCCGTGTATGCGCGATATCGACATCGGTCAGGTACTCGACGCCGCGCGGCGGGCGATCAGCGCCGGCTGAGCGCCATCAATCGGGAATGACGACCGTCGATGGATCAATCTCTGATCTTGGATATTTGGGCTTCATGTCTTCCAGCGTCTCAACAATCGTGCGCGTGATGACCAGGTTGCGATACCACTTGTGATTCGCCGGAATGATATACCACGGCGCGTAGAGCGTATTGCATTTCGTCAGCAGGTCGCCGTAGGCATCCATGTAATCATCCCACTTTTCGCGCACCTGCACGTCGGCCAGCGCAAACTTCCATAGTTTCTGCGGATCAGTCAGCCGTTCCTCAAAACGCTGTTTCTGCTCATCCTTGTCGATGTGCAGATAGAACTTGAGGATGCGCGTGCCGCTGTCCGTCAGCAGCTTCTCAAAATTGTTGATCTGGTCATAGTGCTTCTTCCACTCGCTGCGCGGCTCTAACTTGTTGACGCGGACGATCAGCACATTTTCATAGTGGCTGCGGTTGAAAATGCCAATGTAGCCTTTTCCCGGCGTATGCGCGTGAATGCGCCAGAGAAAATCGTGGTCGAGTTCTTCGGTCGTCGGCGTCTTGAAGCTCGTCACCTGGACGCCCTGCGGATTGGCGGCATCGAAGACATGGCGGATCGTGCCATCCTTGCCGCCCGCGTCCATCGCCTGAAGCACGATCAGCAGCGCCTGGGTGTGCTGGGCGTAAAGCCGCTCCTGAAGCTCGGTCAGCCGCTTTTCGAGCTTCTTAGTTTCGTCCTCAGCCTCATCGCGCTCCCAGCCGTCCGTATCGTTCGGGTCATAATGCTTGAGCCTGACAGGATGATCCGGGTCAGGAATCAGATGTTGGTGGGCCATTTTCCGTCCCTTATGCAGCAGGTGCTAACCCAAGTCCGAGCTTACCTCGATTATAACGCCGACGAACAGCGGCGGCGTTAATTCGCCTGCAAGTCCTGCTCGCTGGCCGGGGCGACGACGCGCGTCTGCTCGTTGCGATACGTGACCATCCCCGGCGCGCCGCCCTTGATCTTACGGACGTAGCGCCGCTCGGTCACATCGACGGTCACGCGGCCCTCACTGCGTCGGCTGCTGTAATAGGCCGCCAGCGCCGCCGCCTGCTCGATCACGGCGTCGGGGATTTTGCGGCCATCGTTCTTGATGATGACGTGCGCGCCGGGAACATCGTGGACGTGCAGCCACAAATCGACCGGGCTGCCTTTATCGAAGGTCACAATCTCATTCTGGCGGCTGTTGCGCCCGACCCAGACGACGAACTCCCCGTTCGCCCTGAAGCGCAGCGGGGCGCTGCTGCCGCCACCCGCGATCCGCGCTCGCGGCGTGCCGCGCCAGTGGCCGCGCGCCTGAAGCGCCTGCTGCACCTCGTCGATTTCCGGCCAGTTCCGCGCCAGCTCGAGGTCAGTTTCAAGCTGCGCCAGCACCGCCAGCTCGGTTTGAGTCCCCTGAATCAGCTCCGGCACGTCGTCGAGCGCGCGTTTGGCCCTGTTGTAGCGCTCGAAATAGCGCTGCGCGTTTTCGAGCGGCGTCAGCGTCGGGTCGAGCGCAATCACCAGTTCCGGCGCGTCGGCCTCGTACTGCGCCCGCAGCTCAGTTTGCTTCGGCGCGAGCGTGTACTGATAGGCGAGGATCAGGTCGCCGCTCTGACGCAGCAGGTCGCGCTCGGAGTCGTCGGTCATCGAGCGTTGAAGCGAGGTCAGCTTGCCGTTCAACCGGGCGCGCGCCTCGGCAATCGCGTCTCGAAGCGGCTGCTTCCCGGCGTCGTAGGCTTCCGGGCCAATGGCAGCGCCGTAATAGAGCGACATCGCCTCGCTCAACGTCTCGACCCGATGCCAACCGTCAAGATGCTCCAGCGGATAGACGCTGTAGGCGGCGATGCCGCGCTCGCCTTCGGCCACGCCGGGCTGCCAGTCGCGCCGCGCCAGCGGGCCAACGACTGATTGCAGCGCGGCCAGCAGCGCGGCAGGCTCGGCCTTCGACGCGGCCTGATCGACCGTCCCCGCCGCGCGAAAGACAATCTCACGCGCCAGCAGCGGGCTGACGCCGAGCAGCCTGCCGGTCAAGACCTGATGAGTCTTACGCTTCGGATCATCATTCTGCTCGAACAGGCTGGCGACGTTCGGCAGCGTCAGCGTCGTCGGGTCAAGCTTGCCGGTCTGCGGCGGCGGCATGACGTAAGGATGCGCGGGCAGGCTGACACGGTAGCGGTTCTCGCCTGGGCCAACGCGGCGCAGGCAGTCGAGGATGATCCCCTCACGCAGCAGCAGGATGTTACTGCGCCGCTCCATTGGCTCGACGACAATCGTCACCGGCCCTTCCGGCCCATCGACGTCGATCTGTAAAATCCGCTCCCACGGCGGCTGGCTGACATGCGCGATCTGCCCACCTTCGACGAAGCGCCGGAACAGCAGGCCGAGATTCGTCGGGCGATTCAGGCCGCGGCGCAGCTTGTCCGGCACAACATGAACGCGCGGCGTCCGGGAGTCGCCGCTGATGTAAAGGTAGCGCCGCTGCTGGCGAGCGTAAATCTCCAGACCGAGTCCGGTTTCGTCAACGTCAATCGAGTCCTGCACGCGCCCGCCAACGAGCGTATCCATGAACTCATCGACCAGCGCAGAAAGTGTCAACGCATCGAGATACATAAGGGAAAGTACCGAGTAATGAGTGCTGAGTAATGAGTGCTGAGTGCTGAGTAATGAGTAATGAGTGCCGAGTGCTGAGTGCTGGGTGCTGAGTAAAAGCAAGAACAAAAGCGAAGCCAGCGCCGCTATTTTAACTCAGCGCCCGGTGCGCGGTACTCAGAAGGGAAAGTACCGGGTAATGAGTGCCGAGTGCTGAGGGCCGAGTAAAAGCAAGAACAAAAGCGAAGCCAACGCCGCTATTGTGACTCAGCGCCCGGTGCGCGGTACTCAGCACGAGCTTACTGCTTGAGCAGGTAGGCGATCATATCGCCGAGGTCGCGGTCAGGGATGCGATCAGCGAAGTTCTGCGGCATGACAGCGGCGTAGCCGGTGACGACGAACGCCGCCGGAGCGATGATCGATTCATACAGGTAGGCAGGCGCGGTCAGCGGCGGACGGCGAGTCGCGGCCCGTTCGCTCAGGCCGTCGAAGCTCGGCGCAACGTTGTTCGCGCCGTTGACGTGACAGACGACGCACTGATACTGAACCATCAGCTCCGGCCCGCGTGACGGATCGGCGCTGGCGAGCAGCGCATCGACCTGAGTGACGTAGCTGCTGGCCGAGAGGGTCGCATCGTCGGCAGGCGCGGGCTGATAACCCAGCGCTGCGACCAGAAAGAGGACGATAAAGACGATCAGCAGCGCCAGCGCGACCAGCGCCGGGACGCCGAGTCGACGCCAGAGGGGAGTTTGAGCCACGCGGTCTACAACTTTAGCTTGATGATCTGATCCAGCATCATCGCCAGAAACAGGAAGGCCAGATAGGCCGTCGTATATTTATAGAGCCGCTTCGCCATCGCGCCATCAGGGCGGTTCATCAGCCGGACGGACATGGTAATCAGGCCAACGCCGAGGATCGTCGCCGCCAGCATGTAGAGCAGCCCCAACATACGGAATGGCCCCGGCAGCAGGGTAATGATGACCAACTGCGCCGAGTAAAACAGAATCTGCCAGCGCGTGACTTCCTCGCCCTTCGCCACCGGCATCATCGGCACGTTAGCGCGGGCATAGTCGGTGTTGACGAGCAGCGCCAGCGCCCAGCTATGCGGCGGCGTCCAGTAAAAGACGATGGCGAACAGGATGAAGGCCTCGAACGACAGGCCGCCGCGCACGGCAGCCCAGCCGACCAGCACCGGCATCGCCCCCGCGCCGCCGCCAATCAGAATGTTGACGACCGTGTTGCGCTTGAGCAGGATGGTATAAAGCACGACGTAATAGATTGCGCCGCCTAAAGCCAGCAGCGACGTCGTCCAGTTAACCAGCAGGCCGAGAACCAGCACCGACCAGACGATCAGGGCGAGGCCGAACAGGAGCGCATTGATCGGCGCGACGCGGCCTGAGGGAATCGGACGGCGGGCAGTGCGCGTCATCCGCGCGTCGAGGTCGCGGTCGAGGTACTGATTGAGCGCGCTGGCCCCGGCTGCCGCCAGCGAGCCGCCGATGATCGTCGGCACGAGCACGCCAATCTGAGGGATGCCGCCCGCCGCGATCACCATCGCCGTAACGGTCGTGAAAATCAGCAGCAGGACGATTCGCAGTTTGGTCAGGTCGAGATAGTTCCGCAGCGTCTGCCTGAAGCCGCTTTGCCTCAATTCAGGGCGGACTGAGCGTGCCATGTCGCATCCGTTTCACCGTGCGCAGCACGGCTGTTGATCGTTTCAAGAATGGTGAGCGTCACCAGCAGTCCCCAGGTGAGCGCGGCGAACAGGACGTGTCCCGCGCCCCACAGCGGCGCAGCGCCGCTCAGGACGAGCATAGCGCCAATTCCAGCCTGAGTCAGATAGCCGACAAAGGCCAGCACGGCCAGCGTCCGCATCCGACCTGCCGGTCGGTTCCGCAGCGCCGAGACGACCAGCATCACCAGCGTGATGCCGAGCGCCAGCACCGCCACCCGATGGAGCATATGAATGACGGCCAACTGCCCCTGCCCGGTCGGGAACAACGCGCCGTTACACAGCGGCCAATCGACGCAGGCCAGCGTCGCGCCGCTGCCGCGCACCAGCGCGCCGGTCAAAATAATGACGAATGAAAGCGCCGTCGTGACGTAGAGCAGGAAGCTGAAGTTATCACGGGCGTAGGCGCGCGTCGGCGTGTAGGTCGCAGCGACGGTTGCCCAGATCAGCGAGGCCAGCAGGAACATCGCCGTACCGAGATGCAGCGTCACCGATGTCGGCGGCAGATCGAGGATGACGACAATCGCGCCGAGCGCGCTCTGAAGCGTGAACAGCAGCGCCGCCAGCGCGGTAATAGAGATGACGGCGCGCCTCGTTTTACGATAGGCGATGATCGCCGTCACCAGCGACAGAAGCCCAAAGACGCCGATCAACATGGCGAACAGCCGATGAGACCATTCGATCCAGGCATTCAGGTTGTCAAGCGGCGGGATGATCGTGCCGTTACATAACGGCCAGTGATTGCCGCAGCCGAGGCCGGAATCGCTGACGCGGACGATGCCGCCGACGGCGATCAGGCCGACGGTCATCAGCGCGGTGATGAGCGCCAGCCAGGGAAAAAGACGAGCAGATCGAGACGTTTGCGGTTGCATCAGACAGGCCCCACGACCAGATTGATTGATTCCATTTTCCAGCGCGATACGAGCATGGCCGGGCTTTACCATGCTTCAGCGAACGGGTATTCCAGTAAAGCGCGGCTAACTGCCTTCTTTAGCCTGCTGCGCTGGCACAGCGGCTTTGCTCGCAGCTGCTTCCGCCTGGCTAACACGCACGCCCCGGTCGAGGAACCAGAAAACAGCCGTCAGGACGACCGCGAAGCCGATCAGACTGGTGATGATGAACCCGATGGCGAGAAACAACTGCTCGGCCTTCCAGCCGTACATAGCGCTCACCGAGGCGTCCGGGTTGCCTGACTGCGTCAGAATCGGCAGAGGCGATGATTTGCCGCTGGCGATGAGCTGAGTCGTCAAACCGCCGCCAATGATAAGCACCAGGAGCAGCACGACGATAATCGCTAAACGCTTCACAGTCATCCTCCCTCAACGCGCGGAATGGTACCAGGGGAATTGTACAATCCCGCACAAGCTATCGCAAGCCAAAGCGCGTTCTGCGCTGGAATTCCACCGGCGCTGCTAAAGATGGTTGTCGTCCGAATCGGGCTGGCGGTCAGCGGATTCCTGAGTATCGTCGTCGACAGCGTCGCTGATCTCGCTCGGCTCGCCATCGAAGTAGTCGCCGTGGTCGGCGTGGCGAAGCACCGACTCGATCTCCGCTGCCGCTACCACGCCGTCCGCGCCGGGGGGGATGCGCGGCAGCGTCACCGTGAAGGTGCTGCCCTGCTTAAGCGCGCTGTCGAGCACCACCCGTCCGCCGTGCAGCTCAACAACTTCCCTGACAATCGCCAGACCGAGGCCGCTGCCGACGCGCCCGCCCGACGTCGCCTCTGAGCGGTAGAAGCGCTCAAAGACGCTGTTATGTTCCTCAGGCGCGATGCCAACGCCTGCGTCACGCACGCTGACGATCACCGATTCCGGCGTGCCATAGGCCGTGATCGTCACCGAGCCACGCTCATCGCTGTACTTGACGGCGTTCTCGGTCAGGTTGTAGATGACCGCCGACAGCCGCCGGACATCGCCGACGATCAGGCCGAGGGTTGAGGAAAGCTGCACGTCGAGGACGATGCTGCGCCGTTCGGCCAGCCCTTGAATGAACGGGAGCGCCTCGTTGACGAGAATTTTGAGATCGCAGATGCCGAGCTGAAGCGGCTTTTCCGCGTCGAGCCATGCCACGTCGAGCATGTTGAGCACCAGCCGCTCCAACTGCTGAATCGCGCCCACGGCTCGCTCGGCGTATTTATCCTGCTTTTCGTTGAGCGGGCCGACTGCCTGCATCAGCTCGATATAACCGCGAGCCGCGCTGATCGGCGTGCGCATATCGTGGACAAACTCGGCCAGCATTTCCAACCAGTCGTCACCGGGCCGCATAATCACTCGTTTTCGGCAAAGCCGAATAAGGCCGGTAAGGTGTCGAGCGCCAGACCAACGCGCGTCCCGTGCCACGTCAGCAGCGAGCCGTCGATCAGATGGATTTTCCCCATCTTTGCGGCTGGCACGTCGAGCGCGGCGAACATCGCCAGATGTGACTCGTCGAAAGGAAACGGCTCGCTCGGCAGCAGAATGACATCGGGCTGCGCGGCCACAACCTCGGCGAATGTGACGCGCGGATAACGGGTGTCGCGGCCCTGCGCGCGCGGATCATCGGGCGCGTAAGCTGCCGCCTGTCCCAGATCAGCCTTGAGCGGGTACAAGCGCTCGCGTTCGGCAAAGATGTTGGCTGCGCCGCAGACGCGCAGCAGGTCGTGAGCATAGGTGTCGGCGTTGAAGGTCATCAGCGGGTCGAGCCAGATCGGCGCGAACGTCTTCACCGGCGTCTCGCGGGCGGCGCTCATCCGTTCCAGCCAGTCGCAGACCCATTCCATCGCCCGGACGCGCTCGACCATCGACGGCTCATCGAAGACGTGCATGATCGTCCAGAGCAGGTTGAAAGCTTCGCGCACGGTACGCGGGAACGTCACCCAGACCGGGATTCCGGCGGCGCGCAGCCCCTCGACGTCCTGGGGGCGGTTCTCCTCGGCGTTAGCAATGACCAGATCGGGATGTAAGGCGATGATCCGCTCGACGTCGGGGTTTTTCGTCCCGCCGATTTTCGGCAGACGAGCCACGCCCGCCGCCGGATGGATACAGAAGTCAGTGACGGCGACCAGCCGCGCGCCAAGATTGAGGTCGAACAGCGACTCGGTCACGCTCGGCACGAGCGAAATCACCCGTCGCGGCGGGGCCGTGACCGGGGCTTCCATCTCGTAATAATAGGTGTCCCCCGATGGCATAGGGCCGTCCTATTCGATAAAGACAAGCTGCTCTCGTTCTGGCCCGACGCTGACTGTCGAGACGGGGACGCCGACGCGATCAGCAATCGCGCTGACGTAGCTGCGAGCCGCCTCAGGAAGGTCGCCCCACTGACGAACGCCGGAGACGTCCTCGTTCCAGCCGGGAAAGGTTTCGTAGACCGGCTGCGCGCGCCTGAGGTCGGCCAGCAGGTCAGGCGGATAGTCGCAGCGCCTGCCATCGACCCTGTAGGCCACAGCCAGCTTCAGGTCATCTAACCCACTGAGCACGTCGAGCTTGGTCAGCACCAACTCGGTGAAACCGTTGACCTGCGCGGCGTAACGCAGCATGACGAGATCGAGCCAGCCGGTGCGCCGGGGCCGTCCGGTCGTCGTGCCGAACTCATCCCAGAAGTTTTCGCCGGTTCCGCGCAAGCGACTGCCGATCTCATCGCTCAATTCGGTCGGCATCGGGCCGCCGCCGACGCGGGTAGCGAAGGCTTTGGCGACGCCGACGACCCGATCCACTTCGCGCGGGCCGAAACCGAGGCCGATCAACGCGCCGCCTGCCGTCGGCGACGAACTGGTGACGTAGGGATAATCGCCGTGGTCGATGTCGAGCATCGTCCCCTGCCCGCCTTCGCAGAGCACCGTCGCGCCTTCGCGCAGCCGCCGATTGAGGTAATTGCTGGTATCGCGCAGATAAGGCCGCAGCCGCGCCGCCGCGTCGAGATACTCGGTGGCGACGGCCTGCGCGTCGAGCGCGTCGAAACCCTGCGCCGTCAGCGTCTCGTTGGCCTTCTGAATGACGGTGAACATGGTATCAGCGAAGGCTTCGAGGTCGGCCATCTCCCCGGCGCGGACGCCGCTGCGCCCGGTCTTATCCATATAAGCCGGGCCGATGCCGCGTAACGTCGTGCCAATCGCCCCTGCCCCGCGCGCCGCTTCCGCCGCTTTGTCGAGCGCAATATGCGCGGGCGTAATAATGTGCGCGCGCGTGCTAATCATCAGCCGCTCCGGCGTAATCTCGATGCTGGCAGCGCGAAGCTGGTCGATCTCACGGATCAGGTTGACCGGGTTGACCACCATGCCATTGCCGAGCACGCAGACGACGTCCTCGCGCAGAATGCCGGACGGAATCAGATGCAGCTTATAGACGGTGCTGCCGACGTAGACCGTATGACCGGCGTTATCGCCCCCGGCGTAGCGCGCCACCACATCCGATTCGGCGGCCAGCCAATCGACCACGCGGCCTTTTCCTTCATCTCCCCACTGAGCGCCGACTACGATAGTTGCCGTCATTCGTTCCCCTCACGTGCAATGTAATCCCGACCCAGCGCCACCGTAATCTGCCCCTCGCCCCATGCCTGCACCTGACCGTCGGGGCCGAGCGCCAGCGCCGAACCGGGGCCGATGCCGACGGCAATCGTGGTCGGGCGCTCCAGCAGCGCCGCGCGACCCCATTCGGCAGCGCCGATGACGCCGGGCGCAAGCAGCGCCGACTGAAGCCATTCAAGGCCGGGAACGAGCGTCCCATCATCCTGAACGACCCAGGCCCCAAAAACCATGGCGCTGAAGCCCTCGGCCAGTATAACACCGCCGCTGGCATACGACGCCCTGATTCCCTCGGCGGCAGCGCCGAGCAGCACCGAGCGCGATTCAGCCCCGCTGACGCCGGATTCAATCACGACCATTCCCGCCTCGGTAAGCTGACTGACGACGGTTTGATCGTCCTCGGCGGCAACATCAACCAGATAGCCGCTCGGCGCGCCGAGGGCGATCATCGCTTCCATCGTCTCCTCACCCGCCTCGAACGAGCTGTTCATCTTGACGTAGGCAATTGCGCCGTCGGCGGCAGTCTGATTGAGCGCGCGAGCGCGGATGTCGTCGTCGGCGTCGCCCGCCAGAATCAGCCAGCCGCGACCATCCGGCCAGTGAAAGATGTTAGTGGTCGGCATCAGCTTGATCCAACACGTAGGACGCGACGGCAGACGCCAGCAGCGCAACCGCCAGCGGCATGGCCTGCTCATCGAAGGTAAACCGTGGGTGATGGTGTCCGTAATAGGCCGTCGCCGCCGGGTCTTTGGCCCCGACGAAGAAATAAACGCCGGGAACATCGGTCATCAGGTGGCTCATGTCCTCGGAACTCATCGTCCGCGCGTCCGTGTCGAGCCGGTCATCACCGGCAATCGGCGCGAAAACGGCGCGCAGTCGGCGGGTGATGTCAGCATCGTTGACGACCGGATTGGTGTCATTGGTGCTGCTGATCTCGAAGGCACAGCCCATCGCCGCGCAGATCGAGGCCGTCATCTCGTGCAGGCGCTTGAGCATCAGATCGCGCACCTCAGGCCGGAAGGCGCGGATCGTGCCTTTGAGGGCCGCCGTTTCAGGGATGACGTTGTAGGTTTCCCCGGCGCGGAAAGAGGTAATCGAGAGCACAGCGGTATCGAGCGGATCGACGTTACGGCTGACAATCGACTGCAAGGCGTTGACGAGCGTCGTCCCGCACAGCAGCGGATCAATCGTCGTGTGCGGTTGGGCAGCGTGGCCGCCTTTGCCGCCAATTCGGATGTCGTAGATCGTGCATCCGGCCATGACCGGGCCTTCGGCGATCCCGACTACGCCCGACTCCAGCGGCGTCCACAGATGCAGGCCGAGGCTGACGTCAGGGCGCGGGTCACGCAGCACGCCGTCTCTGACCATCGCCAGCGCGCCTTTGCCGCTTTCTTCGCCGGGCTGAAAGACGAACTTCACTCGTCCGGCCATCTGATCGCGCTGCGCTGCGAGCAGTCGGGCGACCGCCAGCGCGATGGTCACATGGCCGTCGTGGCCGCAGGCGTGCATCCTGCCGGGAAAAGCGGAAACGTAATCGACGCTGTTTTCTTCCATCACCGGCAGCGCATCCATATCGGCACGGACGAGCACCGTTGGGCCGCCGTGCGCGCCTTCAAGAATGCCGACCACGCCGGTCTTGCCGACGCCAGTCTGCACTTCGAGGCCAAGCTCGTTCAGCGCGCGGGCGACGTAAGCCGATGTCCAGACTTCCTCGAACGCCAGTTCCGGGTGCTGGTGCAGCTCGCGGCGACGGGCGATCAGCTCATCGCGCATGGCGTCAGCCTGTTGTTTGAAATCGATGGTCATCATGCCCTCACCCCAACCCCTTCGCGGCCTGTGGCTGCCCCCGGACGATCAAGCGGTTCGGGACGCTTCGCCTCAGGACGAAGGGAGAAAGTTCCACTGCGGTTTTCAACTGGATGGTACGGATTGTCTGGAACCCGCGACGAGGGATGAAACTCGTCCCTCACTACGAGCATAGCACCTTGTCAAGCACTCGCCTATATCGACTCAGCACCTGAGGAGGGCAATCGCATCAAATTTGATCGGAGTTTCAAGAAAGCTCATATCGGTTTATCCAGGGTCAACGGTAACGTAGGGGCGACCCGGCGGGTCGCCCCTACAAACCCTCATGACCTTTTATAGCCTGAGCTGCGATTTTGATGCGATTGCCCTGGCACCTGAGGGGCATGACGCATCATGCCCCTCAGAGAGTCCGGCAGCAGCCAACGGGACAAAAGATTATCTAGCGGTCGAAATAGATGACCCGAAAGTTATCGACGTAGCGCGGATATTCGGGCGGCGATTCGGGATCGCGGTTAGCGCGGAGCCGCTCTTCCATGGCCTGCATATCGGCAATCTGGGACTTATGCTCGTGCAGCGAGGCAATCTTGGTGTCGAGATAGTCGGTATAGTCGAGCTTGACCGTCGGCGTCGCTGTGCCGCAGATGTAGAGGTCTTTGACCTTGTGCGGCGCAAGTTTCTCGTCGCGCTCCAGCTCCAGAAAGTTGAGCCGGTCGCGGGCCGTCGGGTAAACGGCGTCGAGCGTCGCTTCGCCAATGGCGCGGTGGTCAGGATGGTTGATCGAGCGCGTGCCGAACCAGAAGACGGTCGGGTCGCAGGTCACGACGACATCGGGCCGCTTGAGGCGAATCAGGCGGACGATGTCGCGGCGCAGCGCCAGCGACGGCGTCAGTTCGCCGTCAGGATAGCGCAGAAAGACGACTTCGCGGACGCCGAGCGCGCGCGCCGCACTGCGTTCTTCTTCCTCGCGGATGGCAATCAGCCGTTCGTGCGTCATCTCCGGGTCGGCGCTGCCCTTGTCGCCGCTGGTCGCCAGCACGAAGGTGATGTCTGCACCTTCGGCAGCCCAGCGGGCGAAGGTTCCGCCGGCAAAAAACTCAGGGTCGTCGGGATGGGCAAAAATGCCCATCACCCGCTTCGCGGCGGGCGCGTTCGGTGCTTCGGTCATGGTTTCCTCGTGATAGATGTGATGCATTTTTCGGATTAGCCGCCACGGGCTTGAAGCCCGTGGCTACCAAACCCAACCTGGCTAAAGCCAGCTAAGAGGAAATGGCTTTCTCTTTTGAGTCCCATTCAGAGGACTCGGGTTTCGGCAGCCAGCGGTCTTTTAGCCAGCGGCGGAACCGCGTCACTCAAGCCAGCGCAGCGGCTTACTCGGAGTCGTCAACTTCCGATTCAGACTCAGATGACGATGCCCCGGCATTTTTGCCCGGTTTCGCGCCGCATTCGCATGGGCCGTCGCCATGAACGGTGCAGGGTTCACCAGCTTTCTTCGCCAGTGCTTCCAGCTCCTCAAGCGGAACCAGCTCCGCGCGCGTGACGAAGTGGAAGCCGTCTTCGGTCATGACGGTGACGGCATCCTGAAGCGGATGGACATCGACGACTTTGCCTTCGCCGAACGGCGAGCCAACCCGCTTGTTACGCTTGGGCAGTTTGGCGCGCGCCTGTACGTACTGCTCATACTCATAGACCAGACAGCAGCGCAAACGACCACACATGCCGGTAATTTCCGACGGATTGAGCGAGATGCCCTGCGCCTTCGCCATCTTGATCGAGATCGGGCTGAAGTCGGTCAGGAAGGTGCTGCAACAACGCTGAATGCCGCAGGCGCCGAAACCGCCAAGCAGTTTGGCGACGTCACGCGGGCCGATCTGCCGCATCTCGACCTGCTGCGCCGGGAACTGACGGTTGAGGTCGTTCCACAGGCGGCTGACGTTGACCTTGTCATCGGCGCTGTAGAGGAAAGTCAGCATCGTCCCGTCGAAGTTGTAGAGCGCGGCGACAAACTTGACGCCGTTGAAACCGCCCATTTCTCTGGCGCGCTGCTGGCACTGCATCAGCGCGTCGTCCTGACGGCCTTCCCACTCCTGACGCAGCACGAGGTCACGCGGAGTCGCCATGCGCAGGATCGGCTTATAGTCGCGCTGATTTTCGTCGGCAGCGGCGAAGGCCATGATCTCGCCCATCTGCCGACCGCGGGCCGTTTCGACGATGACAAAATCCTTGACCTGAAGCTCAGGAAAGGCCGCGTAACCGAAATGGTAGAGCTTACCGACTTTGTGGAAGCGCACGCCAGCGACCATCCGCTGGGCGACGATTGTTTCAGGCATTGAGGTTCCTCAGTCAATCAATACAACATTCATCAGCTTAATGATAAGCCTTCTGTTATCTTCAGGCAAAATTGAGGTGGTTGCAAGTGCGAATCGTTGTTGCGCGAGCATTAATCGGATTATAATTCGGGTATTCCCTACCTTAACGATTTCTAACGTGCGAGCATTTCGGCAGCTACGGTTTGAAAGCGTGCAGTTGATGAACACGC
>CAZZAO010000001.1:0-1552 GCA_964652205.1 uncultured Anaerolineaceae bacterium | reverse complement strand
GTTTGGTGGCTCGTCCGTCGGGACAACGACCGCCTTAACGCAGGTTCTGAGCATCGTCTTACAGGAGCGCGAGCGCTGGAAGCAGATGCTGCTGGTCGTCTCGGCGCTGGAAGGCGTGACCGACGCGCTGATCGAAGCGGCCCACCTGGCTCAACTGAGCAACCGCCGTGGTTATCGCCGGATCATCGCCAGCCTGCGGACACGCCACCTGGCCCTGATCGAGCATCTGCCGCTCGGCCCGACCGAGCGCGCCGCGTTGCAAGCGGACATCGACCGACTGCTGTTCGACATGCTCGATACCTGTCAGGCGCTGGCCGGGAGCGCCGGTCGAACCGCTGACTCGGACAAGATCGACGCGGTCGTTGGCGTCGGCGAGCGGCTGGCGGCGCGAATTGTCGCGGCGCTGCTGCGCCAGAACAACCTGCGCGGCGTCGCCATCGACGCGACCGATGTCATCATCACCGACAACGTCTACGGCAATGCTTCGGTCAACATCGCGCTGACGCGGACGCGCATCACCCAGCAGTTGTCGCCGATGCTCAGCCGGTCAATCATCCCGGTCATCACCGGCTTCATCGGCGCGACGGCTGCCGGGAAGCCGACCACCCTCGGTCGCGGCGGCAGCGACTACACCGCCTCGGTGCTGGCGGCCAGCGTCGGAGCCGACGAAGTCTGGATCTGGACGGATGTCGATGGAATGATGTCATCCGACCCACGCGAGACGCCTGAGGCGCGCATGATCCCCGCGCTCTCGTATGACGAGGTCGCCGAAATGGCCTTTTTCGGCGCGCGCATCCTGCATCCGCGCATGATCGCCCCACTGCGCGAGCAGAAAATCCCGGTGCGCGTGCGTAACGTCTTCAAGCCGCAGCAGCCAGGGACACGGATCAGCGCGGTCAGCGAGCCGAACAGCCCGGCGATCAAGGCGGTCACGGCCATCGAGGGCATCGGCCTGACTGCCGAGAGCAGCGGCCCGCTCGGCCCGATTTCCGATCTGGTCGATGAGCTGCTGTTCACGACCACCGGCAACCACGTCGATGTGACGATTACCTCACAGTCGGCGCGGCGCACGCTGCTCTGTTTCGTCGTGCCGACAACCGCCGGGCCGGACGCGCTCCTCAGCCTGCGCCGGGCGCTGGACGAGCGCCTGCCTGACCACGGGATGCCGATGCCGTGGATCGCCAGCACCGTCAGCATTATCACGGCTATTGGCGCGCATCTGGGGGAAGTTCACCCGCTGGCGTGTACGATTCTCGAAGCGCTGAACGGCGTGCGCGTGCTGGCGCTGGCGCAGGGCGCAGGCCGGTGCAGCCTGTCGGTGGTCGTTGATCCGCGCGATGCCGAACAGACGCTGATGCAGATTCACAACCTTATTCTCGGCAAGATGTCCTGAACTCGCTGCCTGCCTCACACACCCGCCACGTCTATCTGACCGCCGGGCTATCCATGTAATCCGACCTCACCCCCTGACCCCTTCGCGGCCTTCGGCTCCTGCTAATCCGACCTCACCCCCTGACCCCCTCTCCGCAAGCGGAGAGGGGGAAACGGCCAC